>JAAYOS010000048.1 GCA_012520195.1 Clostridiales bacterium | reverse complement strand
TGGATAGCCTTTTCTGTCATCTCGAGGACAAGCATGGCTTCCGGGCAGATCCAGTTCAGACTGTTGTATACGGAGACTGCGCAGAGTGCGCTAATAAGCACTAGAAAACACAGGAGTACACTATATGAATCTTCTCATCAATCGCTCAAGGAGACGTTTTAAAATCTCAGTACGAGTTCTGCGAACGCTTTTTTCACTCCTACTCATGGCTGTAACACTTGTTTCATGCAATCCGCACCCATCAACAACTGCTTCAAAAACGGAGAGCACACCGGAAGAAACCATCGAAAACAGGCTGAAAATTATCACAACGATATTTCCACACTACGATTTCGTTAGAGCGGTCGTCGGCGAGTATGCAGACGTCACTATGCTCCTCCCTCCCGGAGTTGAAACCCACTCATACGACCCAACTCCCGCAGATATTATTGCTATCAACGAAAGTGATTTGTTTATATATACCGGAGCTGATATGGAAGCATGGGCCGAGAGTATATTGCAGGGAGTTTCAAACGAAAATCTGCGCGTAGTGGCATTGGCTGAAGATATTGATCAGCATCACGACGATGCTCACCATGACCACGAGGATGATAGTTATGAGTACAGCGATGCTACCCATATACACATTCACGAACTTGACCCCCACATATGGACGAGCCCTGTCATCGCCGCTACCTTGGTGGATCGAATACTTTCAGCAGTCTGTGAACTTGATCCTGAGAATGAGCAGTACTATATCAACAACGCGGACGCCTACAAGGTAGAGCTCAAACAGCTTGACGCCGAGTTTCGTAATATTGTAGAGACAAGCAAGAGGAAAGAAATATTTTTCGGCGACAGGTTTGCACTACAGTATTTTGCCGATGAATACGGCCTAGAGATACATGCGGCCTTTGATTCGTGCTCTGCTGAGTCTGAGCCGAGCGCCTCTACGATAACCTCGATGATAAACGAGATCATCAAAAAGGATATTCCCGTAATCTTCTATGCGGAGCTAAACGACCCGAAAATCGCGCGTTCACTCAGCGAAGCGACGGGTGCCGAAATGCTGCTGTTCCACTCATGTCACAATGTCACAAAGGAAGAATTTAGTGACGGCGTAACCTACATCGACCTCATGCGCAAAAACGCAGAGAACCTCAGAAAGGGGCTTAATTGATATGCGGCTGTTGGAGTGCTCCGACCTGAATATGAGCTATGAGACTGTCCCCGCATTGAAGGATCTGAGTTTTTTTGTTGACGCGGGGGACTACCTCTGTATAATCGGTGAAAATGGTTCGGGAAAGACGACCCTTCTTAAGGGTCTATTGGGGCTTAAGGAACCTGATTCCGGGCTAATAGAGTACATCGGCATCACTAAGCGCGAAGTTGGATACATGCCGCAGCAGACGACCATTCAGAAGGACTTTCCCGCTTCGGTGATGGAGGTTGTTCTATCGGGCTGCCTGAACAGGGAAGGATTCAGGGTCTTTTATGGGAAGAAGGACAGAGAACTGGCGGTAAAAAACCTGGAGACACTGTCCATTTCAGATTTGGCGGGAAAATCCTATATGGAGCTTTCCGGCGGTCAGCAGCAGCGAGTCCTGCTCGCACGTGCTCTATGCGCGACGCAGCGCCTGCTTATCCTTGACGAACCGACAATAAGTCTGGACCCTGTGGCCACTTCCGCTTTTTATGGTGTAGTAAAATCACTTAACCGTGACCGCAATATAACCATTATTATGGTCTCTCATGATGTTTCGGCCGCCGTACAGAACGCAAGTAAAATCCTGCATCTAGAGACTACTCCGTTATTCTTTGGATCGGTCGAAGATTACGTCAACACAGATGTTGGCAAGAGAATGCTGGGAGCCGGTTGATATGAGAACAATAATTGAGGCCTTCTTGACATACGGTTTTTTGATGCGTGCGCTCATTGCAGGAGTACTTGTTGCCCTCTGTTCATCACTTCTTGGAGTCTCCCTCGTTCTTAAGCGCTACTCGATGATAGGAGATGGACTGAGCCACGTTGCTTTTGGAGCGCTAACTCTTTCACTTGCGCTAAACATCTCACCCCTACACATATCACTGCCAGTTGTGATGATTGCAGCAGTTCTTTTGCTTCGTATAAGTGAGAGTAGCAAGATTAAAGGCGATGCAGCAGTAGCAATCATAACTAGCAGCTCACTCGCCATTGGTGTTATCTCGGCTTCGATAACTAAAGGGATAAATATTGATGTATTCAATTTCATGTTCGGGAGTATCCTGGCCATGAGCAAAAGCGACGTCTATCTAAGCGTCGCTCTCTCACTCATTGTACTTACACTCTATATTGTGTTCCATAATAAGATTTTCGCAGTAACCTTTGATGAGAATTTCGCAAAGGCTAGTGGAATCAATACGAACTTACAAAATACTTTAATAGCACTGCTTACCGCAGCTACAATCGTTGTGGGGATGCGAATAATGGGAGCACTCCTAATTTCCAGCCTGATTGTGTTTCCCGCCCTTACCTCAATGAGAGTATGCAAGAGCTTCCGCGGAGTCATTATTACCTCAGCAGTCGTTTCTGTTGTGTGCTTTATTGCAGGTCTCTTCGTTTCTTACGGCTTCTCAACACCAGCAGGCGCAAGTGTCGTTGCATCTAATCTCGTTATCTTTTTGCTGTTTTCGTTAGCTGGACTCATAATTAAGAAGGTATAATCAGACACTGTACTTCAAAAAATCCTTAAGGTCTGTTGAGATAATTCGCGATAGATACTTCTGACCCTCAGGAGAGCTTCTCCAAATCATTGTGACTCCTCCAACGTTCTCCTCCTCCGGTTCATCGATCTCTTCCGCAAATATCAACTCCAATGGCATTATCGTATATAACACTTGATTACTTACCCTCCTCATCAAGAGCAACAGCACCCGTTTTTTTCTTCCTGCTACCACATTTATCTTCGGATTTCTCATGCCTCTTTCCACCCTTGGCAGGCGGATTTTTGGTATTCTCTTCGTCATTACTGCCAGGGCTTTGGGGTTCGTGGCCTTGATGATATCTACCCTCTGCTTCATTAGCCCTTCTGTTCTCCTCTATCATCTTGTGGAGCTCTTCAAGGGCATCCGAGAGACCGCCTAGCCGGTCGATAAGACCAAGCTCTACCGCCTGATTCCCGTCAATTACAGTTCCAACATCCGCAGCAAGCTCTCCGGTGTTCAACATCAGCTCTAGGAATTTCTCCTCCGATATATTAGAATTTGATGTGACAAACTTGACAATTCTGTCCTGTATTCTCTCAAAATAGTTAAATGTCTGCGGGACTCCGATTATCATACCGTTCAGCCTAACAGGGTGGATTGTCATTGCCGCTGATGGTACAATAAATGACCTTTTTGCCGACACCGCCAATGGTACACCTATTGAGTGACCACCTCCAAGAACAAGCGAGACAGTCGGCTTTTTCATGCCAGAAATCAGCTCGGCAATACCAAGACCGGCCTCGATATCTCCCCCTACAGTATTGAGCATCACAAGTAGCCCGTCAATCTCCCTGCTCTCTTCAATCGCAGCGAGCTGGGGCATAACATGCTCATACTTAGTGGTCTTGTTTTGTGACGGTAAAACCTGATGTCCCTCAATCTGTCCTACAATTACAATGCAGTGGACATTGTCGCCGGGACCACCAGTTGTAACCGATCCAAGCTGCTCTATCTGGTCCATGTCTGCCTGTCGCGCTTCGGTGTTCTCACTGTTTGCTTTCTTACTCTCGTCCAAAGGACTTCCCCCTTAGTTGGTGAAGTTGTATTTACTCAACGCTATGCAAGCCCCGCGGCAATTCTTACCTGTTGCTGGTGTGCGGGCGTCATCGCTCCATCGTAATGTCTCGTACTGTTTTTGAAATGCAAATCAAAGTGGCCGTTAAAGTTGTTGTTCTTAATATAGTCAATATCATGGGGCATCGAAGACATTGATGCTGCTATCTTCCTCCCATCAACACTTACAATCACAGCTCTCTCGGCCCATGAGTAACTGCCTCCCCAAATCTGCTTGATAATGGAGGCATCGTTAGCTGTTAGGGGCTCACAGTCTGCGTGATTTGCACCAATTGTGCGCTTTATCTGAAAGGAGCGGCCCGTTCTAAAGTCGGTCACTGTCGCTACTTTATTGATCGGAAAAACATACTGAGCTTCCGTCCACCAATCCAAATATTCACCATGCCTCTCACTAACAGTTGCTTGCACTGCAATATGGTGGACCGGAATTGTCAACTTCTGACCAATGTACAGGTGGCTGTTCATTGTGAGCCCGTTGACTTTAAGCAGTTCCGCTTGTGGTAGACCGAATTTTATTGAGAGGTCCCAAATAGTATCCCCTGATTTAACAGTATATTCTTGATAGCTTACCGTATTTGTATTGGGAGCCGGTGAGTTTTGTTCTGAGTTACTTATATTTACGGTTCGTGTCGCACCGTTCCAGCTGACACTCTGGCCTAATGCCTCAGTCAAAAATCGAACGGGCACCATTGTTACGCCATTAATAATATAGGACGGCGGCATACCTACCGACCTGCCGTTTACCCTTGCTGTCCTCGCCCCTATAACAAAGGCGATTTTCGTGCTACCCTTGTTGATACCTACGGTTTTTGAACTGCCGTTCCACCACACCGTTCCGCCCAACGCATTCGCAATCTCTCGTGCAGGAACATACACGGTTCCACTGCGGTTTACAGCAGGACTCGAAAGGTGCAAATAACTACCGTTTATGGTTACGTTAACACTCTGTTGAGTGGATTTTTGAACAGACGCTGCGCTGTATGCCTCTGCCTTTTGAGGTATAGGTCCTGAGAGGGCAAGAGTCGTTACGAGAACAGCTCCAAGCATTACTTTTATGCGCTTCGCGTTCAGCCCAGGGATTTTCTCCCGGATGTATTCGACAGCATTCTCTCGCAGCGACCTGTTGCGCTTCCGCCTTCCCCTTCTCCCTAGTTCTTCGGAAAACTCGGTCAACATCGGATCGAGGTAGAGTATCAGCTCAAATCCGCCTTCGGTTTCAACAACTCTGTGATCTATAAACATAAAAATAACCCCCGTTCATTATTGTGCTTTGTCGGGGGTAGATTTATTAGTGCTAAAGATAATTTCGTGGAATACTACGAATTAACAAGGACTTTCAGCTTTTCATATGATAGCTTGAGGTGATTTACTTGTATTCATACCGTGAATTTCTTGAGCTGCAGAAAATAAGCAGAGAACATCAGGACAAAAAAATGGAGCAAATGTACCTAAATACGCAAAAAAAGGAGAAGGTTGAAAAAAAAGAGGTCGATGACAGCGAAGAATACCCTTTTGGAGTTAGGTTTATAATAGAGTAGATTCGACTGTTATCGCACCGCAGGAAGAAATGTAACCCCAGTAATCGGGTAGAATGCTTCCCAATTCGTGGCGTACGAATTTACAGAGCTGCAGGCTTTTCGCTTGCAGCTCCGTTTATAGTACTTTATGTGTTTTTCACCTATTCAGGAAACAAGGGCTTCTTTCACTCTATGAAGAACTGACTTTATTACAATCGACACCTGGTACTTACGCGAATTGATCAACTTGCCATTACTAATTGCCTTGGCGTGACAGACCGGACGAATATACGAGGGATAAAGAGCTTTCTCCTTTGTGGACACCAGCCTAAACCTCCACCCACAATCTCTGGCAATAGTTCTCATCATAACAGGAATCTCAGCCAGATGAAACGTAACAGGCGAAGACCTTTCATTTCTGGCATTTGGATTGATGACAGTACAGTACTTATAGCAGCGTCTATTACCGGAAAAGCGAGTGTGTCCGCTCTTAAGTAATGTCACATGGTCCCAGAAGTATACAACACGATCGCGTTCATCAAAACGAACCGACGCCTCATAGTGAACTGCTGTCCGTCTTCTTCCCCGCCTTGCTTTGCAAAATACGCAGTCTAAATACAGGTCTGTCTCGTGGTTCTTTAGCGAAGTAATATTCATATTCCACAGGATCAGCGTTACATGACGGATTATAGTGCTCCTTTCCATTTTCAAACCTCTCGCAAATCTTTCTCTAATTATATCACAATTTTTTGTAATTAATAGAGCGAAAAGTGTGAATTAGGTATATTGCCGAACATTTTCTCAAATTTATGTAAACCAATCGCTGTTATTCTGTCTTATCATTTTCTGCGTCAGTTTCATGAGAGGCAAATATATCTTTACCCAACTTTGAACCGAAGGAGATAGACTCCTTACCGTACTTGTCCCTTATGCTATCGATGGCCGATGCTATCTTCCTTGTGCGCTCCCTTCGCATATAGATCGATGTATCAAACAGGTCTAGTTGTTCGGTGGCGTAGTCTTCTGGTATAAGATTTGCTCCGGTTATTGCGATCGATCTGATTGGTGCTCCCACCTTCCACGAATTTCGAATAAGCTGCATAGCGGCTTCTGTAATCTCCCTTGCATACTGTGTCGGGTTTTTTAGTGCTCTCTGTCTTGAAATAGTTTTGAAATGTGGATCTCTTATCTGTACCTGAACTGTAGTGCACATTAGCCCGTTTTTTCGCAGTCGCATCGCAACAGTGTCCGCAAGTTCGGTTACCCCGGCCTTAATATCATTTATATCCACCAGATCCCTACTGAATGTCATCCCGTTTCCCACAGTCTTCAAATCGGGATCGTCTTCAAACACCCGTACCTCTGAATCATCCTCTCCCCTCGCATAAGTACAGATCATCTCCCCGTGCTTTCCTAGCTTCATTGCCACGAGTCTCTTATCCGCTGCCGCAAGGTCGCCTATTGTGAGGATCCCCATCCTAGCTAGGGTCTGGGAGGCAGCTTTTCCGACATAGATCAACGACTTGACCGGGAGCGGCCAGACAATGTCTCGGTATTTATCTCGTGATATAACTGTGGTTGCATCCGGTTTTTTCAGGTCACTGCCCAGTTTTGCAAAGACCTTATTAAATGAGACACCGACCGAAACAGTAAGCCCGATCTCACTTTTTACGTCCTCCCTAATTGAGTCGGCAATATCCTTTCCACTACCAAAAAGTGAGAGCGAACCAGTAACATCGAGCCAGCTCTCATCTATACCAAAGGGTTCAACCCTATCTGTGTATCTTAGATAAATCTGATTGACAAGCTTTGAGTATTTTTCGTAATCGTCATGATTGGGTGGAACGAGCACTAGGTCGGGACATTTACGTCTTGCCGAAAATACAGTCTCTGCAGTGAGTATACCGCACTTTTTTGCTAGCTCATTCTTTGCTAATATTATCCCGTGACGGTTTTTTGGATTACCGCAGACGGCCATGGGAACTTTTTTCAGCTCAGGCCTCTTTAATGCCTCCACCGAAGCGTAAAAAGCGTTAAGGTCACAGTGCAGTATTGTCCTTTCCAACATTGTCACCCCTCTTTCAGCATGTCTATTATAACATTTAACATAAAACTTTCATAGAACTGTATATTTTTGTTGACGTGGAAATTGCCAACTTAGAAAAATCGTGGTATACTAACATCGTATGGTCATTTTTATGCAATATGGAAATGCCATTAGGATTTGCTCTGGCAACCATCCCTAAATAAATTATCAAAACTCTTTGGAGGTATAAAATGAGCGAACTTAGAGGAGCATGTATTATTGGTCAATCAGGCGGACCTACTTCCGTTATTAACGCCAGTGCATACGGTGCGATCCGCACAGCTCTGGATTCCGATTCCATAACCCGTGTTCTCGGTGCGGCCCATGGCATAAAGGGCGTCCTTGATGATGTACTCTATGACATGTCAAAAGAGGATCCAGCCGAGCTTGAGAGGTTGAAGTATACCCCCTCATCAGCACTCGGTTCCTGCAGATACAAACTTGCAGACCCCGATGAGGATGATACCGATTATAAGCGCATCTTAGAAATATTTAAGAAATATGATGTGCGCTATTTCTTCTACAACGGCGGAAACGATTCGATGGATACCTGCAACAAGATTTCAAAATACATGATGAAGGTCGGCTACGAGTGCCGCGTTATGGGTATTCCGAAAACCATCGATAATGACCTCTTCGGAACTGACCACTGCCCTGGCTACGGTAGCGCTGCTAAATACGTAGCTACCTCTTGCATGGAAGTGTTCCATGACGCCAATGTTTATGATACCGGACAGATTACCATTATCGAAATAATGGGACGTCACGCCGGATGGCTCTGTGCCGCATCAGCTCTCGCCACACATATGGGAGCAGGTCCAGACCTTATCTATCTGCCTGAGCTTGCATTCGATCTCGACACCTTCCTGAAGGATGTAATGGACGTCTACAATGAGAAGGGCAAATGCATTGCCGCTGTTTCCGAAGGTATCCACGACAAGGACGGCAAGTTTATTTCGGAATATGGTTCCAATCTGGCATCTACAACAGATTCATTCGGTCATGCCCAGCTAGGCGGTCTTGCTGCAACACTCGCCTCCATTGTTAAGGAGAAGACGGGTGCTAAGGTCCGTGACATCGAGTTTTCGCTGTTGCAGAGATGTGCTGCCCACGTCGCGTCAGAGGTCGATATTGAAGAGGCCTTCATGGCAGGTAAGGTCGCAGTTGAGCAAGCTGTCGCCGGCGTAACTGACAAGATGGTGGCCTTCGAGCGCACTTCTCAAGATCCCTATAAGTGTGAGCCGAAACTTATCGATCTCACAGTTGTTGCCAATGTTGAGAAAAAGGTTCCGCGTGAGTGGATTAATGAAGACGGCAACGGTCTGCTGCTTCCCTTTATTGATTACGCACTGCCCCTTATTCAGGGTGAGACGAAGCTTGGTAAGGAGCATGGCCTCCCCCGCTTCGCAAAGCTCAAAAAGGTACGTGCGACAGTATAATCAGATCGAATCCTCGGTTTTCTCATGGAAAGCCGGTATAGAGCACAAAGCAGATAGCGCAAGAGCCGTCGATTCCTATCGGCGTCTCTTGCTTTTCATTCACTGCACCAGCGCCCTGTAAGCTAAATGCTTGACATGTATTGTATAATTTACATATTAATCTGCGTTATCAGAGGGATAGGTGGAAGAGATGGACAACAATTTAATACTAAAGCTTGAGGGCATTGAAAAGAGCTTCGGCGAAGAAAAGGTACTTAAGGGGATAGACTTATCTGTAGCGCACGGAGAGTTTATAACTTTACTGGGGCCTTCCGGCTGCGGTAAGACAACAACCCTTCGTATTATTGCCGGCCTCGAAACACCGGACAGAGGACGTGTACTTCTGGAAGGCAGAGACGTAACAGATGAGGAGCCCAACACTCGAAACGTAAACACTGTGTTCCAAAACTACGCCCTGTTTCCGCATATGAATGTGGAAGCCAATGTCGGTTACAGCCTCAGAATCAAACGTGTCCCTAAGAAAGAGATCGTTAAGCGGGTCGAAGAGGCACTGGAGCTTGTGCGGCTTACAGGATTTGAAAAGCGCATGCCAAATGAGCTCTCTGGCGGTCAAAGACAGCGGGTTGCCATAGCACGTTCAGTAATTAACCAACCAAAGGTTCTTTTACTAGATGAGCCCTTGGGCGCTCTGGACCTACAGCTTAGACGTGAGATGCAGACAGAACTTAAGCGATTACAAACCCATCTCGGAATCACCTTTATCTACATAACCCACGACCAGGAAGAGGCTCTGAACATGTCCGACCGTATTGCAGTTATGCGCGATGGCGTGTTTGAGCAACTAGGGTCCCCCTCGGATGTCTATGACAGACCAAGGACCTCCTATATAGCCACCTTTGTGGGATCGGCAAACATAATTAAAGGAAAAGTTGTAAAACAGACCGAAGACAGCGTCTTCTTTTCATGCTGTAATGGAACCGGAATAGCTGCACTTAGCGGTGTGACTCTGTCCGAAGAGAGTGAGGTTACAGTGGCACTCCGGCGTGAACACCTGTCGCTACACAAAGAAAAGCCTGAGAACGCACATGGATTCTGGACAGTTATCAAGGAAAAGCGGTTTTCGGGTGGAATCCTTCAAATTCTCTTGTCGTACGGCGACGACCTGGAGCTTATCTCCAGTAAGCAGGGTCTGGACTCCGATATGACTGTAGGAGACAATGTCTTTGTCACCTGGAATCCGGAAAACGCTGTTCCGGTAGATTTGGACGGTGACCAATGAAAAAGAAGAAGAGAAAGAATAGACCGGGTCTATCAATCTTCAGTATCCTTCCCCTCTATCTGTTCACCATCGTATTTGTAGCATTCCCTCTTATTTATCTGTTCGTATTGAGCTTTCTGACACGCGCCGAGACGTGGGGCGTTGTAAATCAACTCACACTGAAAAACTATCTGGGCATACTCGACCCTATATATCTCAACACATTTATCGAATCATTTAAGCTTGCCATTTTGACAACAGGTCTGGTTATCCTTGTGGGATATCCCTATGGCTACTTTATGGCAAAGCTAAACAGCGACTGGAGAAGGCGCATGATGCTTCTCCTGATGATCCCCTTCTGGATCAGTTCACTTATGAGACTGTTTGGTTGGGTCACTATGTTTCGAGCAAACGGAGTGTTGGATAAGTTTCTGATGATGCTAGGAATCATTGACGAACCCCTAAAGCTCCTCTACACCTATCCTGCTGTGGTCGTCGGCATGGTTTATGCCCTTACGCCGTTTATGATTTTCTCAGTCTATTCGAGCGCTGAGAAACTGGACTGGAGCATGGTGGAAGCTGCAAGGGATTTAGGTGCGACACGCTGGAAAGCCTTTGTTACTGTAACACTTAAGCTAACGTTACCCGGACTTCTTTCGGGCGTAGTCCTCACCTTTATACCGTCTATGGGTCTTTTCTATATAGCTGAACTTCTCGGAGGTAACAAGGTCGTACTTGTGGGAAATGTCATTCAGGAACAGCTGATGAAATCACACAACTGGCCCTTTGCAGCAGCTCTCTCGGTCGTACTCATGGCGCTTACAAGCTTTGTAATATTCCTTTATAGAAAAATCACGAAGGTCAAAGATTTGGAGGGGCTTGTATGAAAAACAGAACAAAGCTCCCTAATATCTATCTTGGTATAGTCACAGCAATAATGTACCTTCCAATCCTAATAGTTATAATCTACTCTTTCAATGAGAGCAGAATCAGCTCTGTGTGGGAAGGTTTTTCGTTTAAATGGTATGCCGACCTGTTCAGAGACAAATCGATACTGGATGCTCTCATCAACAGCATCATACTCGCTTCACTGAGCAGTCTGTCGGCCGGAGTGATTGGAACCCTCGCCGCAGTTGGCATGACGAAGGTCAAGCTACGTACCAACAGTACTGTTGAGTATATAGCTACCCTTCCTATAATCATTCCTGAGATTATCCTAGGTATAATATTTCTCTTATACTTCTCTCTGCTCGGGCTTCGCTTCGGTATGACAACACTCATTATTGCGCACACCACATTCTGCGTACCCTATGTGTTGATCCTGGTAAAGGCACGTCTTGCCGGAATGGACAAGAGTTTTGTGGAGGCAGCGCGAGATCTAGGGGCAAGTGGTCCTAGGGCATTCTTTGATATTACATTGCCACTAATACTGCCGGCTGTTGCCTCAGGAATGCTTCTGTCATTCGCAATGAGCTTTGACGACGTGGTTATCAGCGTTTTTGTTACTGGTGTCAACGTAAATACTCTGCCCCTCAAAATATACACCAGTCTAAAAACAGGAGTAACTCCAAAAATCAACGCACTATGTACCCTGATGTTTATCGCAACTATCATCCTTATAATGCTCTCTGCATATCTTGGTAAATTGAATAGAATAAACACCACTGACTCTAAGGAGGAAACCCTATGAAGAAAATTATGACCCTGTTACTTGTCCTTACTTTAGCCCTGGGACTGTTTGCCGGGTGTGAAAGTGATAAGAAGTCCGAAGGGGGCACTTTGAATCTCTTTACATGGGAAGGCATGTTCCCGCAGGAGGTTCTTGACGGCTTTACTGCTGATACAGGAATCACTATCAGTTACAACAACTTCGACTATGACGAGACAATGCTTGCCAAACTTCAGGCAGCAGAGGGCGGAGACTACGACCTTGTTATTGCCGACGACTATATCATAGAAACAGTCATTGACGAGGGCCTTGCACAAAAGCTGGATATGAGCAAGCTCTCAAACTTCAAAAATATCAACCCAATCTACCAAGGCCAGTTCTATGATCCTTCAGATGAGTACACCGTACCGTATGGCGCAGGCATTCAGACAATAGTATACGACCCTTCTCTGGTGGATATTGAGATAAAGGGCTATGCCGACCTTATGGATCCTTCTCTGAAGGACAGTGTCGGGATCATATCTAACTACCGCGTTATAAACGGTCTCGCTCTCAAGATAATGGGCGAAAGTTACAACACCGAGGACATATCTAAAATTGAGGCCGCAGGAGAGATTCTTCTGGATCTGGCTCCGAACATCCGCCTCATAAAGGATGACAACCTACAGGACGACCTGGTTTCTGGTGAGATCTCTGCAGCAGTGATGTACACATCACAGGTTACACTGGCAAAGCTTGCAAATCCGGATCTCAAGATAGTCTACCCTGAAGAGGGAATCGGCTTTGGAATAATGGCGGGCTTCATCCCATCCAAGGCACCCAATCCCGATGCAGCTCACGCATTCCTAAACTATATTTTACAGCCTGAAATCGCTGCACAGTGCTTTGAGTGGTTAGGTTACTACAGCACAACAGAGGCAGCTGACTCACTAATAAATGACGAGTTTAAGGAGTTCCTCACATTGCCGGAGAATCTGAATCTCGATTCAGAGATGATCCAGCTTGTGAGCTCCGATGCCGAAGAGGCACATTCCAAGGTTTGGACAGCCTTCAAGGCCGCCACCGGAAAATAGTTCTCAACAAAATAGTCCCTCTGTTTAGCTCATTGTTGAGTAAAACAGAGGGACTGCACTTTTACTTTTTTGTATCCCCATACATTATGCGTCCCGATCCCCTCGTTTCTCCCGAAAGACTATCCACTGAGAGAAAACAAAGTTTAGAGCGAGAACTATTATGTTTATCGCAGCTTTAGAATAGAAACTGTATTTCTCATCTACTCGTAGTGCAGTGTGTATTAGAAAAATTGCTCCTACCTCGATGAGCATAGTTGTCGCCCGGGCAGAAAAAAAGGATAGCATCTCCCTGATAAGTTCTTTTACACTGTCTGTTTTGCTCCGAAAAACGAATATCTTATTAGTAACATAGGCAAAAAGAATAGAGGTGGCCACCGCAATCGTATTCGAGATGTTGATTTCCACCCCGATGACATCTTTCAACAGAGCAAAAGCAAGAAAGTTGACTAGTGTGGTACATGCGCCGAAGAAGACGTAACGCACTATCTTTTTGAACCGTTCCTCACTTATCAGCCTTTTAATCATATATTACTTCGCACTCTTTTCTGTTATAATTATTACTATTCTATCACGAAGGACCACCTAAAACAATGAGCACACAGGACGATTACCTGATACCTACCAGGCGGTACTGGTCATTGATATTCTGTCACATTATGTTATAATGTTACTGTTCTTTGTCGAGCATTGTTAAGGGGGCCCCAACATGCGCAGAAGCTACCGTGGAAAGGATATTTTTCCGTACAATATCGTTTTGCTCATATCGGGCATGGTTCTCCTGCTGTTGGCGGCTGCAATTCTTATGCTGGTACCACATGCTCGATTTCTTGCACTACTATTTTGCTGCCTCGGAGTTGTTTTGCTCATATGCTTTTTCCTTGGCTCACTACCGACCTTCACTGCATCCGGCGCTATAGTCAAATGGATACGCATGGTTATTCTTCTGGTGTTGGCTGTATGGTTTATCTCCTTTATAGTAGTTGAAACACTTATCATTATTGACGCAATAACTACCAAAAACTCTGAGGGTTCGGATTATTTAGTAGTCCTGGGAGCAGGTCTGTATGGAAGCACGCCCTCACCCTCCCTGAAGTCACGCCTCGATGAGACCCTTGTCTATGCAAGTGAAAATCCAGATACAATAATTATTGTGACTGGTGGACAGGGTAAAGGTGAGAATATAACCGAATCGCGGGCTATGTTCACTTACCTAGTGGAGCACGGCATTGACAGAGACAGAATAATTCAAGAGGACAAGGCTACCTCAACGTTGGAAAACATCCGCTTCTCGCTCAATATTATTGACCGGCACTGGGACAAAGCGGATGATCCCAAAATCGCAGTCTTATCGAATGAGTACCACCTCTTCCGCACTAAGCTGATTGCTGCAGGAGAAGGACAAAGCGTCACACTCGTTGCCGCTGAAACACCGATGATTTCTTTGAAATTTGCCTATTATGCACGGGAATATTTCGCCCTGTTGAAATATTTAATGTTTGGCTGAGCCCTGGTTAAACCCACATATTAGCTGATGCCAAAGACAACGTAAAGTCCATGATAATTCATAAAAAAAGGATACGATCTATATATGTATGATAAACTAGCCGCAATAGAAGAAAGATATGTTGAGATTGAAACTCTGCTGGTAGACCCAGATGTCTACCAGGATCCGCAATATGCCGCAAAGCTCTCTAAGGAACAGAAGGAGCTACAGCCGATCGTTGAGGTATGGCGAAGATATAATGCCGCATCTCAAGAGCATGAGGAGGCCCTAGCAATGCTGGAGGGCGATCTGGATTCGGAGTTTAAGGACCTCGTATCAGAGGAGATCAACTCCCTAAGCGCCGAAATGGATCAGCTTCGTGAAGAGATGAGGATCCTTCTCCTCCCGGTCGATAAGGACGATGAGAAAAGCGTCATCGTTGAGATAAGAGCCGGTGCAGGCGGTGAAGAGGCAGCCCTGTTTGCGTCTTCTCTATACCGTATGTACACAATGTACAGCGACATCAAGAAATATAAGATTGAAGTTCTGAATATAAACGAAACCGAGCTCGGCGGAATAAAGGAAATAAGCTTTTTGATCGCAGGAGCGGGCGCCTATTCTAGACTTAAGTTTGAAAGTGGTGTTCACCGCGTGCAGCGGGTTCCGGACACCGAAGCATCCGGAAGGATACACACATCTACCGTTACGGTTGCAGTCCTCCCCGAAGTGGAGGATGTTGAGGTGGAGATCAATCCCGCAGACCTGCAGATCGACACTTTCCGTTCGGGAGGTGCGGGAGGTCAGCACGTCAACAAGACAGAATCTGCCATAAGAATTACCCACATTCCAACCGGAATTGTTGTTGAGTGCCAGGATGAGCGAAGTCAACACAAGAACAAAGACAGTGCAATGAAGGTTCTACGTTCCAAGCTATACGAAAAGAAACTCCAAGAGCAGAATGCTAAAATTGCTGAGGAACGGAGAAGTCAGGTTGGTACCGGTGACCGCTCAGAGCGCATCCGTACGTACAACTTTCCACAGGGTCGTGTGACAGACCACCGCATAAACCTTTCCCTCCATAAGATCGAGGCAATAATGGACGGTGATCTCGATGAGCTTATCGATGCCCTTGTTACGTACGACCGTGCTGAGAAGCTGAAATCAGCCTCATACAACTGAGTCGTTATTACTTTGGCACTTCCGAAGTTCGGAAGTCATGCAAATAAACATAAGAAAGAAAGCTAATTAAATGGAAATATGGGATGTAAAAGATTTTAGCAAACTGAAAGCAAACAAGCATATCCAAAAAGCAGCTGAGATACTGCGTTCAGGAGGTCTTGTCGCCTTCCCTACCGAGACGGTATACGGGCTCGGCGCAAATGCAATGGACAGCGCAGCTGTGCACCGTATTTTCAAGGCGAAGGGGCGTCCTCAGGATAATCCTCTCATCGCACATGTGGCAGACGTATCCGGACTCGAACTGCTCTGCCGCGATATCCCCCCTGCAGCATACACCCTCTGCGAGCTCTACTGGCCGGGTCCCCTTACACTTGTGCTTCGCAGTTCGGGAAAGGTTGCGCCGGAGGTCTCTGCAGGCCTTGATACTATAGCTGTCAGATCGCCCAATCATCCGGTCGCCAATGCCCTTATATCTGCTTGCGACATACCCATAGCTGCCCCTTCTGCAAATATCTCTGGCAGCCCCAGCCCGACCGAAGCAAGACATGTACATGCAGATTTAGACGGAAAAATCGATGCGATACTTGACGGCGGCAGCTGTAAGGTCGGCCTGGAGTCCACCGTGCTTGACCTCGTGTCCGACCCCCCAAGAATTCTGCGTCCCGGCGGCATAACCCTTGAGCAGATCAAAAAGGTCTGTAGTGATGCCGTATATGATGAGGCGGTCTTTTCCGAAGTATCCCCCAATACAATGGTACGTTCTCCCGGAATGAAATACCGCCATTATGCACCCCAGGCGGACATGATAATCCTTCGGGGTAATAGTGACGATGCAGCACGGTTTATCCGCAGCAGAGCCGCACTAAATCCTAATATCGCGGTTCTATGCTACCAAGAGGAGCTCCCTCTTTACAAAGGCCTTAACGCAGTGTCTTATGGACCTGAGGTGCAGTATGATATCCTTTCACAAAATCTGTACTCGGCATTGAGAGCTCTAGATGAGGCAGAGCCAGATATAATATTCGCGCGTTGTCCTGAGGGTAACGATGCTGCGGCAGCTATCGAAAACCGCTTGAAGCGCGCCTCGGCACACCACATTATCGATTTGTCGGACATTTCCGATATAGGAGGAGGTAACACATGAAGGTTATTGGCATTACCGGCGGTACAGGAACCGGCAAGACCTCCGTGCTCCGCATGATGGAGCGACTCGGCTGCTTTGCAATAGACGCGGACGAGGTATACCATCGTCTACTTCGTGACAATACTGAAATGCTTGAGAAGTTGAAAGCAAATTACCCCGAAGCTTTCCCCCAAGACAATGCTGGCAGACTGGATAGAGGTGTTCTTGGCAGAATAGTCTACAACTCACCCGAGAGAATGGAACTACTAAATTCCATCACACACCCCTATGTCATTGCTGAGATTCAGAGAATACTTAAAATCGGAGAGGTCCATGACGCACCGATCGCAGTCATTGACGCGATTCTGCTTATTGAGAGCGGTATCGACAAGATTTGCGACCTGGTAATAGGTGTAGTTGCTCCCCGGGATGTTAGGAAGGAGCGCATCATGGCCCGCGATAACATTACCGAGGAACAGGCACTTGAAAGAATCAATTCACAGCCGGACGAGCAATTCTATTACGATAACTGCGACTATATCATAAAGAACCCAGTAAATGATGGCTCGATCCACAGCAAGACAGTCTCATTTTACGACAAGCTTACAAGTGGTCTGATCCATAAAAAAGAGAAGCGAGGTAATCCTAATGGCTGATAATAAGAAAACATCCCCTAAACGCGAGCTGTTACTTGAGAAACAGGTGAACGGCTACGACCGTATAAATGCAGAAGACCTAGAAGCATGTGAAGAGTACAACGAAAAGTACAAGGTGTTTATCGATGAGGGAAAAACTGAGCGCCTAGCAACAGAATATGCAGTCTCTGCAGCAGAAAAGGCTGGATTTCGTGAATACAAAAGAGGAGATTCACTAAAACAAGGCGATAAGATTTACCGTGTTAACCGCGACAAGGCAATTGTTCTTGCGGTTATAGGTTCCGAAGGCCTCGACAAAGGGGTAAACATTGCTGCGGCACATCTTGATGCTCCCCGCCTCGACATCAAAACGACACCCCTCTATGAGGATTCAGAGCTCGCCTATTTCAAAACACACTACTACGGTGGTATAAAGAAGTACCAGTGGTTAGCAATACCTTTAGAACTTCACGGTGTAATTGCTTTGAAATCGGGTGATGTCATAAAAGTCAGCATCGGAAAGGATCCGTCCGACCCGGTTCTGGTAATTAGTGACCTACTCCCCCATCTCGCATCCGAGCAGATGAAAAAGACGGCTGCTGAGACTGTCGCCGGCGAAAAGCTGAATGCCCTTCTTGGAAGCATTCCCGAGCCCGAGGATGAGGGTTCGGACAGAGTTAAGCTCTATATACTCGGCATACTAAACGAAAAATATGGCATTACCGAGGCAGACCTACACTCGGCAGAGCTTTCACTCGTCCCTGCATTCAACGCGAGGGATGTTGGGCTAGACCGCAGTATGGTAGGGGCTTACGGTCACGATGACCGTGTTTGCAGCTTTGGTTGCCTACAAGGCATTCTTGATATTAATAATCCTGCAAAAACAGCAGTCTGCGTGCTTGTTGACAAGGAAGAAATCGGCTCTGAGGGTGTAACCGGTATGCAGAGCAGCTTCTTCGATACATTCATCGACGATATATGTCAGTCATTCAACGTCCCGCTTAAGGCCTGCTTCGAGAACTCATTCTGTATCTCAAGCGATGTTGCCGCAGCGTATGATCCTAGTTTCCCCGAACCGTATGATAAACTCAACTCCGCCAGACTAAACTACGGTCTCGGCATAGTCAAATATACCGGAAGCCGCGGCAAATCTGGTGCCTCCGACGCATCCGCTGAAG
The DNA here is from genome assembly GCA_012520195.1 of Clostridiales bacterium. Classification (GTDB taxonomy): domain Bacteria; phylum Bacillota; class Clostridia; order Oscillospirales; family JAAYOS01; genus JAAYOS01. The sequence goes on along the minus strand of JAAYOS010000048.1, from coordinate 8,445 downwards.
TGGTTGCGAAAATCAGAAGAATCCTCGATGAAGCAGATGTAGTCTGGCAAATGGCACCCCTTGGCAAGGTGGATGCAGGTGGCGGTGGAACTGTTGCTAAGTTCATGGCAAACCGTAACATCGACACTATCGATGCAGGTGTTCCCGTCCTCTCAATGCACGCTCCATTTGAGATAGTAGCAAAGCTTGACAACTATATGAGCTATAAAGGTCTCAAGGCATTCTATCTGTCAGTTTAGAGTCTAGAATCAAGAGCTCACAGCACTCACAGAAGTAAGTACATATAATGCAATAAAGGCGTTCACTTCCCGTTTTAGTCCGGGTAGCGGACGCCTTATCTGTAATGGAACATTTACACTGTAAGCAAATGTGATACAATGAAGTCAAGTTTAGTTCAAAGGGGGAAAAGGACTTGATTAGAATGCTTCAGAATATAATCGATGACAGCAATAACATCGTCTTCTTTGGCGGTGCGGGTGTCTCCACCGAGAGTGGAATACCCGATTTTCGTTCGGTTGACGGACTATACAGCCAAAATTACAGCGTACCTCCCGAGACAATCCTCAGTCACAGCTATTTTGTAACCCATACTGAGGAGTTCTTCAAGTTTTACCGTGAAAAGATGATATGTCTCACCGCAAAGCCCAATGCCGCTCATTTGAAGTTAGCAGAGATGGAGAAAAAGGGCAAACTAAAGGCTGTTATCACTCAGAATATTGACGGCCTACATCAGATGGCCGGAAGTAAGAATGTCATTGAACTTCACGGTTCAACACACCGTAACTTCTGCCAGAAATGTGGAAAGAACCATTCTGCAGAATATATTCTCGAAAGCAAAGGCGTTCCTCATTGCGAGTGTGGTGGTATGATAAAGCCGGATGTAGTTCTATATGAGGAACCTCTTGACCTTAAAGTGACCGAAAGTGCCATCAATGCAATACTAAATGCCAGCACACTTATCATCGCAGGCACATCACTTACCGTCTATCCCGCGGCGGGGATGGTACGTTACTTCAATGGGGATAACCTCGTTCTCATCAACCGCAGCGCCACACCGCTGGATTCCGAAGCGAATCTTGTGATCAGCGGTAATGTCGGTGAGGTTCTCGGCCATATTAATGTTTAGTCAAATAACTTGTGTTTACAAATTTAACTATAATGATATTCGTCATTATAATTATTGAAATATCTTTACAATTAATATAAAATAGTACTAACAGGTGAGATATGCCTGAAGGAGGTACAGCTTTGAATCTCAACAAACCTAAGTACCGGCTCCTCGCTGACGATTTGCGGGAGAGGATTCTCCAAGGCCATACTGAAGGAGACAAGCTTGAAACTGAAAATGAGATGGTTGCCAGATACGGAGTCAGTCGACAGACTGTGAGGCACGCCCTCAGCATTCTTGAAAATGAGGGTCTAATAATACGTCGACAGGGCAGCGGCATATATGTCACAGAGCATAGACAGGGATCACAGATTTGTCCTACCATGGATAAAACCATCACTTTTATTTCCACCTACATCTCCGACTACGTATTTCCAAGCATCATACGCGGAGCAGAAGAGGTGTTGACCGGCTCAGGCTATACTCTTAAGATCAGTCAGACGCAAAACCGTGTAGAGTTAGAGAGAAAACTACTCTGCTCTAGCCTTGAAAGTATACCGACGGGTATGATCATCGAGGGGACAAAAACTGCATTTCCAAATCCGAATATCGCCCTGTATAAAAAACTCCAATCAGCAGGGGTACCGATGGTTTTTGTCAACGGCTTTTATCAGGAGCTTAATGACTCTGTATACGTAATTACCGATGACAGAAAGGGAGGCAGGGACGCTGTCTCATATCTTCTTAGTCTCGGGCACCGTAATATTGGTGGAATTTTTAAGGCGGACGATATACAAGGACATGAAAGGTATGCGGGTTTTGCAGAGGGTTTGGTCACGGGAGGAGCCGACCTCATAGACGAGCGAATAGTGTGGTTTACGACGGAGAGTATAGAACAGCCGCTCTTTGCAGATAACGGAAAATTTCTTATAGATAAGCTCTCTGCCTGTTCTGCAGTCGTCTGCTATAACGATCAGATTGCGGTTCGGTTAATCGACCTATTCATGCGTAAAGACATTGATGTGCCTCGAGATAAAGCCGTGATAAGCTTCGACAATAGTGTCTACTCTGACATCTCCTCCGTCAAGATAACTTCACTGGACCATCCTAAGGAGGACCTGGGTAGAGCGGCGGCCAATAAGCTCATCTCAATGATTAACGGGAAGAAGGAGGAACCACTCATCATGCCCTTCGGTTTCTTCGAAAAAGAGAGCACAGCACCAGTACCTTGAACCATTAGAGCACCCTCACCTATTACTATATAACCTCAACTATTATAGAAATCGCTTGTCCCTGAAAAGGAAAGCTCAAAGAAAAGGAGTCTTTGAAAGTGACTGATCTAACATTATACAACTTCAGATTTGTCGTAGGTAGCCAAGATCTATATGGCGAAGAAACATTGCGACAAGTCGAAAAAAACGCAAGAGAGATAGTCTCTTCATTGAATGAATCGGGTCTTCTCCCCTGGAAGATCCAGCTTCCAACTGTCGCAATCGACTCAAACGCGATACTCGATGCAATGCAGGAAGCAAACAACGACAAGAGCTGTGCAGGAGTTATTGTTTGGATGCACACCTTCTCACCTGCAAAGATGTGGATCGCGGGGCTAAAGGCACTGCGCCTTCCCTTACTTCATCTTCACACACAATTCAACAAGGAAATTCCCGTCAATGAAATTGATATGGACTACATGAACCTCCATCAATCAGCACACGGCGATAGAGAGTTTGGGTATATCTGCTCGCGGCTTCGCTTGGCTAGAAAAGTTGTTACAGGACACTACACCGATATTGCTGTCCTTGAAGAGATTGCTCTCTGGATGCGCGCCTCAATCGGAAGTGCGTTCTCAAGAGAGCTCAAGTGCGAACGTTTTGGTGACAACATGCGTCAGGTTGCAGTTACCGAAGGCGATAAAGTCGAAGCTCAGATCAAGCTCGGTTGGGAGGTAAACTATCTGCCCGTGGGCGAGCTGGTTACTGCAATCAACTCGCTGACAGAGGAAGAAGTAGATGAGCTGATCAGGGAATATGAGCTCCTGTACACAATCGATACGACAGATACAGATGCAGTACGTTACCAGGCTCGTATTGAATTAGCGATGAAGAAACTGTTTGAAGAGAGAAGTGCCTCAGCATTCTCAACAAACTTTGAAGACCTGTACGGCATGGAGCAGCTGCCCGGTCTGGCTGTCCAACGCATGATGGAACAGGGCTATGGATTTGCAGGCGAAGGCGACTGGAAAACAGCATGCCTGCAGGCAGTAATGAAGAGAATGGAATTCGGCCTGGTGCAGGGCAGTTCGTTTATGGAGGACTATACCTATCACATGGCGGATAACGGCCTTGTACTCGGGGCACATATGCTGGAGGTCGACCCTTCAATTGCAGAAATAGACGGTGAAAAAACGATATCTGTTGAGCCTCTCGGTATAGGAAACCGCAAACCGCCAGCCCGTATGAAATTTGTATCCCGCACTGGAGACGCAATTTGTGTTTCGCTTGTGGATTTAGGGGACCGACTCAGGATGATATGTGCAGACGTTGAAGTTGTAGAGCCGGTTGCAGACATGCCAAATCTTCCTGTTGCTCAAGTCATGTGGCGCCCTCTACCCGACCTCAAAACCTCTTCCGAAGCATGGATTTACGCAGGCGGTGCTCACCACACAGTACTAAGTCTTTCGCTGACGGCTGAGCATATGCGTGAATTTGCTAGCATTAACGGAATTGAGTTTGTACACATAAATGCAAATACCGACATCAATGCTTTTCGTGACAGCTTAATCGCTGCCGATGCAGTTTGGAGGAATAGATAGTGCTACTGCCATCATTGAGAGAGCAGGTTTACCGTGCCAATATGCTGCTTTTTGAACACAAACTAATCACATTCACATGGGGAAATGTCTCCGGCATCGACCGTGAACAGGGAATTGTACTTATTAAGCCGAGCGGCGTGCCCTATGAGGACTTAAGCCCCGAGAACATGGTAGCCCTCGATCTTGATGGGAATGTCCTAGAGGGTGACCTAAAGCCCTCCTCCGATACTCCTACGCACTTAGTGCTGTATCGCGCTTTTGAGGGTATTGGCGGCGTCACTCATACACATAGCCGGGCAGCAACTGCCTGGGCACAAGCGGGTCAAGGTATTCCTGCAATAGGAACCACCCACGCAGACACATTTGCTGGTGATATTCCGTGTACCCGTGAGATGACACGTAGCGAGATAGAAGGCGAGTATGAGAAAGAGACAGGAAATGTAATCGTAGAGCGGTTCCAGGAGCTAGACCCCTTGAACATTCCTGCTGTTCTTGTCCACAGTCATGGTCCGTTTACCTGGGGAAAAGATGCAACTGCATCGGCTGAAAATGCCGTTGTGCTCGAAGAAGTGGCTAATATGGCGTATATGTCCACTGTGATCAATGGCTCGATCCCACCTCAGATGTCTTTGCCTCTTCTAAACAAGCATTTTTTCCGCAAACATGGTTCAAATGCCTATTACGGACAATAAAATACTCCCCCAAAGGTCGAAACTGACTTTTGGGGGTTTTTATATTTGAAGCACCATGTCATATATATCTTTGGATCTCACCATTCAACCGCTTATACCGTTATGAAAAATAGAATCCAACGCCCTGTCAAAGTACTTAGCCAAATAGGTATTGCTTATTACACTGTCAGATAGGATCGCACCAGGTTCGACTGCGGGTTTTACAAACGTTAGTGCAAACCACATCACAAGCGTTATAAGTAAAATCCCTGAGATTAATCCGAGCACCCCTCCACTCAGCCTGTTGACAGCATTGAGTACCGGAGCTTTTCCGACCAAGTTTAACACGCGGAACAAGATCCGTACCAGTATCTGAATAATGACAAAAGCAGCTATAAAGATGATTATGTATGCAATCCTTTCGGATATTACATCTGCGGCTGCATGTATGATTTCGGAGCCCGTCTCATAAATAAGCTTGCCGATAGTCCCGAAGGTCCCCTCAAAAGAAAAAGAAGGTAAATTAGAGGACTCAATTACTCCGATCAAAGACTCGACAGCGCTCGAAGTAAGTGTCCCCTCTCCTGTCACTACTCCGTCTGCAGGTATCTGTACTCCTTCAGAAGCGAGATTAAGAGCTTTATGAACCCACGGTCTGATCAATACCTGACCGACCTTGCCGCTGAAGGTTCTTGCTAGGTATGATCCGCCAAAAATCCCCATCACAAGTGAGACTAAGCCGGAAATCGACATTATCAGGCCCCTTGAAAGTCCCCTATACACAAATATAGCAATAATTCCAAGAATAATAATATCAAGGACCATTTCGAGTGTCACGCACATTCACCTTCCAATTACTCATTCACATCACTGTCACCGGACGGGTGCCTTTCCAATTATATCATACTATTCGATTCAATCAAACAATATACCTACCTGTAATAGTCTAGACTCATGTTCTGTACTGTGTTTCTATATAAGCTTTAATTGAGGTAAAGAGGTAAATATGATATAGTAATTCTCAGTAAACGGAACTATATGGATTATCCTTCGTCATAACATATATATTGACGGACAAATTTGTTATTCTAGAGAGGGGAATGTAACAATATGAATCGGAAAACAAGACACATCACAACTAAGAGTAGGTGGAAGCATTTACTTCAGACAGTCACAGTCGGTTTTCTTTCTTTTGTGCTACTAACTTCGGTTGGTGTGAACACATTGGCAAGGGAGACTCCTGTGCCTGTGGCAGCTAATACTTCCTCAAGCAGTGAGGAGACTGTTAATGAGCGACTTGCTACAGTAACGCGTCTTGTGAAAAAAACACTTGATGTTGGTGATGAGTACACACAGTTCAGCGGTTCTCTCCTCGACAAAAGTATTCGTGAACTGTGGACGCTTAACTGGTCATCGGATGGTGAACGACTAAGCGTTACAGCAGACAGTACAGGCAAAATTTTCAGGTTATCAAGGTACACAGACAGTTATGACTATTACTACTCAAATGATTTTGCTCCCAAGTTTCCGGCGGTAACGAGGGATCAGGCTAAAAAGCAGGCTGAAGCCTTTCTTGACAAGGTTCTCGCAGCGAACGAGAGCTGTGAACTGACCGCTTCTGACTTGTACGAACAGGTTATCGATGTCGACTCCTATTATTTTTGGGGTACACTAAAAATCAACAACCTTGAGACACCGATAAGCATTAGCATAAGGGTCTCCACATCGGACAAAAAGGTCTCAAGCTTTAGCCGCAGTGACCAAAATACTGAGTATCTACCAGACATCCCGTCGGCCACACCTGTTACAACAGAGAAAGAGGCCTTTAACTTACTGTCTAGTACGGTGAAGATGAAGCTCGAGTATGTACCATTATTTTATAATAGCGATTACAAAATAGTTAAGGCAGGCTTAAGATACCTTCCCATCTCAACCGGTGATTACATAGTAAATGCAAAAACCGGAGAGCTCATTAACCTTACAGAGCTTCACGACGACATAATGAGGGATATAGCAGAGTATGATACATCTAAAATGATGACGGGTTCCGACTCTGCTGCACCACAGGCAGCCGGGGGATCATTAACCGAAGTTGAGCTTGAGGGCATCTCAAAACTCGAAGGTGTGCTGGAGCGCGATGAACTCGATAAAGCAGCAAGGTCTATTACCGAGTTTGGCCTGGACGAGGACTATACCCTTAATCAAATCAACTACTACACCAATGAAAGTACTGAACAGATTACCGCTAACCTCTCTTACTATAAGAAGGCACCGCGTGCAGAAGGCGAATACGTGAGATACTTCTATAAGTATTTGAATATGGATGCAAAAACTGGAGAAGTTTTAAGTCTAAGCACCAGTTATCCCGGAGACGAAGACTATTCTAGTATCGAACGCGACCGCAATGCCCTTCAGCAGAAGGCAGAGGCATTCCTTCAGAAGTATTTTGAAGAGTACTACAAAGAGACGGATGTCTATAATAGGGCCGATCCAGTAGATATCTACTCGGTTGTATATCGCAACATATATAACCCATCCGAATCTTATACTTTTGCACAGAAGGTAAACGGATACTTTTTCCCAAGCAATGCCCTATATATCTCTGTGAATGCCAAAACCGGGACAATTGACAGCTTCAATAAGAACTGGACCGACAATATCGAATTCGGACCGGCTGAGGGAATAATCACTAACGAAGCAGCCTGTGCTGCATATTCAAATGCCTTCGATACCAGGCTCTCATATGTCGGTGTACCTGTGAAAGTTGATCCATCCCGCCCTGAGTTAATACCCTACGCTGAGTATGGCTATTCTTTTGTGTATCAGCTAACCTTGAGCTATACAAGCTTTGCTGAGGACTACGTCTTAGGCGTGGATGCCCTAACTGGTGAGCCAGTAGTATCAAAAGCTCAAGCGACAGAGCCTTACACGTACGATGATATATCAGGCCATTACGCTGAAAAGCAGATTATGAAGCTTGCAGAGCATGGGATAGGGTACTTTGGCAAGAGCTTCTTGCCGTCAAAAAAGCTTACTCAGCTCGATATGATCCTGCTTTTCCTAAGTGCCGACGGATACCGCTTACAGGTTGATGCCGACAACATGACGGACCAGGTGATAGAGCAATTATATAATACAGCTTACTACCGCAATATCATAAGTAAGGATCAAAAGGATCCCAAGAAACTTATGACACGCGCAGATGTAATAAGAACTATCCTAAAAATGTCCGGCTATGATAAGACAGCCAACCTGAAAGGCATCTATGTAGTGAACTTCAAAGACAGCTCCTCTATCAGAGACGCTGACTATGGCTACTTCGCAATTGCTCAGGGGCTCGGCATCATTCGCGGTGACGGAAACGGAAACGTAAACCCATATGCGACATCGACACGAGTTGAGGCCGCACTGATGCTATATAACTTCATGTCACGGTAGCATTGTGTTGTCCACTCTCCCTGAATAATATGCCGATAATTGGTTACAATTATTGTGTCAAGAAGGGAGTGAATTCAGTGGACAACCGAAACAATCAAAACCGTAATAACCAAAATCGAAACGAACAGAATCGCAATAACCAGAACCAGAGAAAAAATGAACAGAATCGCAATGATCAGAATCGCGCTCAGAATAAAGAACGAGATCGGAACGATCAGGATCGCAACCGGAATGACTGGTAAACCGATGACTTCCGGATAATCTCCCAATTATTTGCTAACACAGACGCTTACTTTAGACTAAACCCATATTTAATAAAAGGTGCTGTCCCACCGCGAGCAAGAAGCTCAACGTGAGACAGCACTTTCACTGACATTTATTATACTATTTTACTCAGTTACGTACGGCAGCAGCGC
>JAAYOS010000047.1 GCA_012520195.1 Clostridiales bacterium | reverse complement strand
AATGGCGAAGTCGTAGCCTTCGATAGCCATGAAAACCTGATGAAGTCGGAAAATCTGTACAGGGAGCTCTTCCTAACACAAGCAGCGCATTATCAGGAGTAAAACAGGACCGATTCTTGTACTAGATGAACTAAAGGAGTCATCCCGAGTTAATAGGGATGACTCCTTATAAATATGGTTGGTTTCTTTTATGCTATTAAGGATTCATAAGTAAATCAGCTAACAACGAGTCCTTACCAAGAATCACTGTTTTATCATTGCCGTTAAGGGATGCTTCCAACGCTTCAAGAGCCTTCAAAAATTCAAAGAACTCTCTCTTGTCGTCAGTGTTATATGCCGCAGCCAGAAGCCGCATGTATTCAGCCTCTCCCTCAGCGACCAGCTCTGCTGAACGGGCTTCAGCATCCGAAACAATAATGTTTACCTGTTTATCAACGTTGTTACGGATAATCGACGCCTCGTACTCTCCGTCAGCTTCATATTTCTTTGCGATCTGATTCCGCTCAGAAATCATCCTGTTGTAAACCGCCTGTTCGTTATCAGAGGGTAGGTCAAGTCGCTTTATCTTAATATCCACAACATCTATACCGTATGACTTTGCTATTTCTGCAACATCGCCCTTGATCTGATCATATATTAGGTTCCTAGTCCCGGATATCTCCTGATTAATAATCAAGTTCTGGTCTAACGTACCCATGGTATTCTTCAGTTCATTGTAGGTAAGAGCATCCAAGCGTTCCTCTGCGACTCCGATAGTGCCGAGTGACTGGTAGAACTTGAGCGGGTTTTCTATTCTCCACAGCAGATAGCTGTCGATTGTCATCGCCTTCTTGTCTGCTGTAAGAACGTCGGAAGTGGGTATATCATAAAGCATAACTGCCTTAGGAAAAACTCTCAAGTTGTCGACAAACGGTATCTTAAAATGCAAGCCAGGCTCAGAAACAACTTTCTCGATATTTGAGAACCGGACTACACAGACGTGCTCGTTCTCCCTTACGACATATAGGGATGAGCCTACTATTATTACCAAGGCTAAAAGGATTACGCCTAAAACTACACTTATCAACTTCTTTTTCATTCTGCTACACCTCTTTCTACCGATGAAGAGCTCGATGTGTCAATAAGCCCTTCTAGAGGCAGGAGCTTCTGGGTTTGTCCTTCAGAGGCATCGATGTAAAGCCTTATACCGGGTAGGATATTTGAGATGGCCTCATAGTACATACGGGAGCGTGTAATATCAGGGTTAAGGGCATACTCCTTGTACATGGCTTCGAAAATAGCTACCTGTTGTCTAGCTTCATTTATGCGCTTTTGCTTGAGGTATTCAGCGTTTTGAATCAATTTGTCCGCTTCCGCCTGGGCTTTAGGAAGCTCAAAGTTCTCATAGGCTTTCGCATCATTGATGGCGGTATCAGCACCCTGCTTCGCTGTTTCGACGGCCTTGAATGCCTCGCTTACTTCGAGTGTGGGGGGCTCACTGTCCTGAATCTTAACATCGATGAGCATTAGCCCTATGTCATACTCTTCAAGGACACCCATGACCAAATCTTTGGTTAGAATCTCAATTTCGCTCTTTCCGTCTGTTAGTACCCTATCAACTACGGTAGAGCCAATCACATTTCTGAACTGACTTTGAACGAGATTCTTTAGTACTAAATCCGGCTCGTAAGACCCATATAGATATTTCACAGGATCTGATATCTTGTACTCAATATAGAAGTCCACATTAACTATATTGAAGTCCCCGGTGATCATCTTGCTCTCATTATCGATCGTTGTATATTGCATCCCGTCAGATGGTGAAGGCCTGTAACCCACCTCAATTTTCTGATAGACATTTGAATCAACCTTTTGGACCCTCTGAATGCCGAAGGGCAGCTTAAAGTGAATACCGGCGTCCTTGATCGCGGTAACTTTTCCAAAGGTTGTAACAACGGCCTGTTGTCTGTTATCGACAGTGAACCAGCTAGTTGAACCAACAATAATCACCAGTATGATTATTATCGCTGGAACCAGGAATTTACGAATCTTTTTGAAATCTGGTGGATTGCCTCCCTGAAAAGGGGAGTTTTGTGAATTGTAGTTCATTCCAACTTCCTTTCTGTTCTATATTCTACGATAAATTTCTCTATAGTAGTCAACAAGTTAATTATACAGATATTTACCTAATCAGTCAATTTCGGGTTTTGTGTGATGACCATATTGTTCCAATAGTCGTAGACTATACTCATCAGCAAGCGAGTAGACACTATCATAGTCAACTGCAGGGCTGTACAATAAACCAATTTCCGAGTACATAGACTTAACAGCCCTTAGATCCTCTGCCACCTCGTCAAGAAGCGAAGTACATGTTTTTCGCATAAACCTCAGCCGTTGCCTGTGATTTCGTAGTGTCTGCTGAGGAATATATGCATCCAAATGTATCCTGCGGTAGGGTGTATCTATGCCTTCAAAATCGGAATGGACAGTAAAGAATGCAACATCAAGCTCGGGTATCAGAAGGTGATCTAACTTTGTCTCAGGATTCATAGGGCAATAGCATGCATACACATTATAACCAGCTGCAGTTGCTGCATTGAGTATTGGTGAAAGCATGAAGTGGGAGTATCCGTAAGTATCGTTAATCTCATATATGCGGTTACAGAGTTGGCTTACTGTATCTGAAAGGACTACGTTGCCTTTTGATGTCATTCCGCTAAGAAAGCGGCGCATCTCCAATCCTTGCTTGAACTCAGAAGCTGATTTGGACTTTCTAGTTTTGTGAGTTGGTATTTCACGCTTTATTATTCCTGCTACTCTCTTTTTAATCTTATTTACAACATCCATACAGAATACAGTGGCAAAAAGATCATCGCTTACAAATCGTGCCGCCTTAATACAGCGGTATATACTGTCGTATTTTGCACGATATTCGGGTATCAGACGCCTTATCTCATTTCTTGAAGCCTCCGATATCAAGTCGCTATCACAAAATTTCCCTAAATCAAGATATTTTTCGACTATATGCGGATATTTTGGCTCAACGATATGCGGATATGAACCGTCAACAAAGGCAACTCCGATCTCGGGAAAGACAACACCATCCAGGGAATCGGGATCGGCTGAGCAGACGATCCATTCGGTCGTAAAGCCCGCTTCTACCAGACCGGCGGCAGCACGCCGCATGAAAGACGATTTACCGACGCCGGGACCACCCTTAATGATTATGACTTCTTTTGCTGTGTCAAGATTTATGAGGTGGTCGAAGAATGAGACGAAACCATCGGGCGAATTTGCGCCCAGAAAAAACCTGTATGTCTTATGATCGGGCATAGTTTCCTCATTTCTCCGGCGGTTGAACTAAAAAGGATAACATGGAAGCCCAATCTGCCGCCGGACCGACGGGGCTTTGAAATATTAAATCCCTTCGTATATAGAATATGAATCAAAGAGTAAAAGGGTTCAGTTCTGGCTAATCTGCTCCATTATCATATATATACAGGGACAACAAATACAAATAACCGGAGGGCATGGCCTTTTTAGGAGTTTACAGGTTTGAAGCTTGGAGCATGATTTCTGAAGCTAGAGGCATTATGTAAATGCATATAAAAACAGGAGTCGGAAAAGTTCTCCAACTCCTGAGTTTGTGTTCACAGTGATTCAAAATACTAGAAAAATCGATTAGACACAATTTGGTTATTTGACCAACTTTTCAACTAGAGCCATTGTATCTATAGCTATTGCAAGCTCTTCATTTGTAGGTACGACCAAGGTGCGGACACGTGAGCCTTCTGCGCTGATGTCAGTCTGATTATTGATGTTCTTTTCATCGTCTATGGAGATTCCCATGAATTCAAGTCCTGAAGTAATCTCCTTGCGGGCCTTGTAGTTGTTCTCGCCAATTCCTGCTGTAAAGACCAATATGTCGAGTCCTCCAAGAGCTGCAACGTATGCGCCAATGTACTTTTTAACAGAGTATGCGAAACACTCAAGAGCTATTATTGCTCTCTTATGTCCGTTATCCTTTGCCTCATCAAGATCACGGAAGTCGGAGGATATACCCGAAATACCGAGTACGCCCGATTTTTTATTCAGGATATCTGTCATTTCAGAAATGTCTATAGATTCAGCATTCATAATGAACTCTAGGATGGCGGGGTCGATACAGCCGGATCGAGTTCCCATTGGAACACCCTCGAGAGGTGTTAGGCCCATGGAGGTATCGATGCATTTGCCGCCGTTTACAGCTGAAATGGATGAGCCATTACCGAGATGGCATACAATGATTTTGAGATCTTCAGCCGGCTTGCCCACAATCTCCGCTGCCTTCTGGGAAACGTAGCGGTGGGAGGTTCCATGGAACCCATAACGCCGCACACCGTGCTTTTCATAATACTCGTAAGGGAGAGCATATAGATAGGCCTTTTCCGGCATTGTCTGGTGGAAAGCAGTATCGAAAACTGCTACCTGTGGAATTCCTTCCATGACCTCTGAACAGGCTAGAATCCCGGTGAGATTGGCGGGGTTGTGTAGCGGTCCGAGTGGAATGCACTTACGAATCGCGTCTATGACGCGGTCGTCGACTATTACAGACTCAGTAAACTCTGCTCCTCCGTGGAGTACTCTGTGTCCAACGGCGTCTATCTCTGAAAGACTGGTCAAAACCGCCGTATTTCCCTGAGTAAGTAGTTCGATAACAATGCGGATGGCTGCGCCGTGGTCTTTCATGGGCATTTCCTTAACAAAGTCCTCTTGTCCGGGCACAGAGTGCTTTACATTTCCGTCCAACCCAATTCGCTCACAGAGACCTTTAGCGAGAACATCCTTAGTGTCGGTGTCAAACAACTGGTATTTCAGGGAGGAACTACCGGCGTTTATGACAAGAATCTTCAAAAAAGCTCATCCTTTCAACATCCAAAGACAGGGAACGTGGTTGATTTCCCTGTCTTTCGCAGATATAATAAATTCACCTAGTTATTTTACACTATGTTTAAGCATTTAGCAACTATAATTTGAAAAGAGGACGGGAGACAGCGAATGAAGGTTGTGGGAATCGTTGCAGAATATAATCCCTTTCACACTGGGCATCTATATCATGTCGAAAAATCGCGGGAGCTGGCAGGATTAGGGTCTAATTGTGCAGTAATCGCGGTTATGAGCGGAAATTTTGTACAGCGGGGGGATATCGCCGTTTTTCCCAAGCATAGTCGTGCTGAGGCCGCCTGTAAAGCGCCCGGAGGACCAGATCTTGTGATTGAGCTGCCCACACCTTTCGCATGTGCTTCTGCAGAGAGGTTTGCGACCGCAGCAGTATCCCTATTGGAGAACTCAGGAGTTGTAACACACATTTCTTTTGGTAGTGAGGCAGGTGAGATTTCTGGTCTCGAGACTTTGGCTGATTGTATTGACAGCTCGGAGTTTCAGGAACTGTTGAAGACACAGCTGAGTGGCGGTATGCTGTATCCGCTCGCTATGGAGCAGGCTGCCCGTTCAATAGTCGGATCTGCCGCTGAAATTATTCGAACACCGAACAATATTTTAGGTATAGAGTATTTAAGAGCACTTAAGAAGTTCGGTTCCAAGATCATACCGGTAACTATGAAACGCTTGGCAACCGACCACGACAGTGACTTTGCTGACGGAGAGGTTGCATCGGCCTCGTATATTCGCAATATGTTCTTTACCGGTAGGGCTTACAGTGCCATGCGCTATATTCCTGAAGGAGCTATTGAGGTGTTCATTAGGGAAATAGCAAGAGGGGTCGGCCCTATAGGACTCCACATGATCGACAAGCCCGTATTGTCATATATTAGAAGGCTTGAGCCGGCTGATTTTGAGAAGATTTCCGATGTTAGTGACGGACTGCAGTATCGGATATTCAACGAAGCAAAGAAGGCGACAACAGTAATTGATGCTGCGGACAGCATAAAGAGTAAGGCGTATACCCATTCACGTATAAGAAGAATCCTTATGCACGCCTATCTGGGGATAACCTCAAAGTGGGAGTCTGTAACTCCTCCCTATATAAAGGTTCTTGCATTCAATAACACGGGTAGAACACTTCTACGCAGGATGAAAACCGAGAGCAAGGTACCTGTGCTTATTAAGCCTAGTGATGCAAGAATGGAGTTGAAATCGGCGCTGAGCCCGGAATCATACAGTCTTTCGGCAGAATTACTGGATTTAGAAGCCATAGTGACCGACCTCTATATGATAGCAAGCCCTTCAAGAGATTTTCGGCTAGCTGGCCAAGAGTATACTTCTTCACCGATCTATGTAGAGTAAAAGGAGTTTCAGCAGCTAACGTTATAGCTGGGAGTATCACATATTGATTTGATTTGAATTGTGAAATATGAGTTATCTCACTTCATATAATATATCAAGTACTTTTTGGGGGTGAGATAAGTGGGTTCAAGGATTGCTGATTTGAGATTGAAAGAGGTTGTGAATATCCGTGATGGCTGCCGGCTGGGATTTGTCTCGGATGTTGAGATCGATGTTGAGTGCGGGAGAGTGCTCGCCATTGTTGTTCCTGGGCATTATCATTTTGGTTTATTCTCAAGAGAGCCTGACTACGTAATTCCATGGAGCGGTATAGAAAAGATTGGAGAAGATATTATACTTGTTGATTTTGTTATTCCTCCTCGGTCAAAATCTCGTGAGAAGCGGGGATGGTAATAGAAAAGGTATGTAAACAGCTTATTGTTGTTGCATATATTCTTATATTGTGATATAATGTCAAATGGTCCGTAAATATAATACGGAATACACACACAGAGCAAAGGGCGGTAGGTGCGTTTCGTACTAACGTTATCCGCTCCAACCGATTTGGCAGTAAGCACAAAACAAGATTAGGTGCTTCGTTAAAGAGGTTTAACACTTTCTCTGTGGAGGTAAAAACCGAAGGAGGATTTATAAATGGCAATTGTTTCAATGAAACAACTACTGGAGGCCGGTGTTCACTTTGGCCACCAAACCCGCAGATGGAACCCCAAAATGGCTCCATACATCTTTACAGAACGAAATGGTATCTACATTGTCGATCTACAAAAGACTGTAAAGAAGCTTGAGGAAGCTTACTACTTTGTCCGTGATCTTGTTGCTGACGGAGACTCTATACTGTTTGTTGGCACAAAAAAGCAAGCTCAGGACTCAATTCGTGAAGAAGCTGAACGATGTGGCATGTTCTACGTAAATGCTCGCTGGCTCGGCGGCATGCTTACAAACTTTAAAACCATGCGCCGCAGGATCGACCGTCTTGCCCAACTCCGTCAGATGGAGGAGAACGGGACATTCGACTTGCTTCCGAAGAAGGAAGTAATCAAGCTGAATCTGGAGATTGAAAAGCTTGAGAGAAATCTCGGTGGCGTAAAAAACATGAAGAAACTGCCCGGAGCAGTATTTATTGTTGACCCACGCAAAGAGCGTATCGCAATCGCTGAAGCCCAAAAGCTAGGTATTCCGATTGTTGCTATAGTAGATACAAACTGTGATCCGGACGAGATAGACTATATTATCCCGGGTAACGATGACGCTATCCGTGCAATTCGACTAATATCTGCTACAATGGCGGATGCTGTTATCGAAGGTCGTCAGGGAGAAGACCTGACTCTCGATGACACTGCTGTCCAGAATCAAGCTGATGAGGCTACAGAGGTCGAAAGTATTGAGATAGACGAAGAAGATGTTACCTCGCCTGATGAAGACTAGTCGGATGATTCGATAGAAGAGGATTAATCAACGATTAATTCCGAGGTTCTTATAAAGAGGAGGAAGTAATATGGCATTTACTGCAAGTGATGTAAAAAAGCTGAGAGAGATGACAGGTGTCGGCATGATGGACTGCAAAAAAGCCCTTGTCGAGACCAATGGTGATATAGATGCAGCTATTGCGTTTCTCCGTGAGAAAGGTCTTGCGGCAGCAGCTAAGAAATCCGGAAGAATAGCTGCTGAAGGTATTGTATTTGCTGATGTAAACGCAGACGGTGTCGGTGTTATAGTAGAAGTTAATAGCGAGACTGACTTTGTTGCAAAGAACACTGATTTCCAAAAGTTTGTTGAGGATGTTGCAGGGGTTGTAACAAATAATGATCCCGACGATCTTGACAGCCTACTCGAGATGAACTACCCTGGTACCGACCTCACCGTTGCTGAAGTACAACAAGATAAGATCCTTGTTATAGGTGAGAAGATAGGAATCCGCCGCTTTGAAAGAATCGCTGAGGGTTACAATGTGACATATGTGCATATGGGCGGAAACATCGGTGTACTGGTCAACATGGATGTATCTGACAACATCTCCGATAGCGAGACTGTAAAAGAGCTCGGTAAGGACGTTGCCATGCAGATTGCAGCTATGCGTCCAAGGTACCTCAATGCTGATGAGGTTGACGAGGAGACCATTGAAGAGGAAAAGAGAATCCTCATGGCCCAGACATTGCAGGAAGGCAAGCCTGAGGCTATAGCCGAAAAGATTGTCGCCGGCAGAATCAAGAAATTCTACGAGGAGTACTGCCTGCTCAATCAAGCATTTGTTAAGGAAAGTAAACAGACCGTTGGAGAGCATATCGAGTCTGTTGCAAAGGAGCTCGGCGGTACTATTTCGGTTGTTCGCTTTGTCCGCTACGAGAAGGGTGAAGGAATCGAGAAGCGCTCGGACAACTTGGCAGATGAAGTTGCAAAGATGGTCGGCAAATAGTAGTGTTTTTACGAGTACCGCGTGGGCTAACCCCCTCGCGGTATTCTTTTTGGTGCTCCAAGCATAGTTTGTGGCTAAGCACCGAATGATTGAGAGAAAGTAATAAACTGGATGCAACGTAGGTGGTCCAAGAGGCTGGCTACTCAATCAGATAGTAGCTGCTTCTATCTATTCTTGAGATGATACCAGTGCGTATGATTGAACAGGGGACAAAAAAAGCGTTTAGCCCCTTTCCAAAATCGACGATTTATATTAGAATAGATGTAGTGACTGGATAATGAACAGTATTGGAGAAGATTATATGGCGGAAGCAAAATACAAACGAGTTCTTATAAAGATTTCCGGTGAAGTGCTTGCCGGGGAGAATGTCTATGACGGCAAGAGATTCGGCATAGACATTGAGTTTGTCCGTTCCCTCTGCCTTGTTATAAAGAGATGTTCAGAAATTGGCGTTGAAATCGGCATTGTTGTCGGCGGCGGCAACTTCTGGAGAGGTGTCAAGGACGGAGGCGGAAAGATCGAAAGAAGCAGGTCAGACCACATGGGCATGCTGGCAACTACAATCAATGCTCTGGCGATTGCCGACGTTCTTGAAAAAATGGACGTCGAAGTGAGGGTGCAGACAGCGGTAGATATGCGAGCATTCGCTGAGCCCTATGTACGTCTCAGAGCATGCAGGCATCTTGAAAAGGGAAGGGTAGTAATTTTCGCTGCAGGAACAGGAAACCCCTACTTTTCAACCGACACAGCTGCAGTTCTTCGTGCCGCTGAAATAGATGCCGATATTATTCTTCTGGCTAAAAATGTTGACGGCATCTATGATGATGATCCGAATACCAATCCCAATGCAAAGCGGTATAACACCCTCTCATATGCAGAAGTCTTGAGAAAACAGCTTAAGGCAATGGATACAACAGCAACCTCTCTTTCAATGGATAACAATATTCCAATCCTCTTGTTTGCGCTGGACGATCCTGAGAATATTTATCGTGTAATAGCCGGTGAAGATGTCGGAACCATCGTCAAATAGCATTAGGTTTTGGAATAATCAAGACAGACCATAATCTTAGAAACTAATAATATAAGAAATGGGGTAATATTGTGTCAAAGTCAATCTACGAGGAGAAAATGGACAAGTCAATATCTTTTCTTGTTAAGGAGTTTTCCACAATCAGAGCCGGGCGGGCAAATCCTTCGGTTCTTGACCGAATCACCGTAGACTACTACGGACAGAAAACTGCACTGAACGCAGTTGCAACTATCTCAACGCCCGACCCGAGGTCACTGCTTATTCAGCCATGGGATGCTTCTATTCTAAAGGAGATTGAAAAGTCAATACAGGCCTCAGACTTGGGAATCAACCCGACAAATGATGGAAAATCCATACGCCTTGTTTTCCCACAGTTGACAGAGGAGCGCCGTAAGGATCTGACAAAGCAAATCCGCAAACTGGCCGAGGATTCAAAGGTCGCATTAAGAAACATTAGACGTGAAGCGATGGACCAATACAAGCAGGAAAAGAAGAACTCCGAGATTACCGAGGATTACTTCAGAGTCCTCGAAAAAGAGATTCAGGAGTTGCTTGATTCTAAAATTAGTGAGATTGATGAACTCGTTGCTGCAAAAGAGGAGGAACTACTCAGCATCTAGGCCATAGAATTTCCGGAGGTGTTATTCCTGTTCAAGAAAAAGTCTAAGCCTAAAAATTCGGACTTGCCTGTCCATATAGGCATTATACTCGATGGCAACGGCCGATGGGCAAAGCGAAGAGGTTTGCCTCGAACTGCAGGGCACTCCGCCGGTGCCGAGAATTTCCGCACCATTGCAAACTACTGCCGCGACATAGGCATAAAGTACCTAACTGTATATGCGTTTTCGACCGAGAATTGGAAGAGGTCTGAGGAGGAGATTTATGCAATTTGGGAACTCCTTCGTAAATACCTCAAGGAATCAATTCAGAAGATGGTCAGAGATCGTGTAAAAATTAGCATTATGGGTGACATAGGGGCAATCCCTGAAGATATACAGGAGCTAATCGACGAAACTGACCGGTTATCCGAAACGTTTGAGGGCATTCAACTCAACATCTGCTTGAATTACGGTGGCAGGGATGAGATCCTAAAGGCTGCAAAAGAGGTTGCAGCTGACTGCCTAGCCGGCAAGATTCAGCCGGAAGAAATAACAGATGACTATTTTGAAGCAAAACTATACTCAGCTGGAGTCCCTGATCCTGATCTGATCATCCGTCCAAGCGGTGAGCTCCGCATATCCAACTTTCTTTTGTGGCAGTCCGCTTACTCTGAGTTTTACTTCACAAAAACGTTATGGCCGGACTTTTCTACAAAGGAGTTGGATTCTGCCATCGCTGATTATCAAAAGAGAGACAGAAGATTTGGAGGAGTTAAGGACTGATGGCTGTAAGAACCGCTGCGGGCACTGTTCTGCTCGCACTAACATTTATCATAGTATTTATAACCCCACCTTGGGTGTTCCCGCTGGTAATTTCTCTTATTTCTGCTGTTGCAGTGTATGAAGTGCTGCATTCAACGGGATTTGTCAAAAGCAAGCGTTTGATCGCTTACTCTGTTATAATGGCCCTACTCATACCCGTATGGGCCTTTTTAGATAGAGTCCCTGAGATAGCAATAGCCGGTGTATTCATCTTTGTGTTTTTGCTATTCATCAATTGTCTTACAGAACCCCGCGATTCGGCTTTAGGGGTGATTTGCGGGGTTTTCTTTTCTGCAACAGTTATTCCTCTGTTTCTATCAAGCTTAGTAGACCTATACTTCTTAGAAAACGGAAGGTTTTTTGCTTCAATTCCAATAATTGCGGCTTATAGCTCCGACGTGTTTGCCTATTTGGTCGGAGGTTTGTTTGGAAAGAGAAAGCTCTGTCCAGATATCAGTCCAAATAAAACAATTGCGGGGTCAATAGGCGGGCTGATCCTTACACCGATTATTTTGTTACTCTTTGGTTTGGTTTTGCAACAAGTTTTCAACTTTAGGGTGAATTATCTCGGTTTGATTCTGTACGGGATTGCCGGATCCTTTGCCGGTCAGATTGGAGATCTTTCACTGTCATATGTAAAAAGGCATTTTAAGATCAAGGATTTCGGAAAGATCATACCCGGTCACGGTGGCGTACTCGACAGGTTCGACAGCATGTTGTTTGTCGCACCGATGGTCGAGCTTATGATAATACTTTTCCCGGCAATTCCTTCAATATAGGGAGATGATCCGAAATGCTTGCATCAGTATTGGGCTGCACCGGCTCGATCGGATTGAATACAATTAATGTGCTTGAACACTTGGACATTCCGATCGCTTCGCTTGCAGCAGGGAAAAACTCTGTAATGATGGAGCATCTAGCAAGACGCTGTAAACCAAGATTGGTAGCGCTATTCAATGAAGAAGCCGCAGCAGACCTACGGGTCCGTCTGGCTGATACTAACATAAAGGTGCTTGGTGGCCAGCAGGGTGTTATTGAGGCAGCGTCGGTTAAGACCGACGTATGTATCAATGCGATTGTCGGCATTGCCGGGCTACGTCCTACCCTCGCTGCTCTCGAGAACTCACAGAGAATAGCTTTGGCAAACAAAGAGTCCCTTGTTTGCGCTGGCGAAATTATCAAAAACTATGTAAAGAGACATAAAGTTGAGCTAATACCGGTGGATTCAGAGCACTCGGCAATTTTTCAGGTACTCGAAGCATCCAACAGGAAGATGGACTTGAAGAAGATTTTATTGACAGCTTCGGGCGGTCCCTTTTTCGGGATGGATTCTGAGGAACTTAGTAGTGTGACTCTTGAGGACGCCCTAAAACACCCCAATTGGGAGATGGGACCAAAGATTACAGTAGATTCTGCCACCCTCATGAATAAAGGATTGGAATTGATAGAGGCAATGCGTCTATTTGAGGTCGAAGCCGATCAAATCCAGGTAGTCATTCATAGGGAGAGTATCGTCCATTCAATGGTAGAGTTTGTTGACGGCTCTATAATCGCCCAGCTAGGTGTTGCCGACATGAAGGTGCCAATACAATACGCAATCACTTATCCTAACAGAGAGCCCACAGAAGCCGAAAGGCTGGACCTGTTTGAGATTGGAAAACTTTCGTTTTCTCCCCCCGACCACGATGCATTTCCATGCCTAGCCTTGGCTATCGATGCCGCAAAAGAAGGCGGGGGAGCTTGCGTGAGGTTAAACGCAGCAAATGAGGTAGCTGTTGAACTGTTTATTGATCGAAAGATAAGGTTCAATCATATAGCCGAGCATATACGGTATACCTCAGAGAATCTTGCTGTCCCTGTTGAACCCTCACTTTCTGAAATCTTTGAAATTGATGCAACTGCACGCCAAATGACTTACCAGAGAGCGGCAGAGTTTCGCTCCTTTTAGGAGGTTATCATCATAACTATTCTATATATTCTACTTGCGCTATTTGTGTTTGGCCTGATGATTTTTGTCCATGAGCTGGGTCACTTCATAGCAGCGCGTATTTTTCATGTAAAGGTAAATGAGTTTGCAATCGGGATGGGCCCTGCAATAATCAAAAAGCAGAGAGGCGAAACACGGTACTCCCTTCGGATATTGCCATTTGGGGGCTTCTGTGCAATGGAAGGTGAGGATGAGGAGTCCTCCGCAGAAGGTGCTTTTGGTACAAAGCCAGTCTGGCAGCGTATTATCATATTGATATCCGGCGCATTTATGAACTTTGTCTCCGGCCTTTTGATTCTCCTGATTCTTATGATGCCGATTGAGCAGTATACCACCACCGAAATTTCCGCGTTTTCAGAGGGATTTCCATATCGTGGCGAAAATATGCTTCTGGAGAATGACAAGATCCTGGAGATCAATGGGTCAAGTATCTACCTATTTAGCGATATTAGCATGTTCCTAGGTCTTGACAGCAACAGGCCGTATGATATTCTAGTCAAGCGTGATGGAAGGGAACTACTTCTTGAAGAAGTACCACTCAAACCACAGGAGTATTTGACTGAAATACAGACCGAGCAGGGAACTGAGGTTGTTCCCATCATGAGATACGGCATGGAGTTTAAGACCAAGGACGCGGGATTCTTTGATAAACTTCGGCTTGCTTGGTTCAATGCCATAGACTTTATGAGGCTCGTACGTATAAGTGTTGTGCAACTGTTTTCGGGTGAAGCGGCTCTATCCGACCTCTCCGGTCCTATTGGCATTACATCTGTGCTTACTGAGACCGCCAAAGCCTCAATGTACAGCATGTGGATGTTTGTTTCGCTCATTGCAATAAACCTTGCGGTCCTAAATCTTATGCCGTTACCGGCACTCGATGGCGGAAGACTCGTGTTTCTCTTGATTGAAATGATACGCGGCAAGCCAGTAAACCCAAAGTATGAGGGGTTTGTACACCTCGTCGGTCTTGCAGTGTTTATGCTGTTGATGATTTATGTAGGATATAACGATATTGCGCGATTAATCAGCCGCTAGACAATTTAGGAGGACATCTTGAACAGAATTAATAGCAGGCAGATACATGTCGGTAATGTGCCTGTGGGTGGAAGTTCGCCCATAACCGTCCAATCTATGACGAACACAAATACATCCGATATTGATGCCACAGTTAAGCAGATTACTGCACTGGAAAATGCCGGTTGTGATATAATCCGTGTCGCTGTTCCCGATAAAGACGCAGCTCACGCTATATCGAGTATAAAGAAGCAGATATCCATTCCCCTTGTTGCAGATATTCATTTTGATTACAAGATTGCACTGCTGTCTGTCGAAGCGGGTGCAGATAAGATTAGGATCAACCCCGGCAATATCGGCGGACGTGACAGGGTTAGAGCAGTTGTCTCTGCATGCAAGGAGAGGAATATTCCAATTCGAATAGGGGTCAATAGTGGCTCAGTACCCAAGGATCTGTTGGAAAAATACGGTGGAGCAAGCCCTGAAGCCCTTGTGGAGTCAGCCCTTTCCCATATACAACTACTAGAACAGGAGTATTTTCAAGATATATGCATATCGCTTAAGGCATCCGATGTCCCTACAACAATTGAGAGCTACAGGATGATGAGTAAAATTAGAGACTATCCACTCCATGTAGGTGTTACTGAAGCCGGCACAGCCTTTATGGGTACGATCAAGTCTTCCATAGGTATAGGCACTTTACTGAGTGAAGGAATCGGCGATACAATACGTGTATCACTTACAGACAAACCGGAAGAGGAAGTACGAGTCGGAATCTCAATCCTTAGAGCACTTGGATTAAGAAAAGAGGGTATTGAGGTAGTCTCCTGTCCTACTTGCGGACGGACCCGAATAGACCTTATTGGGCTGGCACAGCGGGTTGAGAGCGCAGTAAAAGATATTGACAAGGAGCTAAAAATAGCTGTTATGGGCTGTGCTGTAAATGGACCTGGTGAGGCCAGGGATGCCGATGTTGCAGTAACCGGCGGCGATGGTGTGGGTATGCTGTTTCTGAGAGGCAAACCATACAAAAAAGTACCTTATGATAATCTTCTCGATGAGTTGCTAAAACTTATCGACGACTTTGAAAGCAACAGAGATAGATAAGAATATATTGATTAATAAGAGTAATACGATAAATAGATTCGATAGCACTATTTGCACTGATAAAAAACAGAATTGGAGACCGGTATGTCCTTATACTCTTTTAGTGAAATATTCCCTGAGGTCCCGGAACCTTATCCGGACATAAATATAAAACAAGTTGTTGTCGATGCTAAGAAACGTACCATGTCGATCGTTGTTGTTCCACCCTCTATAGAGAGCATTGGTAGTCTAGAGGCGGTATCGGAGGCTCTAAAAAGGACTTACCAGTTGTCCTCTTTAGAGGTTTCTTTGAAGCTTCCTGAATCATCGTTTGATGATGGAGTAAAGCTGGCAATGCAATACAGCAGCCGTGAGTTTCCTTATGCCGAACCGCTGCTCGAAGGCTGTCAGATAGACATCGATGGTTTTTGCTTGGCCATCAAGGTTCGGCGCGGTGGTATCGATATGCTCAAGAGCTGGTCAGAAAGGGTCATAAACCTTGTAAAGCAGTGGTATGACTGCATTATCACAGTGAATATTACTAATGGCTGTGACATGGAAGAGCTCATTGAACAAAACGAAGCTGAAAAGAATGAGTCGATAGATGATGAAGTAAAACGCATAGCCAAACCAGCAAAGACTCAAATAAGTAGAACTAGGCAATCGGGGGCTTTGATGGGAAGGAAAACTCGCCTCTCGTATATTGATATGTCGCAAATTACTCTCGAGTTGGGGACAGCTGCTGTGAAAGGCGAGATTTTTGCAATCGATCACAGAGAAATAAAGAACAGGGACGCATACATACTCTGTTTCGATATTACCGACTACACCGGCTCAGTCCGTATCAATTCTTTTATGGAGAGCAGTCGGGCAAAGCCCATAATCGACGAACTTGAGGTCGGATTGACAGTTGGGGTACAGGGAAGAATCAGCTTCAACAAATATGAAAACGACATTGTTCTTGAACCAAGCAGTATAATAATTGAAGCTCCACTTCCACAGCGAGAGGATAATGCTGAAAGAAAGCGTGTGGAACTGCACCTTCATACAAGAATGTCAAGCTTTGATGGTGTACTGAGCGCGAAGGAGGCTGTGGAGCGGGCTGCAGCATGGGGACATAAAGCTGTTGCAATAACCGACCACGGTGTTGTCCAAGCCTTTCCAGAGGCTATGGCTGCAGCTGAGAAGATAAATAGAGGGAAGGATGAATCGGAGAGATTCAAGGTTATATACGGTACTGAGGCGTACTTCCATAATGATATTGAGAGGCTCAGATCTGTATATGGCGATACGTCTGCAGATCTTGAAGGAGAGTTTGTAGCCTTCGACATCGAAACGACTGGACTCTCCTCCCAAAAAGACGAAATAATTGAGATTGGTGCTGCTATTTTCTATAAAGGTGAGATAATAGACACATTCAATTCTTTTGTGAAGCCAAGCAGGCGTATCCCAGAAAAGATTACGGAGCTTACAGGCATAACTGATGATATGGTCGCAGATGCACCGCCAATAGATGTTGCTTTGAAGAAGTTCCTTGAATTTTCTAATGGAAGGGTCTTTGCCGCACACAACGCTCTATTCGACATTGGATTTGTCTCTGAAGCATGCAAGCGCCTATCGATTCCTTTCGCTCCCACATTTATAGATACTCGGAACATGGCGCGGGGAATGCTCCCCGACCTAAAAAAGTTCGACCTACATACAGTCGCAACCGAACTACAGGTGCCTAAATTCACTCATCACAGGGCATCGGCTGACGCAGGAGCAGTTGCATACATACTAGCACTGTTTTTTGAGTTACTTCTGAAAGCCGGCATTAAAGACATCCAGGAGATCAATTCATACCTGGCATCTAAAGCTGGAACGTCAGGAAAGACTCATGGTGGATCAAACCACATGATCATCCTGGTAAAGAATGAGATTGGGTTACGTAACCTCTACGAACTGATAAGTTTGTCCCATATCAAATACTTCAGAAGAAATCCGATTATTCCCCGTAGCGAGTTGGATAGTCACAGGGATGGACTACTCGTCGGGAGCGCATGTGAAAGCGGAGAGCTTTACAGGGCAATTCTTAACGGTAAGTCTGAAGAAGAGGTTATAAGAATTGCATCCTATTACGATTTTCTGGAGATTCAGCCGCTTGGAAATAACGAATTCTTGATTCGTGACGGTAAAGTTGGGGGCAGGGAGGCGCTTAAAGATATAAACCGAAGAATTGTTGACATAGGGTCAAAACTCGGAATCCCTGTCGTGGCAACCTGTGATGTTCACTTTTTTGAGCCTCGCGATGAAGTTTACCGTAGGATACTTATGGCAGGCAAAGGGTTTTCTGATGCAGATCTTCAGCCCCCTCTGTATTTCAGGACAACCGAAGAGATGCTCGGCGAGTTTTCCTATCTTGGCGAAAAGAAAGCTTATGAGGTCGTAATCGAGAATACTAACCTGATAAGCGACAAATGCGATTTTGTGATGCCAATAAGGGAAGGCACATATGCGCCGGAGATTGAGGGATCTGCAGAACAACTTCACATACTTGTAGAGAGTAAAGTTAGAGAACTTTACGGAGAAAACCCACCCTCCCAAGTTCGTGAACGTGTTGACGTTGAGATGGGGTCGATAATAAAGCACCATTTCGATGTCATATATATGATTGCACAGAAGTTGGTAGATAAATCACTGAGAGATGGTTATCTCGTTGGCTCCAGAGGTTCAGTCGGATCCTCGATTGTCGCATTCTTTGCCGGAATTACCGAGGTCAACTCCTTAGAGCCGCACTACCGCTGTCCAAACTGTATGCACAGTGACTTCAATCATGGTTTTGAAGTCGCTACCGGTCCTGACTTACCCGACATGAACTGTCCCAAATGCGGGACCCCCTACGAAAAAGATGGCTTTGATATTCCATTTGCCACTTTCCTTGGATTTGACGGCGATAAGAAACCTGATATAGATCTAAACTTCTCAGGTGAATATCAAGCCAGAGCACACAAGGAGACAGAGGAGATTTTCGGTAAGGGAAAGGTGTTTAGAGCGGGCACCATTGGTACAATTGCAGAAAAAACAGCTTATGGCTTTGTTAAGAAATACATGGAAGAGCGCGGAAACGTGGTTTCCCGTGCTGAAGAGAACCGCCTGATTCAGGGAATCGTAGGTGTCAAGAGGACCACCGGTCAGCATCCGGGGGGACTTATAGTTGTTCCAAAGGATAACTCAATATATGAGTTTACACCTGTCCAGTATCCAGCAGATGACAGGAAGTCCGGAATCATCACTACTCATTTTGACTACCACTCAATCGAGGATAACCTTCTAAAGCTGGACCTATTGGGGCATGATGACCCGACAATGATTCGAATGCTTTACGACTTGACAGGGTTTGACCCCCAGCAGATTCCGCTGGATGACAGTGCAACTATGAGTATTTTCACATCTACCGAGGCACTTGGTTTTACAAATGATCCAATCTGTGGTAGCTCTGGGACGTTTGCCGTACCCGAGTTTGGGACAAGATTTGTCAGAGAGATGCTCTCACAGACAAAGCCACGGACCTTCGACGAACTGATACGGATTTCCGGATTGAGTCACGGGACCGATGTTTGGATCAACAACGGCCAGGAGCTGATAAAGAGCGGCACCGCAACCCTTAAGCAGATTATTGCTGCTCGTGACGACATCATGATCTATCTGATGTCTAAAGGACTTGACAGAAAAACAGCATTTACGATTATGGAGAGCGTTCGAAAGGGCAGAGGACTGAGACCTGAATGGGAAGAAGAGATGAGATCTAACGATGTCCCTGAGTGGTATCTCGATTCCTGTAATAAGATTAAGTACATGTTCCCGAAGGCCCATGCTGTTGCTTATGTCCTAATGGCATTTAGAATTGCTTATTACAAGGTGCACTATCCCAAGGAGTTCTATTCCGCTTATTTTTCAATTAGGGCCACCAGTTTTGATGCTGAGATTATGATACACGGCATAGAACCGGTAGTTGCAAAGATTAGGGAGATTGAGGGAAATCCTAATGCCAAAGCGGTCGAGAAGGAGATGCTCACTACCCTGGAAGTTGTATATGAGTTCTATAAGCGTGGCTTTAGCTTCGACCCCATAGACCTCTACCTTTCAGATGCAAAAATGTTTATCCCGGGCGAGAAATCCCTCAGACCACCATTTACTGCAATACCAGGATTAGGGGAGACGGCCGCAGGAAGCATTGTGGCAGCACGAAAAGACGGCAAGTTTCTATCCGTTGAAGAGATTACTATGCGCTGTCCGAGGGTATCAAAAGCTACAATCGAGCAGCTCCGTGCTAATGGTGCACTTGGCGACCTGCCGGATACAAGTCAAATTACTCTATTTTAATCATTAATAAGTTAGAAATACTAATATGGCGGTTCTGTAGAGAGCACTGTAGCAAGTGAGGAATACAGAACCGTCCTTGGTCTATTCGAGGAAATAACAGTTGACCCCAACACTTTAATGTGATAGTATGATAGTTAAATGAAGAAAAGCCGGTTGAACGGAGAATGTGCTATGAAGCCTTATGCAATCCATATCCCAAACGGTACCAGAGATGCGCTGTACGGTGAATGTCGGACACGCAGAAATATCGAAAATGCACTTGTAGATATGTTCGAACAGAGAGGATTCAGCGAAATCATTACTCCCACCTTGGAGTACTATGACACCTTCGTTAGAACGGGTAACACATTGCCTGAGGAAGAGATGTACAAGGTCATAGACAGGGATGGCAGAATACTAGTTATGCGTCCCGATTTAACTACACCAATAGCTCGTGTATACGCAACGAAGATTAGAGATGTATCCGAGCTGCATAGATTCTATTATATTAGAAATATCTTTCGTTCGGGACATTCTTTGAAGGGTCAAGAGACAGAGATTACACAGGCTGGTGTAGAGTTGATTGGGTCAAACAGCTTTAAGTCAGATTTAGAGGTGATCAGTCTAGCCGTTTCAGCTCTTAAAGCATGTGACATTGAAGACTTCCATATTGAGATAGGGCATTCGGGGTTGTTTCGCTCTCTGTTGAGCCAACTTGAATGCTGCGACGAGACAGCAGAAGAGATTAGAAGATACACAGAGCAGAAAAATTTTGCTGCACTTTGCGATTCACTTGAACCTTACAGTGATATGGCTGCGGCTCAATCATTAACAAAGCTGACCAGAATGTTTGGCGGTGAAGAGATCCTAGGCGAGGCACGTTCTTTAGCTTATGACAGAGAGTCAAATGAATGCATTGATTATCTCGATCTGCTCTATTCAGAACTTAAAAGCGCCGGACTTGCAAACTATATTCGATTTGATTTAGGACTGGTTAACAGAATTAATTATTACACAGGAATAGTATTTCTCGGCTACTCAGAGGGGATTGGTGAACCGGTTCTTACCGGAGGGAGATATGACGGTCTAACGGCCGCTTTCGGATTTGAGACCCCGGCAACCGGATTTGCCATAAATATCAACTCGATAATCAATCATATATCTACCCCTCAGACTGAAGTTCCCGCTACCATAATACACTACGAGACAGGAAGATTTGGAGATGCCCTTCAGATCCTTGAGGACACCGATAACGGAAAGTGTGAGCTCTCGTACTGTAGTTCAATTGAAGGCACTCTTGATTTGGCTAAGCGGCGAAATGCAAAGCGTGTAATTGTGTTGAGTTCTTCGGGTCAGAGAAAAGAGTTTGTGGCAAACAGTGATGGAGTATTCTTATGAACAGATTGAAAATTGCCCTGACAAAGGGCAGACTTGAGAAGAGCGCTATAGAGCTTTTTGAAAAAGCCGGTATTGACTGCTCGCCCCTGAGGGAAGATACGAGACGGTTGATCCATACGCTTCCGACTGAACCGCTGGATATTCTTCTTGTTAAGGCACAGGACGTTATCACCTACGTTGAGCATGGAGTATGCGACTTGGGGATCGTGGGAAAGGACACGATTCTTGAGCATGGAAACTCCTTCTTTGAAATCCTTGATTTAGGGTTTGGTGCTTGTCGCTTTGTTTTGGCGACCAAGAAAGGTGAGGACCTATACGGGAAATATCGGGATATTAGAATAGCTACAAAGTATCCGAAAGTCGCAAAGAATTACTTCGAAAAGATGGGAATGAATGTCGACATAATCAAGATAGAGGGCTCTGTGGAGATTGCGCCCCTTCTAGGATTGGCAGATGCGGTAGTAGACATAGTTGAGACAGGCACAACCCTCAAAGAAAATGGTCTTCAAGCTGTCGATGATATTTCCAGGGTGAGCGCCCGTCTGATAGTAAACATTGCTTCGATGAAAATCAACCGCACTCAGATAATGGAGTTTGTCGATAAGCTGGATAGTGTACTGTAGAGTGTGTCATATGAGACCGCCTAAGTAGTACTTCGAAGAAAGATCTGGAGGAAGGTCTAATGATAGAAATTATATACGCAAATGGGAAAAATGAGTATGATATCATCGATAATATGAAGAAAAGATCGTCAGAAGTGGGCAAAGATATCGAAGAGACTGCTCAGCGGATAATGGAAGACATAGAGCGCAGAAAATGGGATGCGGTCCGAGAGTATTCGCTAAAATTTGACGGTTCAGAGCCCTATGAGCTAACCCAGGACGAGATAGAGGCGTCGTATAACCGCTGCCCCCCGGATTTGATTGAGGCTATGGAAAAAGCTGCAGAAAATATTCGTTCCTATCAATCAAAGCTTCTTGTAGAAACTGAGGAATGGTCTACAGGGAAGGGTATACGTCTGGGTTGTCTTGTCCGAGGATTAAATCGCCTAGGAATCTATGTTCCCGGTGGCACTGCTGCATATCCATCTTCGGTACTTATGAGTGCAATACCTGCAAGAGTTGCGGGTGTTGATGAGATTATCATGGTTACTCCGCCAACCACAAACCTAAATGACGCAGTTCTTGCTGCAGCGAAAATAGCCAAAGTTGACCGTGTCATTGCAGTCGGAGGGATACAGGCAGTGGGTGCACTTACTTATGGTGCCGGCTTTATACCGAGAGTGGATAAACTTGTTGGTCCCGGTAACGCCTATGTCACTGCGGCAAAAAGACTTGCGTACGGAACAATAGACATCGATATGATTGCAGGTCCATCTGAGATACTCATTATTGCGGACAGGTCAGCCAATCCGGCATATATTGCAGCCGATCTTATGAGCCAGGCGGAGCACGATGTGCTTTCTAGCGCAATTCTGGTCACAGACAATAGCTATACAGCTAAGCAGACAGTCAAGAAGATTGAATATCGTGCACAGCAACTGCAGAGGAGAGACATTATCGAAGCTTCACTGCGCGATTTTGGTGCGATTATAGTCTGTGAGACAATCGACAAGATGATCGAAATCGCTAATGAAATCGCTCCGGAGCACCTTGAAATAATTACAAAGGACCCCCGTTCGATGCTGCCGAAAATACGAAACGCCGGAGCTATATTTCTAGGTGAGTATTCGCCCGAACCGCTGGGGGACTATATGGCGGGTCCGAGCCATGTTTTGCCAACATCGGGTACAGCGCGATTTTTCTCACCGCTTTCGGTTGATTCTTTTCTTAAAAAGACAAGTGTGATAGAGTATTCTAGGGATGCGTTGGCCCAGGAGGCACAGCAAATCATAACATTTGCCAAGTCGGAATCACTCACCGCACACGCAGAATCAATCCGTGTAAGATTCGATAATTAGGTTTGCAGAATAGAGAGGACGGTTATGTAGATGGGAACTAAAAGGGGAGCCGTGAAGAAGCGTATTACAAAGGAGACGCAGATAGAAGTCCGCCTCTGTCTTGACGGTGGCGAGATCAACATTGATACAGGCATTGGTTTCTTTGACCATATGCTCCATTCTTTTGCGTTCCATGCCGGTTTTGGGCTGGATTTGATTGCCAAAGGCGATTTGGAGGTAGACTTTCATCACACAGTTGAGGACTCGGGAATCGTACTTGGAGCCGCTCTGCGTGAGGCGCTGAACAATAAGGAGGGGATAGCACGCTTTGCCGATGTGCATATACCGATGGATGAAGCATTGTGCTTTGCTGCTGTAGATATTTGCGGCCGACCCTGGCTAACATTCGAAGCTGATTTTCCACAGGAGCTGATCGGTGAGTATTCAAGCTGTCTTTCAGAGGAATTTTTCCGGGCGTTTGCTGTAAACGCAGGTATCTCTCTTCACTTGAGGATGCTGTATGGTAGCAATTCACACCATATAACCGAAGCACTTTTCAAAGCATGTGCAAGAGCACTGAAGCTTGCTGTGAAAATCGAAGACACCAGATTACCTTCGACAAAAGGAGTACTATAAGATGTATGTGATTCCTGCAATAGACCTAAAAAACGGTATGTGTGTGCGTCTTAGGAAAGGTGACTTTGAAACAGTGCATAAAGTTGCAGAAGATCCCGTTCAAACAGCAAAAACCTTCGAAGCGGATGGTGCCGAAATCCTTCATGTTGTCGATTTGGACGGAGCCCTCGACGGGCAAGGAAAGAACAGAGATATTGTGTCGTTAATAGCGAGGGAGACAAAGCTGAAAATTGAGCTCGGCGGCGGACTTCGAGATATGGAATCACTACAGATTGCAGACAGTATTGGTGTAGCTAGAATGGTAATCGGTTCTGCAGCCACTACAAATCCTGAATTTGTTGCCCAGGCAGTTAGCAAATACAGAGACAGAATCATCATCGGTATTGATGCAAAGGACGGAATAGTAAGGACATCCGGTTGGACTGAGAGCTCCGGGATGGATTACTTAGATTTCGCAGTCAGGATGTCACAGGCTGGTGTAAAGTATATTATATTTACAGATATCGACAGAGACGGAATGCTAAGTGGACCCTCTGTCAAGATGCTAGATACCCTAAACAGAGCTGTAGATTGTGATATTATTGCATCAGGTGGAGTATCGACGATAGATGATTTGATAATACTTAAGGAACTGGGAATGTACGGAGCAATAGTTGGAAAAGCAATCTATACCGGAAATGTGCATTTGGCGGAAGCCATAGAAAGATGTCAATAACTGGTTTATATAGGTTGAATTTGCGACCATAGAAGCGATAGCAGATTAGAACATATGCTACAATAATTAGGAATATCGAAGTGATAAGAGACTTGATAAAGGAGCCGTTTGAGAAAATGGATTTAACACGTTGCTTCATAAAGCAGGACCTAATTCCCGCCATTGTTCAGAATGCCAAATCTGGGGAAGTGCTTATGGTCGGATACTGCAATTTGGAAGCTCTTCAAAAAACGATTGAAACGAGATGTGCATGGTTCTTTAGCAGGAGCAGAAAGGCTCTATGGAAAAAAGGAGAGACATCCGGAAACATTCTAAATGTTGAAGCAGTTATTTGTGACTGTGACTGGGATGCTGTTCTCTATAAATGCATACCTGCTGGTCCGACTTGTCATACCGGAGAGAAGTCGTGTTTTCACAATCCAATTTGGGAAAGAAACTCTTAAGGAGGCGAATTATGGAGAAGACTATCGAGTTACTTTACAATGTAGTCATGAGTAGGAAGCAAAACGCTACTGAAGGATCTTATACTGCCTACCTTTTTGAACAAGGACTGGATAAGATTTTGAAAAAGGTTGGGGAGGAGAGCTCGGAGGTAATAATCGCTGCAAAAAATGGGGATAATGGCAGCACTGTCTACGAGATATCCGACCTTATTTACCACCTGATTGTGCTCATGGCGGAGATTGGTATCAGTCCCGATGAAATTAAAGCTGAGCTTTCCGAACGTGCAAAAAAGCAGGGGAATCTTAAGGTCATCAAGGTTATTGATCACAACAGCTAAAAAACACTAATTACACATACATATACGCATAGATATGCGTGTTTGTGTAATTAGTGTTTTCTATTGAACTCAAGATATCACAAAAGCCCGATTTCTGGTATAACTGGTATAAAAGGTACGCATACCGAGAACACTGGCAAAATTAGCGGAATATGGGCTCTCCTTTTGCGTTAAACAGTGGAAGCTGCTCTAGGTATGTTATGTCCTCACGTTTGCACGCGTCACCTTCAGCAAGTACAGCCATTCGGCCTGCAATAATGCCTCCTGCACTTTCAACAAGCTCTTCAATAGCAGTGAGAGAAGCACCGGTGCTAATAACGTCATCGACAATAAGAACACGTTTTCCGCGCATCTTCTCAACGTCCGAACCATCTACACAGAGAGTTTGTACATTTTCGGTGGTTATCGACTTTACGTGGACAGTGAAAATATCTTGCATGTAGAGTTTTGCAGCTTTTCTAGCTACGATATATGGCTTATCAACAGCCTGTCTTGCCATCTCATATATGAGTGGGATACCTTTTGACTCAGCAGTAATAAGCACATCATATTCCGGTGCACGCTTAAGAAGTTCTGTCGCTGCAGCCTTGGTAATCT
The DNA here is from genome assembly GCA_012520195.1 of Clostridiales bacterium. GTDB lineage: Bacteria > Bacillota > Clostridia > Oscillospirales > JAAYOS01 > JAAYOS01. Next base: position 241 of record JAAYOS010000047.1, on the reverse strand, counting down.
CAACATCACCGAATATAATGAAAGCAGCTATATACAGGTCGCGTGATATTTTGCATAAGGGAAGTTTTCTCTCCAACCCCGCAATGTTCATAGTGTAGTAATCCATAAAATCATCTCCATTTTTATATGACAAATGCCTTGAATATATTATCACAAATCTAAGACATAAATCAACTCGAAACCAATCAAGATAAAAAATCTCTGAATCGCGTATCCTTAAATACGGATAATGTTGACGCTT
>JAAYOS010000004.1 GCA_012520195.1 Clostridiales bacterium | reverse complement strand
GTCGGTAGTGTACGCCGTTTTCGTTTTTTGCGTCAAAAAGATCGGCCCACTCGGTTTTAGTTTCGCTTACATCCTCGCGGCTGAAGTCGATTTTGGCAGCAGGACCGTTACCTTTCAGGTTAAATCCCAAGAAGCTGACGGGCTCAACTTCTAGCCTGACTCCTCCAGGCATCTCCTTTACTTCAAGCACTCTGCTGACGTTCTCGCGCACTGTTTCCCGTTGCTTTACACTGATTGAAAAGTCGGAAGGGTCAATACCTTCTGCCGGGTGCTCAACATCAAAAGCGTAGACGACCCATCCCTCGTTGGCGACTTTTGTGTAGGCTGTTATTTTCATTGTTTCTGCTCCTTTCACAGTATATTCCATAGATCTGTTGTGTTAATTATATGGCATCCATAAAGTGAAAGCAACTGAATGATATACGTGAACTTTTGCGTTGAGAAAACGTTTGACAATAAACCAAGTTAATGTATACTTATAGTGAAGCGCATCAACTATCAATTGTACACAGGGGGTTATGCAGATGCATGCTAATAAGGAAAAACTGCCAAAAGCGGGACCGATGCTAAACGCTTATCCGGACAGTATTGGCAACACTCTGGGAGATATTGTAAAATTCCTGCGCGAACCAGAGCTGGCTCAGGCATTTCAATCGTTTTACATTTTGCCTAGTGTTTTCAATACCGATCTGGACCGCGGATTTTCTGTTATTGATTATAACTTAAACGAAATGTACGCAACGCCGGAAGATATAGATTCACTTCATGACATGGGCATAGATCTCAAGTTCGACTTTATTCTCAACCATGCCTCAGTCCTTTCCAAGCAGTTCCAGGATATTTTACGCAACGGCGAGGACTCTAAATATAGAGACTTCTTTATTGACTGGAACAAGTTTTGGGAGGGCCACGGTGAGATGACCGATGAAGGTTATATTGAGCCCTATCCCCATCTAATAAAAGATATGTTTTTCCGGAAACCTGGCTTGCCAATCCTAAATGTGCGCATGCCCGATGGGAGAGAGGTGCCTTACTGGAACACATTCTATCAGGAGGTAAAGTACAGGGAAGTAAGTACGCAAGACCTGATGAAGGCCCTGGAAATCCAGTATACCACGGCAGAAAGACTTGCCTCGCTTGTAAATGCTGCACTTGAAGAGGGCCTGACCCCGAAGCAGATAGATTTTGGAAAGTTCGATAAATATGCTGAAGGTGTTATTGACCTGCTTGAATCGAGACGAGAATACCTGGGGCAGATGGATCTGAACATAAAGTCGCCGCTTGTTTGGGAGTTCTATGACGATACACTTAGTAAGTTAAAGTCATACGGTGCAGATATTGTACGCCTTGACGCCTTTGCCTACGCACCCAAAGAGCCAGGTGAGAAGAACTTCCTCAATGACCCGGGCACTTGGGAGCTTCTTGAAAAGGTCCGTAAACTAGCTGATAAGTATGGAATTACACTTCTACCGGAAATTCACTCAAAATATGAGGAAAAGATACATGAGATGCTGGCGGAGAAAGGGTATTTGACGTACGACTTCTTCCTGCCTGGTCTAATAATCGATGCATTTGAGCGAAACACAAATGAGTACCTTCTCCACTGGATCAATGATCTCATACAAAAAGAGATCCGTGTTGTCAATATGTTGGGATGCCACGACGGCATACCGCTACTCGACCTAAAAGGGCTGATTCCGGATGATCTGATCGACAGCCTAATTGAGACAGTTGTCAACCGGGGAGGCTATGTAAAGGACCTACACGGCAACAAGAACATGTATTATCAGGTAAATGCCACTTATTTCTCCGCACTGGGAGAGGACGAAAGGAAGTTGCTCCTCGCAAGGGCAATCCAAATGTTTATGCCTGGAAAATCTCAGATATGGTATCTCGACCTAATGGCCGGGAAAAATGATTATGAAGCAGTTAAGAGAGCCGGCCCGGGCGGGCATAAGGAGATAAACCGCACAAATCTGACTTTGGAACAGGTTCAAGATCAGCTCAAAACCGATATTGTAAGAAAACAGCTCGAGCTATTGAGATTTAGAAATAATCATCAGGCATTCGGTTTTGATGCGAATCTACAGATCCATGAATGTGGACAGGACCAGCTCAAATTGACCTGGAGCAAAGATGGACATAGTGCAACCCTAGAGGCGAACCTTACAGATTATACCTATAGAATAAGCACTTCCGACGGCGTAGTATTGGCCTAGTAATATAGATAAACTTATAGTGATATAGATAAACTTTTATAGATATACTTCAGGAGGAATTTTAACATGACAATTCAAAACATTATTGATGGAATACTAAACTACCACCCCGATATTGGTGACAGAAGGACATGCGACGTCATAGTTGGCGGAGATCCAAACGTGGAGTGCACAGGTATTGTAGTTTCCATAGCACCAACAGTCGAAGTTATTCGAAAGACGATCGATGTTGGAGCGAATTTCATCCTTGTCCATGAGCCGACCTTCTATAGCGGATATGACGATGAATGTGAATGGCTTGAAGGAAACGAAATATATGAAGAGAAGCTTGCATTATTGAAGGATAACGGGATAGTAGTTTTCCGCGATCATGACCATATCCACGCCCATAACCCAGACGGAATCTTCCACTATCTGATAAAGCAACTCGGATGGGAGGAGTATGTAGTTCCCGGAGAAAATCGTGCACCTGAAATAAAGCTTCCCGAAACCACTTTGCAGGAGTTGGTCGGACACGTAAAGGAAGCCATGGAGCTAGACACTATCCGCTATATAGGTAATCCCGACGCAAAGGTATCTACCGTTGGTTTCTGTGGTCACCTACTACCCAATGAGAGTACAAATTGGAGCAATAATGCACAGGTAGCCGCATCCTGGAAGTATGATGTCATTATACCGGGCGAGATAGTTGAATGGACACTCCCGCTATACATCTGGGATGCAGCAATGCTCGGTAAAGCCAAAGGTATGATTTTGCCGGGACATTTTATCCAGGAAGAGGCTGGGATGCGATGGGCTGTTGAATGGCTCCGTCCAATAGTTGGCGAAGAGCTGGAGATAACATTTATTCCGGCAGGTGACATGTTTAGCTATATGTAAGCTATGCATAGTTTGCAAAAGAAATAGTATAGGGGTTGAGATATATGGATTCGGCAAAAAGAGCTCATATGGAGAAGGTGCAGAAGGAACTCGCTCCTGAACGACATAAAGCAATACCCAAGTATGAATATATAACCGCGTACCCTATTGACAAGCTAGTAGAGCTTTCAAAGCTGGAGTTCGCAATAATGGAATGTGAGGATGATAGTGCTCGCAGAGATCTGCTGTCGCAATACGCAGAACTGAGAGACAGCATAAAGATGATAGAAAACCCGCCAGAGAAGGTATTTCTCTGGCGGGAAGGGAACATGCCTGTGATGACTGAGTACACCGACAATTCGGAATACCGCTACTATCATGACCCCGATTTTATGCCATATTTTCTGGAAATCCTCTTGCCCGATGACGTCACTCCTATTGGCGCAGTTATAACTATTGCTGGCGGTCAGCAGGGGATGAACTCGATCAATGAATGCTATGAGATATGCAGAAACTTCAATGACCTGGGATATCAAGCCTTCATTCTTCACAGCCGCCCAAACGCCTGCCCATGGAACGCGTTCGAGTGTGGCGTAGACGTTGCAAGGGCAATTAGGATCATCAGGAGAGATTCCGAGAAGTATAGGATCCCCAAAGACAGAGTTGCCGTTGCAGGGTTCTCAAACGGCGGAATTGCGGGCGACAACTGCATCCGCTATTTCTCAGGAGACCAGGCTGTAAAAGATCACTTTCCCGACTATGTTCCAGATGATTTGGACGCCTATTACGGCTCTCCTGACGTTTTCCTCTGTGTTTACGGCTCCAGACATATTGGAACAGACTTTGACTACACCCGTGTGGTCTATCCACCATCCTTTTTTGCAACAGGCCTGAAGGATGAGAGGGGCTGTGAGAACATGTACGACGTGGTGTTCGATTTGGTAAAACGCGGGGTAATGGTTGAAGTACACTCGTTTGCGGGACACCCTCATGGCTACGCAGGATGGAAGATATACGACGGTATCGGAAACCCCAACTTCGACCTGTGGGTGAACTTAGCAGACAATTTCATGAGAAACGCTTATAACCATCTCATTTAGTAAGAGGAACAGTATTCATACAGTGTAGCACTTCGTCTACTGTGGGGATGGAGGGTATGGCACCACTTTTTGTGGTTGACAGTGAGCCTGCGGCATTGGCAAATTGAAGAATGTAGGTTATTTCATCTTCAGTGAGGTTATCTATTCCTTTCTCGAGCTGAAGCAGGCAGTACGAGACAGCTCCCATGAAGCAGTCACCGGCTCCGGTTGTGTCGATTGTTTTTACATCGTATGCCGAAGAACTAAATACTCTGCTCTTGTAGCAGAGGGAGGCGCCCTTTTTACCCTGTGTTATTATTACTATGGGAATATCGTACGTGTCCTGTATTACTCTCAGGATGACACTGATATCGGAACCGTCCCCTTCAAAAATATCCCCGAACAAATAGTCTGCCTCATCCTCAGAAAGTTTCAGAATGTCTGCAAGGCCTACAGTGTTCAGAACGGTTCTTTTTAGGTAATCGCTGTCGTTCCATAGAGGGAACCTCAAGTTGGGGTCGTATGAGATCAACACACCCTTGGTCTTTGCATGGTCTACAAGGGATAGAACAGTAGATCGTGAGGGGTCCTCCGAAAGGGATACAGATCCGAAATGGAGCATGCGGGTTCGTTCTACCGCACTATAGAGCTCCGGTTTCAGCTCGAGGGAGACATCTGCAAGCCCCTTCCGATAAAAAGAGAAATCCCTGTCCCCATGTTCGTCTAGATCCACAAATGCTAAGGTTGTATTTCTGTGTTCATCCGTCTGCAGCAGTGAGGTGTCAACACCTTTTGACTTAAGCACGGTGCGTATTTGACTTCCGAACATGTCGCTTCCTGTTCTGCCGATGAAGCCTGCTTTTCTTCCAAAGACGGATACTGCGCATGCAGCGTTTGCCGGAGCACCGCCAACGTTTGGTACAAAGCACTTTTCTCCGTCACTGGCAGACGACGGTGTCATATCGATAAGTATTTCACCAATACTCAGGTAGTCGTAATCAAACATCATAACATTTTCCTCCTGTTTTTCTGTTCTTGATTTTATAACAGGTTTTCGGAAGCGTCAACCAAAAGGGCGCTGAGCAGACAATAATTACGATGGTTCAAATTTTACGCTTCTTGGAGGATAGTGAATCAGTAGATTCTTTTAACCAAAACCGATGGATATAATATTGGAGGAGTTAACATTGATTCAAGAGAAAGCAAATAAAAGATCGGACACTAAAGGTCCTATAGCGCTGGATCTCAAAAATGTTGAGGACATTCCTGTGGATCCGGACAAAATACCTAAGGGGGATATGCCCGGAGACAAAATTCAAATAAGTGATGACCATATCAAGAAAGCCCGGTTCATTTTCCCGAAGCTAGCCGAGCTGTTGTTACCTCTGCTTAATAGCCATCCGCATCAAAGAGCTGTTATAGCGGTGTGTGGGGGGTCGGGTGTCGGAAAGTCTGAGACCGCATCCTTGCTCTCATACTTTCTCAACAGCCAGAATATTGGAAGCTACACACTTTCGGGGGATAACTACCCCCATAGGATCCCAATGTACAACGATGCCGAGAGACTTCGCGTCTTCCGCACTCATGGGCTGAAAGGGCTCATTGCACACGGGATATATGACAGCAGCATACAGGGCGTTCTGGATGGACTTTGGTCAGATGGTAATGACTCAAATCTAGAACTGACAAAGGAGTATCCCTGGCTTGCAAAATATCAGGAAGTGGGGAGAAGCGGCCTACGGAACTATCTCGGTACAGCTAATGAAATCGATTTCGATGAACTTAACGGAATCATTTCACAGTTCAAAAGTGGTGCAGATACACTTTATTTGAAGCGGATGGGTAGGGAGGCAAACGAACTCTGGTATGAGGCTGTCGAATTCGACGACAAGCATGTACTGATTATTGAATGGACTCATGGGAACAGCTTTCATCTGAGGGGGGTTGATATACCGATTTTGTTGAACAGCACACCGGAGGAGACACTTGAACACAGGAAGAAACGAAACAGGGATGGTGGAACCGACAGCCCGTTCACAACCATGGTTCTCTCCATCGAGCAGGAGCTTCTCAATTCACAGGCCCAAAAGGCGAAACTGATTGTCTCAAAAGACTGTGAACTTCTAACCTATGACGCATTCAAGAGGGTGATGCTGAAATAGCATTGTACATTTTGAAGAGTGTATGTTATTTTTTCAAATCTGACGCCATTTTGGCTCAAAAAGGTTGTACATTTCAAAAGGATTGCATGAATCTATTTGAAGTCAATAAGGCAAATAGCTGCTATTATTGTACTGGACGCAAAAATTAGCGTACTAATTACTATGGAGGTAATGAATCTAATGAAAAGGTTTTTTGCTCTTCTTCTTGCAGCACTTATGATCATTGGATTGATCGGTTGCTCTACAGACTCAGGAAAAGATGCAACACCCACAGATAAACCGACCGTAAAACCAGGTAGCGATCAGACTGATACACCTGATGAAGGCGATGACGTTGAGCCATACGCGGTTTCACTGTATTTCCCCACAATGATGACTATTCCAGACAAGGACAACATTAAGGACGTTGAAAACGCCATTAATGACTACATCAGAGATGATCTTGGCATCAAGGACATCACTCTGGATCTCCAGTTTGGTCATCTGGCCGATTACAGCACAACTGCAAACATGCAATTGGCATCCGGTGAGAAGATGGATATATACCTCGCTCTCCCGCTTAACGTTGCAGTAGCAAACGGCTATCTCCTGCCACTAGATGAGTATCTTGATAAAGAGCTCTCAGGAGCAGCAAACATAGTCTATGATTGGCTCTCCTGCGGAACAATCGAAGGTGTCACATATGCCATCCCCTGCTATAAGGGCCAGGTTCTAAGCTGGAAGTACATCTATGACAAAGATTTGGTTGATGGCGTGTACGACATGAGCCAGGTCAAATCAGTTGATGATCTTGATGACGCACTTGCAGCACTGAAGGCAGCTTATCCGGAAGAGCGCTTCATGGTTTACAACAACCAGCTTCCACCGCTATACGGCTTCCAGGATCACACCAATGTGGTTGGCACCTACTTTGCCACAGTTGGAGACAGCACAACACTTGTAAACTACTTTGAGACAGATGCTTTCCGTAAAGCAGTCTATAAAGCATACGAGTGGAGCCAGAAGGGCTACTCCGATCCTGAGGGATCCAACAACACTCTGTTGCACGACGCAATCATCATGTCTGGCCAATCCAAGGGTGTAATCATGGGCCATGCATATTCAATTGAGACTATCGAGCAGATGTTCACAATGAACAACTCCTACGGCGGAAACTTTGGAGCAGTTGAGATTGCAACCTCCGACATGACTAACAACCCGCTCGTATATGGAATCGCTTACACATCCGAGAATCCATCAGCTGCAGCACGTATGCTTAACCTCATCTGGACTGACGAGTTTATAGCAAGCACTCTCATCTATGGTATCGAGGGCGTGTCCTGGGAGTGGAACGAAGAGAAAACCTCTATCCAGTACCCAGAGGGCCTTGGTATTGACACAGTTCCTTACACTGCACTGTACACCTGCGGAGCATTCGGAAACCAGTTCCTGCTTTACGGCTTTGACGGCAATACTTCAGAAGCTGATAAGGTATTCATGAAGAAACTGATTGACGAAGCTTGGTATCCAAAACTCTTTGGATTCACACCTGACTCCTCAAAGGTTGCAACACAGATTGCTGCAATTTCTAACGTCTATGACCAGTACTACGACGTGCTTACCTACGGCGATGTCAATCCTGACGTGTACCTACCGCAGTTCCTAGAGGCTCTCGACGCAGCTGGAATTGACCAGGTCATGGCTGAGTACCAGGCTCAAGTTGACGCATGGCTTGCTGCACAGTAAGTATTTGACAGAATAGAAAATCTCCTATTAATAAATGACAATTTAACAAATAGTAAAGGTGACACAGGCCGAATGCCTGTGTCACCTTTATGTTTTTACCTTTAATTATGTCCGCCACTAAGCTATTGTGCTATTGCTATAGAATTCTATCTTATCAGTGTTACACTATAAGGCTACTATATTCTGCTTCCGGTATCTCTATCAAACAGGTGGACTTTCTGCATTTGAAATGAGATAAAAACACTCTGCCCCCTATGGAAAGCACTATACTGGGGGTTCACAGAAGGCTGAACGGCTATGACTTCCAGGTCGTTGACCTCCATGTATATGTGTGTTTCAGAGCCCATGTGCTCTGTATACAGAACTTTCGCAGGAATACCAGACCCAGCACTGCTGTCTGAATTGCTACTGACTTGAACGTGTACAGGCCTGATTCCTAGTGTAACAGCAGCTCCGTTCAAATCCTTGGAAAAACCTCGTGTCATGCTTTCGCTGAGCGGATACTTATTTCCTAGAACATTGACCGTCCATCTGTTCGAACTATTAGAAACATAGTCTAGTTCAGCATTATTGAATATGTTCATCCGTGGTGATCCGACAAGAGTGGCTGTATACAGGTTAGCAGGCTCATTGTACAGTTCACGAGGTGTGCCAGTCTGCTCAATAATGCCGTCCCGCATGACAACGATTCTGTCGGCCAACGAAAAGGCTTCAAACTGGTCGTGAGTCACATAGATGAAGGTTGTTCCGGTTTTCTTGTGAAGATTCTTAACTACAACTCTCAGCTTTCGACGTAGAGGGGCGTCTAGGTTGCTGAAAGGCTCATCCATAAGGAATATTTTCGGATTTCGAACAATGCAACGTCCGATAGCGACTCGCTGTCTTTCACCGCCCGAAAGCTCTCTAGGCAAGCGACCAAGTAGGTGTGTAAGGTTCAAATTATCTGCAGTACTCAAAACCATACGATCCACTTCATCCCTTGGAATATGCAAATTTCTCAATGGGAATGCGAGATTATCATATACCGTCAAATGGGAGTAGAGTGCGTAATTCTGAAAGATCATTGCAATGTCACGGTGTTCGGGGTTAAGGTCATTGGTCAGGACTCCGTCCATATAAATTTCCCCAGAGCTTATGTCCTCGAGGCCTGCAATCATCCGCAGAACTGTAGTCTTTCCGCACCCGGAAGGCCCAAGGAGCACAATGAACTCACCATCCTCAACCTCAAGGTTGAATTTCTGCACCGCAACGACGCCTTCATTTGTGGTATATGGGTTCAGTTTTTCGCGCTCAAGCGCTTCACGGGCTTTTTTTCTACCGAAAATACCTGAAACCCTGGTGTAAGGGTATATCTTCAAAACATCCTTTAGAAGCAGCCTACTCATTATTGTCACCTATATTAATATCCTCATCACTGGAATCACCGAATAGTCTGTCCAACTCAAGACCGGTCATTTCATTAGTCTCATTGACATCAGTGTCCGCAATTATTCCTATGTCTTCAGTATCATCCAGTGTGTCGTCTGCAGGGGCACCGGATTCGCTCCCTGTCGACCCGTCCTCTTCCAGTCCGCGCTCTCTAATGAAAGCCTGTAGAGTCTTTTCCATACCGCCACAAATCAGATCGTAATAGAGCCCGGGAAGTATCAGGATCGTTATTGGATATATATAAACAAGTAAGGATATCAATCCAAGCAAAATCAGAAACCAGATCGTCCTTATGATGTTTCGTGATGCCAAGTAGAGGGACAGCCATATGGTTGTTATGGAACCGGACTCGAACCTAGAGAGTGTCGGGGGTACAAAAAGTAGCATAGTGATAAATATAAAGGCAAGGAAGAACCCAAAGACATAATATATCGCCCAGACAATGCTTTCCTGCCACATCTGTGCTCCGAAGTTCAGAGCAGTATAGAGTAGAAGTGCAAGTACTATGCAGATGAGTGACAGGGGCACACCTTTTTTAAGTGAGTTGCCGAGGCTCGTGAAGAAATCTCGGACCACGCCTGTCCCACTTTGGCGAATGACCTTGGTAGTCGTATGAAACATCGCCGCCGTTGCGGGGATAATGGTGATAATCGGGATGCAGGATATGAGCCAAAGAAAGCTCACGATCATCATATTGCCTGCCTTAACAAGCATTTTTACAAGAAAACCGTCATAATCAAACACTAAAGTCAAGCTCCTTATATAGATTAAAGGCATAATCTCTATAATAAAGATTATGCCTATATGTTTGCGGTACTATCACACTCAGCCCTTGACTCCGCCAATGACCAAACCCTTTACAAGCTCTTTCTGGATAAAGGGGTAGACGAGAAGGATCGGAACTATAGCGATAATTGCAATGGCCATCCGGGCACTCTCTGTTGGGAAAGCCTTAAATGCAAGGGCTGCAGACTCGGCGGCCACGTCACTGGATTTGAGGAACTGTATACTGTCCATTAGCTTCTTGAGATAGACCTGGATCGTGTATAGTTTTGTTTCGGATATATAGTAGAGACCGTTTGTCCAGTTATTCCAGTAACCTAGGGCAGCAAAGAGTCCTACGGTGGTCAGAACAGGTTTTGACAGTGGAAGCATTATGCGCCAATATATTCGGAAAACACCTGCGCCGTCAATTTGGGCCGCTTCGACTATGGAGTAGGGCACATTCGCATTGAAGTAGTTTCTTACCATCAGTACGTTCATGCCGCCCATAAGAGCTCCAGGAAGGATGTAGGCCCATATTGTGTTTTTGATTCCAAAGACTCTTGTCCAAACAATGTAACTTGCAGTAAGTCCTCCGTTAAACATAAGGGAGAAGAATAGGATAAAGGCAAATACATTTCGTGCTTTGAAATCTTTTCGGCTCAGGGGATATGCGAAAAGGGATGTTAGAAGGAGGTTTGAGAGAGTACCTACTACCGTTACCAAAATCGTAAGCGCATAGGCTCTGCCTATCGTGAATTTCTTTGTCCAAAGATAGTCGTACGCTGCGCCCGAGAATTCCTTTGGCCAGAAGCTGTATCCGCCGGTGCTGAGAGCCTTTTCGGTGGATAGAGAAACCGAGAGCATAAGGAAAAACGGGGCAAGGCAGTATAGTGCAAGTATTATCATGAGGACCATGGCGATGTTATGAAATGTCCGCTCGTCCCTAATGGCAGGACGGGTATATTTCTCAGTATTATTCATAGTTAATTACCTTCCTTTCCAATCTAAAAGAGAGCGTTGTCTTTGTCAACAACACGGACAAGCCAGTTAGACAATATAACTAACACGAACCCGATGACGGCCTGGAACACACTGGCTGCAGAGGACATTCCAATGTTATTTAACTCTAGCAGTGCCCTGTATACGTATGTGTCTATAGTCTGGGTCGTGCTGTATAACAGACCGGATCCCAGTGGAACCTGATAGAACAGACCGAAGTCAGAGTTGAATATACGTCCAACAGAGAGGAGAAGCAACAGAGTCATTACCGGTCTTAACAACGGCAAGGTTATATGCCAAATCTGCCTAATCTTACTGGCACCGTCGATCCTTGCAGCTTCGTAGAGTCCCTTGTCGATTCCTCCGATACTCGCCATATAGATAATCGAGCTCTGGCCGGTGCTCTGCCAGAAGTGAACGATAGTCAAGATTACTGGCCAATACTTAGCTGAAGCATACCAGTTGATGGCGTTTTCACCGAGAATGCTCTTGTTGATGAATCCGTAAGAAGTGCTGAGGAATGCATACACAATGAAGGAAAGGATAACTGCAGATACCATGGACGGGAAGCAGATTATCGGCTGAATTACCTTGGCTATTCGGCGGCTAGAGATTTCTGCCATACAGAGTGCAACGAATACCGCGATAATCATTCCTAGTATGATCCAGACAATGTTGTAAGCAAGGGTGTTTCGTATCATGATCCATGCGTCTTTTGTAGCGAACAGAAACTCAAAATTGTCGAGTCCGACCCAGGGGCTTTTTATGATACCAACAGAGAAATTAACTTTTTTAAAGGCAATGAGAATACCGAACATCGGAAGATAGTTATTGCAGATGAGGTAAATCATTCCTGGTAGCATCATCAGCAACATCGGTATCGTCTTACGAAACTCATTAGCTCTCCTTGATTTTTTCCTGCTTTTGAGAATGTCGTCATATTGAGAGACGGCAGTCTGAGCAGAGTTTTTATTTTCTAAGTTAGGCACAACTTCTCATCCTCCATATTTTTGTTTATCAACCCTATGTTACGATTATCTTCCGGCATACGCATTAAAAAAAGTACTGTAATAATATCCTTTTGTACAAAGCGAAAGTTGATGTTTTCCGTATTATCCTCCCCCTTACATTGAGCCCAAACATTAACAGTGCAAACGATAACATACGCCTTATGGCTTAATATTGACAACCTTTTTTTAATAATGTAAGATGGAATCAGTGGATAGTAAGATGCCATTTATATGGACGGAGCTAATGCAATGAAAACACAAAAATCCTGGCGAAAGAGAGTCAACGGTCTACTATTCGCCGTTATGATAATTGTACTGCTTTTTCTCATGTGGTCAAACGTTTTTTATAACTCACAGACCAGAGAGAGTATAAAGAATGAGAACGCAACAACAGTCAAGGTTTGGGAGAGCTATGTACAAAAGCGGCTTGACTCAATGTATGAGCACGTATTTGAGTTATTGCTGACTGTTTATAACAACGCAGAGCTTGCATCAGGAACCCCTCAAATGGAGTATATGACTAGGAAAAAGTGCCTAGACCAGATGACAAATAAGCTCCACATAAACTCCGATGCCGATTGTTTTTTTCTGATAGACACAGAGAGCGATATGAGTCTCTTCTCTGCAAACCCGGCGATATCGGTCTCTAGCACAGCTGCCCTAAAGAAATCCTTTAGGGATGTGGGGATGAACCGGACGACGAAGCTTTATAACAGGCTATGGGACATAGAGTCGGTCGAAGGTGAGGCGTATTTCGTCAAATCGATTGCTCTGGGTAAATATGTTGCGGGAGCCATGAGCAAAGTACAGAGATATGACCTGGCAGAAAACTTCAGAGTCCAGGGCAAGGATAGTTCTTGTCTCCTCGTTTCCTGGGATGAAAGAAAGGTCCTATATCACGGCGAAACCCCTGATTGGGAAGAGTGGTTGAGCTTTGATGACCGCGGAAGGGCAACAAGTCGTAGCCACACAACGTATATAATGGAGTTAAGTTTCACAAACGATAACATATCCATCGTTTTGGCAACCCAGCAAAATTCACTTTTGAGCAACGGCGTAAACACAACTACAGCAGTAATTATTTTGATAGTGAGCCTGACGTGTGCTGCCCTCTTGATCATACTTGCTTACAACCTGAATCATATGGTTGTAGCGCCTACAAGGGAGCTTTTAGTAGCAAACCATGAGATTATATCTGGTAACATGAACTACCAAATCACTACCGAAGCAGGCAGTGAAGAGTTCGGTGTATTATATGAAAGCTTTAATAAGATGGCGTCGCAGATAGTAAATCTCCGTATTGAGTCTTATGACAGACTCTTGAGGGAGCAGGAGAACAGGCTATTGCTACTACGCGCACAGATAAAACCTCACTTCTTCTTGAATGCTATCACCACCGTAAGCAATATGACATACCAAAACCGGCTTGAAGACATACGCTCTTATCTTAAATATCTGTCAAAGTTTGTCCGCTACATGCTCAACTCACAGAGGAACTGGGTTTCATTGAAAGAGGAGATATCACATATCGAAAACTATATTGAGATGCAGACATTGAGGTTCCCCGGCAGTATAATTTCGCATATTTACTGCGACGATGATGTTAGCGAGACGCAAATTCCAGTCCTAATTCTGTTCACACTTGTGGAAAATACATTCAAGCATGCAATGAGCCTGTACGAGCCCCTTGAACTCACAATATCCTGTCATCGTTTTGAAACAGAAGGTTTTGTTGGCTGCCGCCTTACTGTAGATGACAATGGAGAGGGGTTTAGTGAAGAATTTCTTAAAGATGTTTACAAAAAGGCAGAAGAGCCAACACCTAAAGACCATTTCGGTTTAAGCAATGTTCGATATACACTTCAGCTTACATATGCACGAAACGATCTTCTACACCTGTCAAACAATCCCGACGGTGGAGCGCATGCTGAAGTGTGGATACCTGATTGGGAGGTAGATAAGCAATGAAACTTCTTTTATGTGATGACGATATATCAACGATTGATGTAATACAGAGCCAACTAGATTGCAGAGACATGGGTATAAGCAAGATGCTGCGCGCCTATAATGGTGATGTTGCCAAGGAGATAATCATGGCAGAAAAGCCAGAACTTATTATCTGCGATATTGGGATGCCCAAAAGTAGTGGGATAGACGTATTAAAGTTCGTACATGACAACAACATTGAGACCGAGTTTTCGTTCCTGACGTGCTATGAGAGCTTTGAGTACGCCCAGACCGCCATGAGGTATGGAGCGGTCAACTACATGACAAAGCCAATCGATATGGATGAACTGACTTCAGTGATTACCAAGATGATCAGGGACTCAAAAGAGCGGAAAGCTAATGCAAGCAAACTTGAGGATGCAAACTTGATAAACGCCCTTACAAACAATCTGTTACGCCAGGTCAGGGACGGCCATTTCGGCATCAACCGGGAGCGACTTGACAGGGCACTTCAAAAAGTCAACGTTGGTTTCTCTGCCGATAGCCAATGGCGACTCGTGTATGTAACTGCTGATTCATCTATGGCAATAAGCAATGGATGGGAGAATGAGCTTCTTACGGAGGGCTTTCAAAGGCTAACCGAAGAAGTGCTGGTCAATAACGTCGGCACTGCCTACACTGTTACAGATTTGGGCGAGAAGTTCATAAACTTGACTTGTTTTGTACCTGCCGAGCAGGTCAGCGAGAATGAGCTTCTACTTAGGTGCCGAAAGCTCATTGAGTTGTGTGAAACAACCTTCTCACTTATACCTGTCTGTTTGGTAAGTGACCCGATAGAGCTGTACAAGGCGTTTGAGGATACACCTGCACTTAACAGACGCATAACACGGTTGAGGCATCATGCCGGCAGGGTTTATCTCTTCCGTGAGCCCGGAAATGCATCGGATGAAGACTACTATCTGGATCACGAGCTGTTATTGCGATGCATCAGGCAGGGGCGGAAAGCTGATTATATTGAGGCTATAACTGGTGCCCTGAACAAGATAGTCCGTGGCCGGGACAGCAACATAAACATCATCCTGCGTCTGCAACAGGAGCTTCTGCAGATTTTCTACGGGTGTCTTCGTGATAACGGTATCTCAACGCAGATCCTTCTGGGCGACGATATCATTAATAAGTTCGATATACTGTCCCAGTGGTCCCTTTCCGATTTCATGGAGTTTGCACAGTCGATTTACGACTACGTTATCTCGATCCTGCATGAAGCAAACGGTAAAGAGGACGTGATTGCTAACGCCATTCAGTATCTGGCGGAGCATTTCCGTGAGGATGTCGACCGCGACGATGTTGCCGCTGTGAGCTTTATTTCACCGAACTATCTTTCCAAGAAATTTAGGGACGAGACGGGCATGAACCTGAGAGAATATATAAATCATCTCCGCATCAACGAAGCAAAGCGTCTGCTGCTGAGTACAAATATGACAATCAGTGAGGTTGCTGGAGAACTGGGGTATGATAACTCCTCATATTTCTCCACAGTATTTAAGAAGATTTGCGGAGTAAGCCCTGTAAAATGGCGTGAAGCGGCAGAAATCGAGGAAGAAGCTATATGAGAATCAGAGATCGGATCAAGTCCGATGCAGCAACATTCAAACGTCTGGATAAGAGAGAAAAAATGCTCTTTGTGTGGGACTACTACAGAGTTCCTATAATTGCAGCAACAATAGTTATTGTGCTAGTATCAATCATCATGTTACGCCTTGGACGCAACGACACTTCCCTCTATGTGGTGATGGTGAACGCTAACAATGAGGTTGAAAGCACCATCATCTACGATCTTTTGGAAAGCGGCGGGGTGGAAACAGAGAACAACTATATAGATGTAGAGACGAGCTATACTCTTAGATATGACGACGTAACCAAAACAGATGTGGATACAGTGGAGGTTCTAGCAGTTCGCTTCGGAATTGGTGATTTGGATGTCTTTGCGGCAGACGAAGCTGTGTTTGAGTCGTATGCAACCAAGGGCGCATTTGTTGATCTGAGCCTGTTTATCCCTGCTGAAATCCTACAGCAGAATGAAGCAGACCTGTACAGGTACAAAAATGAGGACGGCCATGAAATCGTAGGTGGGATATGGATACGAGAGGGCTCACCGCTGTACGAGGCAGGATTCTACCGTGGCGATGCGCTGATAGGCGTGGCTGCACTCGCTCAAAATCTAGATAATGCAATCGTTTTAGTTAAGCAGATACTAGTGCATTAAAACTGTGTTTATAACGTAGTCCGCTGCTAACGGCTTTTTCCCTTGTTGGCAGCGGATTTTTGTTTTCGTTGTGACTATATGATAAATGGAAGCAATGTCTCCAGAATGCAGCTATATGGGGGAATATGATACTTTTTCAAAACATCTAGGAATGAAATCGATTGACAGCATTTCTGATGAATTCTATAATTATCTGTAGCAGGATTTAACTATTATGAGAAAATGGAGAGTGCTATTATGAAGAGAACTGAGTTTGAACGCACAACGCCCGAATCTGTCGGGATTCCTAGCAAAGCAATCGAGAATCTTCTAGACAAGCTGGAGAGCGGCGTAACCGAACCGCACGGGCTTATGATCATGCGTCATGGTAAGGTTTGCGCAGAGGGATGGTGGAGTCCCTATGCTCCCGGAATCCGTCACGGACTTCAATCGCATACAAAGACATACGCTGCGACGGCAGTCGGTATCGCCTATACAGAGGGTATTGTAGATCTTGATGAGCGCATCATTGACATTTTCCCTGATGAAGCTCCCGAGAACCCTTCCGAAAACCTTAAAAAACTTACTGTCCACCACGTTCTATGCATGGCGTGCGGTATGGATGAGATGCCAAGGCCTTCTGAGGACTGGATCCGCGAGTTTCTAGCAACTCCTGTAGTTCATGAGCCGGGAACGACATACATGTACAACAGTACAGGCTCAACTTTGCTTGGCGCCATTGTCAGAAAGAAGACGGGACTTGGACTGCACGACTACCTCAAGCCTAGACTATTTGACAAAATCGGAATTGATTCCGACAATCTGCGCTGGATGTACATGCCGGACGGCATGGAGATAGGTGGCGGCGGACTTCTGGCAACCACCGAAGACAACCTGCGCCTAATGAAGCTTTACGCTGACGGCGGCGTTTGGGAGGGTGAGAGGATTCTTGCGGAAGATTACGTCAAGAGGGCGACAACACTGCAGAACGAATCGGCCTCCGAGGAGAAAGTAAATCCTCCCGCTAAAGACAACTTTGTCGGCTACGGATATCAAATATGGATGTGCCGCCCCGAAGGCGTATACCGCGCAGATGGAGCAATGGGACAGTTTACAATCGTTGTGCCCGATAGAGATCTGATTATTGCCATCACTGAGAATGCAGCCGGATCTACCGGTGGTGTTGCTCCGCAGAAGGTTCTAGATATCATGTGGGAGTTCCTTGATGAGGTCCCTTATGAAGATGTCTTACCTGAAGACCCTGAGGCATCGGCACGCCTGAAAAGACGTATGGAGTGCCTGGCACTAAAAAATCCCGTGTTTGCACCTTTCTCTCCAACGAGACCACTAATTGACGGCAAGAAGTTCAAGGTAACAGAGGGGACCTTCCTACTGACCGACTTCATGGGCGCATTTATGAGCGGTAGAAAGCTTCCTGGAACCATTGAGGAGTTCACATTCAACTTCAACAGCTACCAGGCAAGGATGGACTACACTCAGGAGGGTGTCAACAAGAGCATCGATATCTCACTCGACGGCTCAAGAAGCTATAACATTATTGGTAGCGGAGCTACAACTATCGCTCTTGTCAGCGGTGCGTGGGTATCTGACGACACATTCCGCCTTACTTCAAGATGGATCGAAACCTGCAACGAGCGTGTATTCGATTTCAAGTTCAGCGGTAACGAGGCTGTAATCACTCAGGTTGGTGCCTTCTTCTTTGGTAGAAAGCCCGAGGACATAAAGGCAATATCCGAATAATAATTTGAGGTAGGGGGAACAACTCAATGTCAAAACTTAAAATTGGTATAATTGGGTGCGGGGGCATAGCAAACGACAAACACATGCCCTCCATGGCTAAGCAATCGGAAGTTTCGCTTGTAGCATTCTGCGATATCATTCCGGAACGTGCAGAAAAGGCTGCAGCAGAATATGGTGCTCCAGACGCAAAGGTATACACTGATTACCGCAAGCTGCTGGAAGACAAGGACATTTATGCAGTACATGTATTGACACCAAATGTATCTCACTGTGAGATCACTTGTGCGGCCCTCGAGGCAGGAAAGCATGTAATGTGTGAAAAGCCGATGGCAGCGAATGTAGCCGATGCACAAAAAATGATGGATACAGCAAAGCGCACAGGAAAGCTTTTCACCGTGGGCTACCAGTATCGTTTCATAGACAGCCACTACACTATGAAGAGGTTTTGCGATGCAGGTTATCTCGGTGACATCTACTACGCCGAGGCAAAGGCTCTTCGCCGTCGCGGTGTGCCCACTTGGGGAGTGTTTACCGACAAGGAAAAGCAGGGCGGCGGTCCGTTGATAGACATAGCTACACATGCACTGGACCTCACACTATGGATGATGGATAATTATGAGCCCAAGAGTGTTACTGGAGTGACGTTCGAGAAGCTGGGAAAATATTTAGGTCCGGACGAGCAGGGAAACACAATGGGTGTTTGGGATCCTGAAAGCTTTGAAGTGGAGGATTCCGCATTTGGGTTTGTAACTATGAAAAACGGTGCACTTATAAATGTAAAGGCTTCCTGGGCACTAAACATTCTGGATAGCGGCGGTATGGTCACCCTCTGCGGAACAAAGGGTGGACTTGACTCGGGCAGAGAAGGCGTACGACTAAACAGGGTAGACCTCGGCAAACAGACTGTGACAAATATTGAGACTATTTCAATGTTTGGAAATGTACATCCGAGAAATAATTACCTCAATCCCAATGATGCTGAAGCTACACATTGGGTAAACGCCCTGATGGGCCGCGGGGAGCTCTTCGTAAATCCTGAGCACGCATTTGTCGTAACAAAGATACTTGATGCAATATATCAGTCTGCTGCGACCGGAAAGACGATATACTTTGATTAATTTTAGTGGGAAGGGGGCTCTCCAATGACGGCAAAAGAAAAGCTGAACGATCTTAAGGTGAGAGCGGAGAAGAATGCACTTGAATCGATCTTCCCGTTTTGGACAAGCGAGTTTATAGTTGACAAAGAAAACGGCGGTTTCTACGGGCGAGTAACTAAGGATATGGAAATTATCAAGGAGGAGCCGCGAGCACTTGTGCTGACCGGACGCCTAGTATATGCATTTTCCAATGCCTATATGATGTTTGGCGACGACATCTATCTCGACCGTGCAAAACGCGCCTTTGACTATCTGATGCGCTACTTTTACGACAAGGAGTATGGACTGGCATTCAGTACCGTAAGCCATAAGGGAGAAGTCATTGACGACAATAAACCTACCTATTCCGAATCGTTTTTTATAATGGCAGCTGCATCCTATTACCACGCAACGAAAGACCCAGAAGCATACCGCGTCGCCATGGAGTCCTTCAGGGTAATGGAGGAGAAGGTAAAGATTTCACCAGCGGTCTATCGTAACGGGTTTACTCGTGATTGGAGCGGACCCGCTGAGATGAGATTTGGCGGCAAGCCCATGAGAATGCCGGAAGGTATCATGTTCCAGCACCACCTGTGCCAGGCGTACGAACAGCTTTATCGTGCAACTGGTGATCCCGAAGTAGGCAAAGCAGTCCGTGAGTTTGCAGAGTATATGGTTGATACGCTCTTCGATCCGGAATACGACTGTTTCAAAGGTTTTATGGACATGGACGGTAACCGCATCGGGACGAGGCAGAGCTTTGGCCATGATTGTGAAATAAGCTATCTGGCATTGGATATGGCCGAACTTACGGGAGACGAGGACCTAATATCGAGGACCAAGGAAGTATGTACCAAGGTACTCCGCAAGGTACTCGAAAATGACTTTGACAGCTACGGCAGCCTCATAAACGGCGGGGATTTGCTGACGGGTGAGAATGAGAAGAGCCATGTCTGGTGGGCACAGGCCGAGGCAGTGACTGCTATGTTATGTGGCTATCAAATTACCGGTGATGATGCATTTCTAGATGCCTGCATTAGACAGCTCGACTACATAGAGACCTATTTTGTAGACAGAGTAAACGGTGATTGGCACAACAACATTGTTGTAGATGAGACAGGGTGTCATATCGTTGACGGGAGCCACGGTTTCGACAAGCTCAATTCGGGTAAGTGTCCCTTCCACAACTCACACATGTGCTTTGAAGTTATAAAACGTGTAGGTCTTCTGCTCTCCAAACAACAGTAGAATAAAGCAGGATGGGGCTACCCCGGTAGCCCCATCATTTACAGGGAGGTATGGACTTGGAAAAAGTCTATGTTCAGACAGCATCTTTCTCAAGAGAACTTACCGAAGACTTTCATGGCAGTTTGGAGAAAATTGCTGAGGCGGGTTATGCAGGCCTGGAATTGTTCAATGAGATTTACGGCGGGTACTCTGCCACAGAGCTGAGGAAGTATCTCGAATCGTTAGGTATGACTGTAATTGCCGCTCATGTACATATCGACAAAACTGATGAGCAATTGGCCTATCTGCCCGAGACAGGTTGCCAGTATCTAGTTTGTCCCGGATTAAGGGTCGAAACAAGGGATGAGGCATACAGAGCAGCAGAAAAACTAAATGTTATAGGAAAGAAATCGCTGTCTTATGGGATGAAGTATGGGTATCACAATCATAACAGCGATTTTAACGAATACGATGGTCAGACAGTCATCGACATTCTAATTAATAATACAGACCCTGAGTACGTTACCTTTGAGCTTGACTCCGGTTGGGCATGGCGCGCAGGGATTGACGCAGCGGAATTTGTCTCTCGTTATCCAGGACGGTTTGAGCTGATCCATGTAAAGGAGACCTCCAGGGTCTTAGGGCCGGAAGATTCCTTTGAAAAGCTGTTTGCAGGGGTGAAGAGGGACGAAGATGGTAGACCGATCTTTACACCGGAGGTAATGGCAAGGCTGGAAGAGCACCGGAAGATCAACTGTAAGCTCGGTGAGGGGATCATCAATGTGGAAGCGCTCAAAAAGGTAGCTGATGCCCAAGGAACGAAAGCATATATCGTCGAGCGGGAGTACGGATATACAGGAGATATTTTCACTTCTTTGGCAGAAGATCTTGAGTATCTTCGGAAACTATAACTGGAAGGAGACTTAACTACATGAAGATGTTTATTGGCGGAGAGTGGGTTGACGCGTCGGACGGAGGCGTCCAAGAAGTAATCAATCCTGCTACAGGAACAGTAGTGGATACAGTCCCTGCTGCAACAGAGGAAGATGTACAGCGCGCCATAGAGAACGCAGTAAAAGGTCAGGTTGAGTGGAATGCATATCCCCTCCACCGGAAGCTTGAGATCTTAGAGAGATACGCTGTCCTTTTGACAGAGAACACCGAACGGATAGCTGCAGTTATGTGTGCTGAGGGCGGAAAACCGATTGAGCAATGCCGTGTAGAGGTAGCTGCCAACGCTGCGATATTTAGAATATACATATCTGCAGCCAATACGTTCTATGGCAAAACCTTACCTTATAACGCTGAACCACGTTCACAAGGCGATGTGGCGTTTACAATACATGAGCCCCTTGGCGTGTTTGCGTGCATTGTGCCATTCAACTACCCGGTGGAGCTTGCGGCACATAAGACCGCACCTATGCTGGTTACCGGAAACAGTGTTATTCTTAAGCCCTCATCCGATACACCTATGGGAGCTCTGATTTTATGTGAGCTTCTCGTGGAAGCAGGTGTACCTGCAAATGCTATCCAGTGTCTCACAGGCAGTGGGAGCAAAATAGGCACATGGCTTACAGCTGACCCACGTATAAGCGCAGTCAGCTTTACGGGAAGCACAGAGGTCGGGGTTGAGTTATCAAAAATGTGTGCCCCATCGCTAAAACACGTGTCGCTTGAGCTGGGCGGAAATGATCCGCTGATTATTTTCGATGACTGTGACTTTGAACTTGCGGTTAGAGAGGCAATTGACGGGCGCATCGGAAATGCAGGACAGACATGTTGTGCTACAAAGAGATATATAGTTCAGAAGGGTATCAAAGACCGTTTTGTCGAGGAGTTAGTAAATAGACTATCCAAGATTAAAATCGGTGATCCTTCCGACCCAACGGTTGAGATGGGACCTGTTATCAGTGAGCGCGCCGCTAAAGATGTTGAACAGCAGATCAATCTTACAGTCGAGCAGGGTGGAAAGCTTGTTTACGGCGGTACGCGGGATGGTGCTTTCATTACTCCGACAGTAATCGAAGTGACTCCAGAGATGGATATTGCGCGCGATATGGAGGTCTTTGGACCTGTATTTCCGATTATCACATTTGAGACGATGGAGGAAGCAATTGAGATTGCAAACAACAGCATCTTCGGTCTCTCCTCCGGAGTTATAACAGAGGATATGCGCAAGGCTATGAAGGTAGCAAACAGTGTGCAGTCCGGTGCATGCATAATTAACGGAACCGGAAACTACAGGCTTGCACACCAGCCCTTCGGCGGATATAAGATGTCCGGTGTAGGCCGTGAAGGTGCAGTCTGCACACTTGAAGAGATGACAAGGCAGAAGATGATTTCCTTTAAGGGGATTCTTAATTAAAGCGAATACAAATCAAGGTAAATTTTGAAGTAGAAGCTGCTTTCCCGGATGTTTTAGTTTATTAGTTTCGGTACGGGGCCTTTCGCCTTGTGGGAAGGGCATTGAGCAGAAATATGAAGCCGGAGGAAAAAGGATGCGAGTTTTCGAGACACTATCGAGGATCGGCGTTGTTCCAGTTGTAAAAATTGACCGTGCAGATGATGCAGTAAAGCTTGCTGATACTCTGCTTGCAGGCGGATTGCCCTGTGCCGAAATAACATTCCGAACTGATGCAGCAGAGGATAGTATCAGACTCATTACAGAATCAAGACCGGAAATGGTTGTGGGTGCAGGGACTGTCCTCTCTGTTGACCAGGTTAAAAGAGCTGTCGGTGCCGGCGCTTCATTTATTGTGAGCCCGGGCTTTAACCCGAAGGTTGTATCCTATTGCGTCGAGAATCAAATACCCGTTTTGCCGGGCGTTTCAAATGCCGGAGACATTGAAGCAGCTCTGGAGTTTGGACTGACCAAGTTGAAGTTCTTCCCTGCAGAGGCTGCGGGAGGACTAAAGTACCTTAAAGCTCTGTCCGCACCATATGGCATGATCGAGTTTATGCCTACTGGCGGAATCAATGCAGAGAATCTAAATGATTATTTGGCTTTCAACAAAGTATTTGCTTGCGGAGGAAGCTGGATGGTTGGTGCAAAGCAGCTTGATTCAGGAGACTTTGAATCAATAGAGGCACTGACAAAGCAAGCAGTATCCACAATGCTTGGGTTTAGGCTTGCACATGTTGGAATAAATGCGGAAGATAGCGCACAGGCAGAATCCACAGCCCGAGCTCTGTGCACAATATTGGATATGCCCCTTGTTAAAAAGCCTGAATCATATTTCACTGGTGAAGCAATAGAAGTGATGAGGGAACCCTATTTCGGGAAAAATGGCCATATTGCAATAAAATGCAATTCTTTGGACCGCGCCATATATTATCTTCAGAGAAAGGGTCTGGCTTTCAGGGAGGATAGCTTTAGGACCGATGCTTCGGGTAAGATTACGGTGGCGTATCTACAGGAGGAGTTTGGCGGGTTTGCACTCCATTTTGTTGAATGAAGGAGAGGTTGATGAGTTATGGCAAGAGTAGTCACATTTGGGGAGATCATGCTACGGCTTTCCCCTGAAGGTTTTGATCGTTTCCTACAGGCCGACCGGTTCGAGGCGTCTTTTGGCGGGGGAGAGGCAAACGTTGCGGTCTCTCTTGCAAACTACGGTTTTGATACCGCGTTTGTTAGTAAGCTGCCAATGCACGAAATCGGCCAGATGGCTGTCAATAGCTTGAGGCGTTTTGGTGTAGATACAAAATCAATAATCCGCGGCGGTGACAGGGTTGGAATCTACTTCCTGGAAAAGGGAGCATCCCAAAGAGGGTCACTCTGTATTTATGATAGAGCGGGCTCAGCCATCGCGGAGGCTGAGCCCAATGAGTTTGATTGGGACAGCATTTTCAGCGGTGCCGAATGGTTCCACTTCACTGGAATAACCCCTGCCCTGAGCGAAAAGGCAGCAGAGATATGCATGGAAGCCTGTAAGGCCGCAAAGAGAATGGGGCTTATGGTATCGTGCGATCTAAACTACAGAAGCAAGCTTTGGTCCCGCGAAGAGGCTAAAAAGACTATGGGCGAGCTCTGCAAATACGTGGATGTCTGCATTGCAAACGAAGAGGATGCATTCGATGTTTTTGGTATAAGTGCTGAGGGAACAGATGTACACAAAGGAGAACTTGACCTAGAAGGCTATAAAAGTGTTGCTAAACAGCTTGTAGAGAAATTCTCATTCAAGCTGGCCGCCATTACGTTGCGCACCTCCTATTCCGCAAGCGATAACGGTTGGGGCGCAATGCTCTATGACGGGAACGATTTCTTTTTCTCAAAAGAGTATCGAATCCATATCGTAGACCGTGTAGGTGGCGGAGACAGTTTCTGTGGTGGACTGATATATAGTCTCATTAGTGGCTTTGAAAAACAAGATGCAGTGGACTTTGCCGTTGCAGCCTCCTGCCTTAAGCAGACTATTGAGGGCGATTTCAACATGGTTTCGGTTGAAGAGGTAAAAAAGTTGGCGGGCGGTAACGAGTCGGGAAGGGTTCAACGTTGATGAATTAAATTGATTATTTTTTGGATAGATGGTATCATAAGAAGGATTTTGAATGGCTATAAATGCAATTAAATGACAAACAAGTACAATATTTGCAGTCTTACTAAAACAGTCTGAGGGGGAATTGTTTTGGCAAAGTTCATAACTGCTAGAGAGGCAGCAAGACTTATCCCGGATGGAGCTACTGTGGGACTGGCCGGTATGGGTCTTTCAGGCTGGCCAGAGGAACTGGGTCTTGCAATACGTGATAGTTACCGAGAGACAGGACATCCATGTAACCTTAACCTAAAGCAGGGCAGTGCTATGGGCGACTGGGGATACGGAAACCAGTTTCTGGGATGGGATAAAGTAAAGAGACCTGGAGGCCCAGAACAAAATGCCGGTGCCCGCGGAGTCTCCCGTTTTGGTGAGGCTGGACCGGGACTTGTGACAAAGTGGTGTGGGGCACATGTCGGAAGTGCTTTTGCTATGCGCGATTTAGCAGTTCAGAATAAACTTCAATGCCACTGTCTGCCTCAGGGTGTGATAATCAACCTCTGGCGTGAGATTGCAGCAGGACGCCCTGGTCTGATAACCAAAGTAGGTCTTGGTACGTTTGTCGATCCCCGTCTTGGTGGCGGGAAAATGAATGATTGTACTACCGACGAGCTGGTCAAGCTAATAGAGTTCAATGGTGAAGAGTACCTGTTCTACCCGAGCTTCAAGCTTGATGTGGCCCTTCTCAGAGGTACGATTGCCGATGAAAACGGCAACATATCATTTGCTCATGAGAGTATTATAAACGAGGGTCTGGCAGTTGCTTCTGCTGCTCATAACTCTGGCGGCATTGTTATTGTCCAGGTGGAGTACATAACAAAGGCCGAGACACTCCCTCCTAAGGATGTCAGGATACCCGGAACCTTAGTGGATTATGTTGTTCAAGCTAAGGACCCTATGTCCAGCTGGCAAACCGAAGGGTTCTACTGGGAACCGGCCTTTTCGGGTCAGATACGTAAACCACTGAGCGCTATTGAGCCGCTTGTGCTTGATGAGCGTAAAGTTATAGCCCGCCGCTGTGCAATGGAGGTACGTAAAGGAAATACAGTCAACCTTGGAGTTGGAATGTCCGCAGATGTCGGAAACATTATGGCCGAGGAGAACCAGATTGATAAGGTAACCATGTTCAGCGAAAGTGGTATGATTGGCGGAGTACCTTCTGCGCTCCCGAGCTTTGGCAGCAGCTATAACCCTGAAGCTGTAATCGATCAGGGTTCAGCGTTTGATGTGATCAACGGCGGCGGACTCGACATAACTGTTCTGGGTCTGGGAGAGTGCGATGAGGAAGGTAATATTAACGTCTCGAAGTTTGGCACCCGCCTAACCGGACCGGGCGGATTTATCGATATATGCAGCTCCACCCCCGTTGTCATATTTTGCGGCACCCTTGTTGGAAAGGCCGCTCTTTCTGTTAAAGACGGAAAGGTAACCGTCGAGCGGGAAGGGACGATTCGCAAGTTTGTAAAGCATGTTGAGCAAATCACTTTTTCAGGCAAATATGCAAAGCCGGATCAGAGGATACTGTATGTTACAGAGCGCTGTGTATTCCAGCTGATTGACGGTAAGATGACGATTGTTGAGATAGCGCCGGGTATCGACCTGAAACGAGATATCCTTGATCAGATTGATTTTTTACCCGTAGTAGCCGAGAATCTTCAGGAGATGAATCCTAATATCTTCTGCGAGGAGTGGGGACGGCTTGGTGACTATATAAAATAGAAGGAACTGTCCGGAGCACTTGCATGTTATTGGAGGAAGTCAAATGATCCTAACTGAGAAGCAGCAGATGATGCGGGAATTATTCCGCAAGTTTGCAGAGACAGAGTTTACCGACGAGCTCCTTGATAAGTTGGAGGAGACCGGCGAATTTGATCGGGATATACACGACAAAATGGGAAAGCAGGGCTTTCTGGGAGTTAAGATTCCTGAAAAGTACGGCGGACAGGGCGGTGACAGCCTAGCCTATGTGCTTATGATCGAGGAGTTTGCCAGAAGAAGTCTGGTGCTTTCAATATATGCAAATACATCAAATTCACTGGGAGCGGGTCCGATCCTCTTCTGCGGTACAGAGGAGCAAAAGCAAAAATATCTCCCCCCCATTGCTTCTGGTGAGAAGATTATTGTGTTTGGGCTTACAGAGCCAGGTGCGGGTTCAGATGCTGGAGGCACCCTAACCACGGCTGTTGATGATGGAGACTGCTATATACTGAACGGACGCAAGACATTCATAAGCGGTGCTCCCTTTGCTGACTGGGCTATTATATATGCAAAAACCGACCCATCCCAACGTGGGTCACGCGGCATATCCATGTTTATTATGGATATGGACCTTCCCGGTGTATCGCTTGGAAGAAATGAAGAGAAGATGGGCATAAAGGGATATCCAACAAGCGATATAGTAATGGAAGATGTGCGTGTTCCGAAGGACTGCCTGCTAGGACCTCTTCATAGAGGTTTTTCGGTGGCGCTTCAAACACTTGATGGAGGACGGCTCGGTGTTGCGGCACAGTCAATTGGACT
>JAAYOS010000046.1 GCA_012520195.1 Clostridiales bacterium | reverse complement strand
GTGGTTGCACCCTGTCTCGGCATGGAGAGCCAGCCGGGAATTTCCTCGTTCTCTAGCAGCTTATAGGCATACTCAATGTCGATCTCCATCAGCACATTCAAGATGAAAGGAGTGGAGAGAAAGCCGGTACCCAAACGCCAGCGGTAGTTTTCCATAGCTTGAATCAAGCGATCTTTGGCGAAAGTAATCTGTTCCTCTGTAAGCAGATTGAGCGCAAGCGGTCGCACCAGCAATGATTGCCGGTCGGTGTCTAGAGAGTACTCGGGAGTTGATACAAGCTCCTGGTAGGCGCTCTTGCAGCCCTCGCTGAAGCGGCGGAACTCTGCTGCATCTTCTGGCTTGTCCAGATGCTCTGCGATTTCTGCCATAAGACGGAACACATAGGATGAGTAGGCGGTGCTGACCTCCGCATGGGGGAAGACTTGCTCTGTCCACTTGTTGATAAACACATCTTCAGGCTCTGACCATTCACCGTAACTGGCACCGCAGTTGACCAGATACTTCTTGTTTTCACCTGAGACTATTGCCTTTCGCCGGAGAGGTGCCCACTTACCACAGCGACGCTCCAAGAAACGAGCAAACTTAGCCATTCTGGGGTAGAACTTCCGTAGAATCTGTTCGTCCCTGTAGACTTCCGCTAACCTGTATGGGATGAAAATTCCAGCATCTGACCAACCGGAGGAGCCGTTCATTGTACCCATGAAAAAGTCGACGCCGCCATATGGAGCGATCTGAGGTAGGTTTCCGTTCTTGTACTGTAGATCGTAAATATCATTTAAATATTTCTTTGCAAAACTGCGATAATCAAAGAGATACGATGCGCTCTTTATGAAAATCTGTGCATCTCCTGTCCAACCGTGGCGCTCTCTTGTAGGGCAGTCGGTAGGGAGATCGGCGCTATTGCTTTTGGTAGACCATACTGTGGCCTCCACTAGCTGATCAAGCAGAGGATTGGAGCTTTCAAAGAAGCCAATTCTCTCAAAGTCAGAGTATACCGCTATCCCTGAAAAGTCGGCTTTACCATCAACAATATCACTGAGTAGATCCTCATCCCCTGATATTTCAACATACTGATAGCCAAAGATGGCGAAGCGGGTTTTATAGTTGTTTTGGCCCTCGCAACAAGTATAGTTGATCTCCTGCTTGGGAGTTATTCTGGACTTAAGCTTTAGCTGAAAATTATCTTGAGTCAACTCGCCGTCCATGAGCATCTCACCAAAACGCAGGATGAGCCTCTGTCCCTGGCGGGCATTAACTGAGAATGCAATATATCCCGCAAAATTCTGCCCCATATCTAGCAGCACTTTTCCAGAAGGCGTACGACTGATAAATGGCTTAAAGATTTCTTGCTCGGTAAGGGGAAGATTGTCGCTGGAGACGGGGAGTACAGTGTGATTTGCTGTTCTTGCTCTACCACTATAAGAAGGAGACCTTGAGGCATCGACAATTTCGCCGTCCTTGTTGTCAGCAAATCTAATTGGTCCGTCATTACTCCATTCCCAGCTAGCATCAGTGACGATGATTTCCTCACTGCCATCCTCATAGGTAAGTACTAATTGAGCAATGACCTTTGTCTGGGTACCATATTGGTCGAGTAACCCCCATGCGCCTACACTTCCACGATACCATCCGTCAGCTAGCAGAATGGTTATGCTGTGGTTGTGGTTCTCAGTAAAATGCTTGGTTGCGTCAAGTGTTTGTGCCTGCACACGCATACGGTAATCTGTAATACCCGGTGCGAGGCACCATGATCCAACCTTTTTGCCGTCAACACTGATTTCGTAAAGTCCGCAGGCAGAGGCATAAAAGCGGGCTTTCTTTATCGGCTTTGATACTTGTACAATCTTTCGGAAACAGTCTACTGGATAGCGCTTTTTTGGCTTTGTAATATACTGCGTTACCTTGTTGGCGCGACGTCGGGGCTTGAAATCCCCCGTAATCCAAGAAGCTTTCCAATCTGCTTCCTCCAAACCGCGCTCAAAAAAGGCTGTGTCGGACCAGTCGCCTACCGTATCATGTTCATCCCAAAGGCGCACCTTCCATTCCACTCTTATGCGGGAGGGGAGGGGGTCAGCACCCCAAGGAATATAGGCCATCTGAGAGGATTGGATCTTGCCGGAATCCCACAGAGTCTTCTCGCTATCCCTATCCTTTGCAGCAATCTGATACGCTGTCTGCTTCAATCCGCCTTCACAGACCCAAGATAGTCTGGGAATCTTTGTGGAAATACCTATTGGGTCGATCATACTTTCCGTTCTTAACCGAGTTGCTTTCACTTTGCAGCCTCCCGTCTCGCCCTAATCTCAGCCTGTTCCTTAACGATAACATCTTCGACATTCAAGAAGTACAGGCATCCAATCATTACGACTGCAGTAAACACTTCAAGACCCACAAAGCCGAAGGTAAACCAGTTTTGTGTCGCTGCATTCTGGACTGCCGCTATAGTCTCCCCGTTGATAAGCTCTGGTGCAATATAACCAGTTCTAACAAGCATCATATTGAAGACTCCGCTTCCGATACCAATGGCAACGGTCGATATTGTCGTCATAACAGAAGCAGACAGTCCATCCACACGGAAGTGGAAGCGCCACTCCATGTGATCGAGCACATCCGCGAAAATCGCCATCATCACGTAAGAGATGGGGAGACCGCCGATATTCTTTATAAATTGACCTATGAGAACTACGATCATGTTAGTAGGATTGAGCCAGCAGATCAAACCACCGACTGCGAAGAGGACCAGACCAGCAATTGTCAGGTTACGTTTTCCTACTTTCTTGGCCAACGGCCATACGGCAAAAATTCCAATTCCCATAGGTATACCGCCGATGGCGGAGACTAGAGTTTGGGTAAAGCCGTCATTGTAGCTCCCAAGTACATAGTTACAGTAGTAAACCAGCGAGGTGTTCTTAATAATAGTGCTGACGCTGTTTATAAGAAAGTAGATGAAGAATGCTAACCAATAGCGGTCGATCAGAGCAGATTTCAACTGTGTTCTGAGAGGAACTGCCTGAACATCGTCCGCCACATTTTCTTCGGTTACCCGCTCCTTAGTGAAATAATACTCTATCATTGTGAAGGGCAATGCCAGAATGGATAGTACGCTCATCACCGTTATCCACGCAGATTTATTGACACCGATTGCTGGGAGAACTATCATGGGAAAAACCAATGCGACAATGATTCCCGTAATCATTACCTCGGAGATGTTGTTGAAAACGGCAAGCCCGCCCCTCTGCTCGGTATTACGTGTGGATAGTGGTGCCATGAGGCGGTGGGACATGTTGTAGATAGTAAAAGCGATAGAGTAAAACAGGTTATAGCTGAATAAAATCCAGATGGATTTTAGTGTGTCGCTTCCGTTTGGGACAACAAATAGCAATATGCCGGAAATCATAAGGAGAGGTGCTGATATCAGGATCCAGGGACGTGCCTTGCCTTCTTTTGTCCGGGTGCGTTCAATGATCTGTCCCATAATAATGTTCGTGATAGCATCAATAATCTTTGAGACTACGGGGAAAATTACGAGAAAGCTGCCGCCCCAAAGACCGCTCACACGTAGTACGTCTGTGTAATACACATTTAGGTAGGAGGCGAGCACGGCATTGAGTAGCAGTGCACCTGCAGGCCCCACAAGATAACCCAGCCACTTTTCCGATTTACTTACCTCTGTTGATGTAGCGCGACTGGAGAGAGCTTTTTTACTGAAAAGACTGTCCATTTGTATAGTCCCCTCTCTTTTTTATACTTCCGTATGTATATATTAGCTAGAGTATATCAAAGGGATGGCAAAATATCTTGCATATCTGTTTTGTATTTGTTATAAATGTAATAAGTTAGGAGGAATATGAATGAAGACAGTGGGTGAGGTGGATCTCGAGTACATCTGTACTTTCATGGGGAATCTAGCAGGCATACCTATACGACTATTTCGAGAAGGCAAGTTAGAGAAATATCACTCCGTTGTATATCTTCCCAAGGATCCTATGTATCTGTATAAAGACGATATCTTTGCTGTTGATGCAAATGTAGGCTATTTCATAACACCGCATTTCAACTATTACGGTATAGTTAATTCGGGTAATCTAAAAATCGTTGTC
Organism: Clostridiales bacterium; assembly: GCA_012520195.1. Lineage (GTDB taxonomy): Bacteria > Bacillota > Clostridia > Oscillospirales > JAAYOS01 > JAAYOS01. The sequence goes on along the minus strand of JAAYOS010000046.1, from coordinate 29,902 downwards.
GGTCCTACAAGGCAGATAATACACAACCCGCAGGAGCTTCGCGCCCTTGCGTTTCGCATGGACATTCCTCCAGAAGAAACTGAAAGTTTCATTCGTGGAATGCAGGACATCGTACGCATGCCGTTAGATAGTGTAATGCAGATGCTATGCATGGTCAACTATATCCTGAATGGAGAAAGACTTGGTTTAGATGGCATCTCCATATACGACGTCCAACAACTAGAGTTGCGGAAAGCACTGGCTTCTCAGCGTATGGAAAACTATCTCCAGGCAGAGGATAAGGCAGTCCTTGCTCCGGAACAGCACAATACCTACTACATCGAGCAGACCATCCTGGATATTATCAGTTCGGGAGACACAGAGGTATTAAAAGAGTGGATATCTTCTGCGCCCGCTGTCCGTCCTGGTGTAATGGCCTCCGATCAACTTAGGCAGATTAAGAACACATTTATTGTTACTGCAACGCTTGTGTCACGGGCAGCAATACGAGGAGGAATGGAGGCCGAGGACGCTTTAGCACTAAGTGATGCATATATTCAGAAGTGTGAACTATTGTCCGATGTCGGAAGAATCAACAATCTGCAGTACAACATGGTTATGGAGTATACTGAGCTTGTGGAGCAGATCCGCAGAAACACATACAGCTCGGAACTTGCTATTGAGGCTGCTAATTATATACGTCGTCATATGTCTGAGCCAATCACAGCCGAATCTATTGCACGGCATCTGAATTTCAGTCGCCCATATTTATCCACAAAGTTTATTGAGGAGACCGGTATTTCACTTACTGATTTTATACTTCAAGAAAAAACAGAGGAAGCTAAGCGCCTCCTCTGCCATTCGGATAAATCCCTTATATCAATAAGTTCTTTCCTAGGATTTTCATCTCAAAGCCATTTTTCTAGAGTGTTTAAGAAGTATAGTGGTTATACTCCCAGTGAATATCGGAGCAAATATACATAGCGTAATACAGTCTAAGCACGCATATCATAAGCGACTAGCTGTTGTTGGCAGATAATCGCTACATCGAGCGGCTCAGTCCTTTTTATACTTGCCTTGGAAGAATAGGGCTATTGTTCCGGGTCCTACGTGTGAGCCAGTGACAGGTTCATAATACACCTTTAGGCATTTTCCTTCAAACCCGTGCTCCCGTAATAAGTCGATGAGGTATTCGACATCGCTTTCACTGTCAGCGTGGGCAATACCTATATCCGCCTTCTTATCGAGAACGAGTTCTGCGTACTTGTCAGCCAGTGTAGCGAGAGCGCGTTTCCTCCCTCTCGATTTGCCGTCCATAACTATTTTTCCGGCCGAATTACCCGTTAGAATCGGTTTAATGTTTAATATCGAGCCGAGAATAGCAGCGGTACCGGAAATCCTGCCCCCTCTTTTCAGATACTCTAAATCGTCTACCATAAAATATTGGCACATAAAGTCTCTAAGTGTTAGTATGCGGTCTTCAACCTCTTCAAAGGACATCCCCTCAGCAATACGCGCCGCTGCTTCGAGAACTAACAACCCCTCTCCGAGCGAGGCGGCCAATGTGTCTATCGCCGCAATTTTCGCATCACTATATACAGCACGAAGTTTTTCAACTGCTACTGCAGCTGAGTGTGCTGTTCCGCTTATTCCACCGGACATTCCGACGTATAGAACGTCGTTTCCGGCCTCGAGTTCCTTTGAAAAGGCCTCTATAAACGTACCGGGGTTTACCATTGAAGTGTTTACGACCGCGCCTTCGCGCATTGCATCATAGAACGCCTTGCCATCAAAGTCAGACTTCTCACTGTAGTCAGCCTCGATACCATCTATGCTATAGGAGAATGGAACAATCGTAATATCGTTCTCAATAATTAAGTTTAGCGGCAGGTTTGCCGACGTATCTGTAAATAGTTTAATCATTTTACCTTCCTTGAATCTCCCCAAAAGAATAGGGCGACGGTGCCGGGACCGGTATGACTTCCAATTGTAGTACCTACATAGTTGATCATTACCTTGCCGTTGAGTTTTTTGAACTTATTTTCAATTAAATCTGCTACAATCTGAGCATCGTCGATACAGTCAGAATGTGAGATATAGCACTTGCCGGAGTATTCTAGGCCACCTTCAGCGTGGGTTTCCATGCGGCGTACTATTTCAGGATATACTTTCTTCTTGGGACGAATCTTTGCTTTCGGAACCAGCCTTCCCTCCGAATCCACGTGGAGAAGTGGGCAAATACCGAGCATCTGACCGATAGCACCCGAGACCTTTGATATGCGGCCCCCCTTGATATAGTACTTCAGGTCGGTTGAAAAAAACCAATGGTGTAGGTTGAGCTTGTTTGCTTCAAGCCAGTCATGTAGTTCATCGATGGACATGCCTTCATCACGTAGGTCCGCTGCACGGTCCATCAGAAGCCCATAGCCTGCAGATGCGGCCAGTGAATCCACGATATATATTTTCCTGTCGGGGAACCTTTCATGCGCTATTCTTGCAGCACTTACTGCGGAGTTATATGAACCCGACAATCCTCCAGACAGAGTGACGTGGATTATGTCATTGCCTTCCTCAAGGTGCTTGGAGAAGAAGTTCAGATACTCAGATACGTTGATCTGACTGGTTGAGGTATCTGCCCCGTTTTCCATTGCTGCATAGAAATCCTTAAAGGAAATGGTCTGGCCGAGGTCGTCGAAGTATTCTTTTCCGTCCAGATGGAAATGAAAGTAGATGTATTTGATATCTCTTTCTTCCAGATGCTCTTTCGTTAAGTCGGCGGTTGAACTACAACTCAATACATAGTTTGCCATGAAAATCACTCCTTAGTTACCGAAATCTGTCTCATGATAACACCCTCATGCAAAAGACATCAACCTACTAACCCTTCTCGCAGCTCTACGATAAGCTTGATGGACTTTATTATCGGCAAATAGAAAGTAGAGTCCGCTTTATTGGACTCTACTGGTAGTAGAAATACAGGCTATTTACAGATAATGGTTAAGTTTTGGGCCTCTTTAGCCGTGAGGTGAGGTAAACAACAATCACTGTGGGGATCATCAACAGGAAGAGCTGCCACCAATTGTGTTTATAGAAAGTAAAGTAGATAGTTGCAATGATACTGAAAACGACCGCAATCACCATATAGTAGACGTATCTTCCACCCTCCCAGATTGAGCTCAGCACAAGGAGCGTGATAAGTGATATTGGGATTGCATATATAAACACGATCCACAGCATATCACCCATCAGCCAAAAGATGATGAAGAGAAGTAGTGCAATCGTCCAGATACCGACAATAACAATAGAAGTGATCGTGTCGGTGAGATATTTGGGTAGAGAACGTTTTGCCGGTGGAGGGGTCCAGCCGTCATGTGATGTAAGCAGATAATCTACTGTAACTCCGAAGATTTCACCAATGTTTTTGAGCACAAAAACGTCGGGAGTTGCCTCTGCGCGCTCCCACTTAGACACAGATTTGTCGGAATAGTTGAGTTTTTCTGCAAGTTCGAGCTGCGTCATTCCTGCTTTGGTGCGCAGGTCAATAATATTGCTCGCAATCGTTACTCTAAGCTCGTCCAAGCTCTCACCGCCAAAGTTTAGTAAGTTGATATTACCATACTATAAACGCTCTTTCAAGGTGGTGCGGTGGGGTGCTTTTCGACTTTTTAGACATTTGCTCGGCAAGAGGTGGAGTCTGATAATAGTAGTTAATTTTACTGTTAATATTTTGGGATTAATGGTATAATTTTAAGAACAGAGCCAAAGAGACAAGCATGTTAGAATCTTGACATAACTAAGGAGGTATACTATGTGGAACAGTAAGAGAACCGATGTGTATGAGGGTATGCTGGCGGAAACCGTTACAGTGAAAGGTTACGGTGATGATTTCGTCCACGCATACTATGCGCGCCCCTTGGGAGAGGGACCTTTCCCAGCAGTGGTTTTGATACCCCACATGCCAGGTTGGGACGAGTTTTATCGCGAGACGACCAGGCGCTTTGCACACCATGGCTACCTCGCAATTTGTCCCGATATCTATTGCAGATTTGGGCATGGCCTGCCCGATGAAATCGCCCAAAAAGCACGCGCTGAGGGCGGTGTACACGATGAGAGTGTAGTAGGAGACAGTGTTGGTGCAATGAACTTTATCCGTTCAATGCCGAACTCGAACGGCAAGGTCGGTGTAATAGGAACTTGCTCAGGCGGAAGGCACGCGTTTCTCGCTGCATGCACAGCCGAAGGTTTTGATGCAGTTGTTGACTGCTGGGGAGGCGGAGTTGTAATGACGGAAGAGCAGCTGTCCCCCGCACGTCCCGTTTCACCGCTCGACTATACAGAAAAGCTTAACTGCCCGATCCTCGGAATCTTCGGAAACGATGACCATATGCCCACGCCTGAGGAAGTAAACATTTTGGAAGAGAAGCTGAAAGAGCACGGAAAGGACTATGAGTTCCACCGCTATGACGGGGCAGGTCACGGATTCTGGTATTACCACACCGAGATGTACCGTCCGAAGCAGGCGATGGATTCATGGGAGAAGGTATTTGAGTTCTTTGGAAGGCACCTGAAGGACTGATATCTCAGAAAAGGAGTAAGCAAATAAACATATAGGAGTATGCAAATAACCATGCAGAAGGATAAGAATCGGAATTCAACGGCTGAGGTTATTGAACCTTTTGTTGTAATGGCTAAGCCGGCAGGTCCGCTCTGTAACTTGAGGTGCGGTTACTGTTACTACCTCGAGACAGAACAGTTCTATGATGCTCAGCACCTGTTTCGAATGTCAGAAACGGTACTTGAAGAATATATTAAGCAATACATATCGGCTAGTCCCAACCCGGTCATTCAGTTTACGTGGCATGGAGGAGAGCCTACTTTAGCGGGGATTGAGTTCTACCGACTTGCAGTGGATCTACAAAAAAAGTATCTGCCAGAGGGCCGGAGCTGTATAAACAATTTACAGACAAACGGCATACTCCTAAGCGATGAGTGGTGCTCATTTTTGGCGGAAAACAACTTCGATGTCGGAATAAGCATAGATGGCACGGAGGCACTCCACAATGAGTATAGGTTGGACCATAGCGGAGCGGGCACTTACAATAAAGTTTCCGATTCGATCAAGCGGCTGCAGTCCCACGGTATACAGCCAGATTTGCTATGTACTGTGACGTCATCAATAGCAAAACAACCCCTTGAGGTATATAAGGCACTGAGGAGCTATAATACAGGGTGGATTCAGTTCATCCCGATAGTAAGGCGCGCTCTTTCCGGGGAGGTTACGCAGGATTCGGTAAGCGGGGAAGACTACGGAAGCTTTCTCTGTTCAATTTTCGACCAGTGGTTACACAATGATTTCGGGAAACTGGGTGTGCAGATATTTGGAGAAGCACTCGTTGTGAGCATGGGAAGACCAGCTAATGTCTGTTGGATGGCTGAGACCTGCGGTCGTGTTCTCGTTGTGGAGCATGACGGTAGTGTGTACTCCTGTGATCACTTCGTTACACCGGAACACCGGATCGGCAACATTTTCGATGGTGATCTAGGTACATTGGTTGAACTACCGAGTCAGCGCAAATTTGGGCAAGATAAGGCGGAGAAGTTGCCTAAACAGTGTAGAGAGTGCTCCTACCTCAGGTATTGTAACGGTGCCTGTCCGAAGGATAGATTCGCCCTGTCAGATGACGGAGAAGAGGGGCTGAACTATCTCTGCGAGGGGTATAAAATGTTCTTCGCACATGCAGAGCCATACCTAAAAAATGTAGCTGAGTTTGCCAAACAGGGTCTCAGCGCGGATCAGATTCTATCAAAAGTACGTAACGAGAGAAGAGCCCGATGGGCGGGTGTCGGTCGCAATGATCCATGCCCCTGCGGCAGCGGGAAGAAGTTTAAGAAGTGCTGCGGCAGATAGGATAGGACGAGGCAATCACGTGTTTGAGAAATTATATCGGAGGGAACAGATATGAAGTATGTAAAACTCGGTAATTCTGATCTTCAGGTCTCACGTCTTTGCGTAGGTTGTATGAGCTTTGGTGACCCTGCCAGTAAAATGCATGCATGGACTCTTAACCCTGAACAGAGCGAAGCAATTGTAAAACGTGCTCTTGATTTGGGAATTAACTTTTTTGACACAGCAAACACCTATTCAGCAGGCACTAGCGAGGAATATCTCGCGCGTGCACTCAAAAAGCATGTTGCCCGCGATAAAGTCATAATAGGTACAAAAGTATTTTTTAATGAGGGAAGACTGTCAAAGGATGCTATTCTCCGCGAGATTGACGGCTCCCTAAAACGACTTGGCACTGATTATGTTGATCTCTACATAATTCACCGCTTTGATCAAGGAACTCCTATAGAGGAGACAATGGAGACGCTTGATAGTCTCGTTAAGGCAGGAAAGGTCAGAGCTCTTGGTGCATCCGCAATGTATGGCTATCAGTTTCACAACATGCAGCTCGCAGCCGAGAGAAACGGGTGGACAAAGTTTGTTTCAATGCAGAACCACTACAACTTGATATATCGGGAGGACGAACGCGATCTCATTCCAGTCTGTCACCAATACAATGTTGCTCTGACACCCTATAGTCCACTTGCAGCAGGCAGACTTTCGCGTGTAGACTGGCATGCTGGGACAATCAGAAGTAGGACAGATACAACAGCGGTTGCCAAGTACGACAGCACTAAGGACCGAGATTATGATGTCGTTCTGCGGGTGTACGAGCTTGCAGAGAAATACGGTGTAACAATGACCCAGATTGCACTTGCATGGCACTATGCCAAGGGAGTTGCATCACCAATAGTCGGTATAACCAAAACTAAGTATCTTGATGATGCAGCTGGAGCGCTAGACGTAGAATTGTCCAAAGATGACGTCGAGTATCTTGAGGAACTGTATGCACCACATCATGTTGTAGGCGCTATCTAGTACCTGCTGCGTATTAAAACATTCGCATAATTAGTTATGTACTTAGCCCCCTTTGGAGTCAAACCAGGAGAAAAGTTCTGTTTGGCCTAAAGGGGGCGTATTTTATGAGTGTTTTTTGGTGTTGTTCTCCATTGACTTTAAGGGGTGTTATGATATTATTGAATGGAGGCAATATTGCCTTATAAAACCTATCTCCGAATTCAAAATATGGAGCGGGGGAACCAATTTTGGGGTGAATCCTGTGTAAAAGGTAGGGAACTTGGATGCCCGAACCCGTCAGCTAACCTCGTAGGAGTACCAAGCGTTGTGTCAAGAACTTCACTTGACATTGCGCTTTTTTTCGAACCAAAAATTAATGCTAAAATTGACCACTAGATTACTAGATGTCGTACTCCTTGGGGTTGGTGCAAAAACAGAATACTGGTAAATATTTGGGAGGAGGATACTACTATGCGCAGGCGCTCTATTATACTTTTTATAATACTTTTTGCTTTTTGGTTAGCAATATCTGATAACGTGGACATTCAGCACGTCATTTTTGGTGCGGTTTTTGCATCAATAACCGTTTGGTTTTGGGTGGATACAGGCCATCGAATTCCCAGGATCCCTTCAGCTAGAGCGTTAAGGCAAGCGGGACGGCTGTTAGTATTGCTGATAGTAAATATCATTAAGGGCAACATTGATGTGGCCAAAACTGTTTTGTTTTCAAAACCACCGGCACGTCCTGTCATTGTTGATATCACGCCTGCAATCAAGACCGGATGGGGGAGGGTACTTCTGGCCAATATGATTACACTCCCACCAGGCACGATTACAGTGGATACAGATCCTGAAACGGGGCGCTTTGTAGTCCATGCGTTAACCGAAGAGGCCGCAAATGATCTGATCTCGTGGCCGGTGATAGACGAGATAATTAAGCTGGAAAACCTGATGCAGGAGGGGGAAGGATATGCTGTGGATAGCCGCAGGGATGATAATCCTGATTCTATTAGTGTTAGTGCGAGCGATAATAGGGCCGACGGTCATAGACCGCCTCGTCTCGATTAATGCAATAACAGGGAAGGCAAGCGTGGTAATACTGCTGCTTGCTTTTATAAGTAAAGAATTCGGGTTTATTGATGTAGCAGTTGTATTTATGTTATGTGGATTTGTTAGCAGTCTTTGGATTTTGAAGGCACTAGTTCCAAAGGTTTGGAACTTCAAAGTTGGCGAGCTTGACAGCATTATCGATAATGGAGAGGGAGATAAACTAAATGATTGAGTGGATAGCATATATCTGCTTTGCAATTTCGTTTGTTGCTTTTGGTATTGGTACATTGGGGATTTTCAGGCTACCTGATGCATATAGCAGGATGCATGCAGTAGCTATCGGCGATTCTATCGGTGTCGGTCTTGTAGGCCTTGGACTGATTTTACTAAGTCCCAACTGGATTTTACGGATAAAGCTTATAGCTGTTATTATTCTTTACTGGATCGTAAACCCCACAATGACTCACCTGGTGGCAAAAATCGGGCTGATTCAGGGAACTAAACCTATAAAAGGCACAAAGCTGTGGAAGGGATGAGCATATGCATTTTGTAACTGTAGACTATCTTATATTGATTCTTATGCTCGTCCTCGTGGGCGCATCTTTAGCAATGTACTTTATCAAGGACCTCTTACACGCAGTCATAGTTTTTGGAGCATTTAGCCTAACAATGGCACTTGTTTGGTTGTTGATGAACACACCGGACCTTGCTGTTACTGAAGCGGCCGCAGGCATATGCACAACAGTGCTAATGATGATCGTGATATTCCGAACAAGCCGGAAGGAGAGGCAGCGGAAGGAGAGGCAGGATGAAGATTAAGAATATAGTAATGTTTCTGTTGATCATATTGGCATCGATCGGATTTGTGCTGGCGATAGCTGAACTGCCGCCATATGGAATGCCCGATAACCCTATCCACAACGGGGTTTATGATAGATATGTGGGTGATGCAATAAGTGAAACAGGTTCGATAAACATTGTGACATCCATAGTGCTCGACTACAGAGCGTACGACACTATGTTCGAGACCATTGTGCTGTTTACTGCAACTATTGCATCGGTCATAACACTAAAAAAATCAAAAAGAGGCGAGAAAGACAGATGAGAGACTTTGTCCTAAAGAGGATAGCTTGCATACTTCTTCCGTTTATTAGTTTATTTGGAATATACGTCATTGTTCATGGACACACCTCAGCCGGGGGCACTTTTGCAGGTGGAATATTGCTCGGTCTCAGCATTATTGCATACTCAACTGTTTACGGTACAGACAAGGCGCGGGAGAAGCTGCCTGAAAAGGTTCTGATCTGGATTGAGAGTTATGGAACTCTCTGGTACATAATTTTGGGTCTGGTGGGAATTGTTAATGGAGTTCCCTTTTTAGCCAACAAATTGGCCGGAATCAGTCTTGGAGTCCCAGGTGAACTGACATCGGGAGGGCTGATACCGCTCCTCGGGCTTGGTGTTGGTTTCCGGGTAGCAAGCACAGTTGTTACATTGTTCTTTACAATAGATGAGGAGAGTAGTGAACAAGTTGTTAAATAAGATACTAATTAATTATCCCTATTTCTTTGCAGTTATTCTATTTGCGATAGGTGTTGCTACAATTGTAACTCGTTCAAATATGTTTAAGAAGCTGCTCGGCCTCAACATAATGGAGAGTGCCGTGTATTTGATGTTTATTGCTGCGGGTAACATTCGCGGAGCAACAGAGCCGATTATCACCGATTCAAATGCTGGGTCTACAATAATAAATCCGCTACCGTCAGCATTGATGCTTACAGGTATAGTTGTTAGCGTAAGTGTTACTGCTTTTGCTCTGGCGCTAATACTTAGGATGTACAAGCATTACGGTACTACCGATGCTATTCTGATAGCAGAAATGAGAGATAAAAATGAGAAATGGGGTAACAAATGATGACAACCGCAATCTCATCTAACCTTCCTGTTTTTGTTGTCATAGCTCCTTTTATTGTTGCGTTTATACTCCCCACAATTTCACGCAGGCTAAGGCTAGTAGAGAGCCTTACATTAGTATTAAGTATATTGTTGGTAGTCGGAGCAGGGCTTTTGACACACTATGTAAAAGCACAAGATACTGCTACATTCTATAGTATGGGTGGATGGACTGCTCCATGGGGAATAGAGCTAAAAATAGACTCTCTAAGCGCCTTCTTTGTTCTTGTAGTGGCTGGTGTTAGTCTGCCGGTATCTATGTTTTCTGTTGCGAATCTGTCTGGGGAAGTGGGTAATAGTTATCGTACTACAAGATTCTATGTCCTTTACCTAATTCTTATTGGTGCTTTAGCTGGCATAGCGTTCACAAATGACATGTTTAATGTGTTTGTTTTGATTGAAGTTGCCACTCTCAGTAGCTGCGGTCTAGTCAGCGCCCGTAATGAGCCTGTTGCTGCCCACGCCTCATTTACATATTTGATCTTGTCTACTCTGGGCTCGACGCTCGTATTAGGAGGCATTGGGTTAATATATATCCTTACAGGGCACCTAAACATGAGGCACGTCTCTGCTGAACTGGCGCAGGTATGGCAGAGTAGCCCCCATGTGGTTTGGATGGCGATAAGCTTCTTTCTGGTTGGATTTGGAGTTAAAACTGCTATTTTTCCGCTGCACATTTGGCTTCCAGATGCCCACTCTACGGCACCCTCACCAGCCAGTGCTATCTTGTCAGGCCTCGCTGTAAAGGGGTTTTTGCTGTGCCTTCTAAAGGTTCTATATAACGTCTTTGGGCACAGTATTATATTTGAGTTCGGAATAGATAGGTTACTTGTGTTGGCGGGCTCGATTGCGATTGTTGCAGGATCGATATTCGCCATCGCTCAGGACGAACTGAAAAGGCGGCTTGCATACTCCACAGTTGCCCAGATGGGGTACCTCTTCCTTGGTCTAGGTCTAATGAACACTCAAGGATTAAAAGGAGCTCTCTTCTACCTCGCAAGCCATGCAATCATAAAGTCAGCTCTATTCCTGACATCCGGCGTAATAATCTCTACAACAGGAAAGAAGAATGTAAGAGACCTTGCCGGTGTAGGCAGAAAAATGCCTCTGACAATGGCTGTATTTACTATCAGCAGTCTTGGACTTATAGGCATTCCGCTATTCTCCGGCTTTATAGGAAAGTGGCATTTGCTCCTAGGTGGCCTTGAAACAGGGAATTTCATATCAGTTTTAACTATAATTGCAGGAAGTGTGCTCTGTGCAGCCTACTTGCTTCCAGTTATAAGAATCGCGTACTTTGGATCAGCACCAGAGGAATCGAAGGGATGGAAAGATCCGGGCTTGCCACAGAAAACCTCCCTAGTTCTGCTTGCTGCGCTCATTTTGTTTTTGGGTGTATTCCCCGATCCTATTTTAGAGTTAGCCGGCAGCGCAGCAGTGAACCTGCTGTCAAGCGGTTAGATTTCAGAGGAGCAGTTTGATTACAAGGAGGTTTGACAGTTGCTATTTCTTATACTCGCTCTATTAAGCGGAGTAGTTGGCGGATTGATTGTTGCGGCAATACCTGAAAGTCGTGAGCGGTTGCGCAACTTAATAGTGATATTATTTACAGCATTAGGTACTCTATCTTGCTGGGTTGTTGGCATATCAGCTTTTTCAGGGCAGAGCATTATGTTAGTGGGTCACATCGCGGGATTTACATTCAGTCTTGGACCTGACCCACTAGGAGCGCTCTTTGGAATCATTGCTTCGTCGCTCTGGATGTTTGCTGCAGTATACTCATTCGGATATATGTCAGAAAAGAAAAGACACAGGACATATTTCACCTTTTTTCTATTGTCTTTTAGTGTGACACTTGGTGTTGCCTTTTCAGGGAACTTGATTGTGCTGTATTTGTTCTACGAGCTTCTTACTTTTACCACTTACCCTCTAGTTATTCATGAGCGTACCCCAGAAGCGGTTAAGGCAGGCAAGAAATACTTTCTGTATAGTCTGTCGGGGGCTGGAGCAATTCTGGTTGCAGTTGTGTTTACATATAGCATGTCAGGAAATCTCAGTTTTTCGGACAAGCCAATACTCGCGGGTAGCGTTGATCCAAGACTTAACTGGCTACTGGTGCTGTTTATCGTAGGTTTTGGTGTAAAAGCTGCAATAATGCCTCTGCACAGATGGCTGCCATCTGCTATGGTTGCGCCAACGCCGGTAAGTGCACTGTTACATGCGGTAGCTGTGGTGTACTCCGGTGTATATGGAGTTCTGAGGGTGATATACTCTGTATTTGGTCACGAGCTTATATCGCAACTGAGCTTTGGAAGAGTATTGCCATGGATTGCAGCATTTACGATTTTAGTAGGTGTTATTATAGCGACACGGCAGGACATCTTGAAGCGCCGTTTGGCATACCACACTATCAGTCAGCTGTCTTACATTCTGCTAGGTGCTTTTACACTACAGCCACTGGGACTTGCTGGTGCAATGTTACATATGATAAGTTACTCTATACTAAAAGTAGCACTTTTCTTTAGTGCCGGAATCATTTCTGAACAGACCGGTGAGACAGAGATAAGCAAGATGATAGGTGTTGGGTGGTCACTGCCAAAGACTATGACGATCTTTGGAGTTGCAAGTCTAGGTATGATAGGGATGCTGCCCCTTAACACCTTCTGGAGTAAATATTACCTGATGCAGGGTGGCGTTGAGGGTGGAAGATGGCAGGTGGCCGTAGTATTGATTTGTAGCGGAATAGTAAATGCTTTTTGCTTTATACCCACTGTTGTTGACGCCTTCAGGGGCAAGAGGACAGAGGGTGTACTGAACAAAGAGAGAGGCAAAAGACTATTTCTTATGCTTACACCAACTGCGATTTTGGCGGTTGTTGCCATATTTATTGGTCTTTGGCCTGGGTCGGTGTGGCCCGGGGTCGAAGCTGTTGTTGATTGGTTTTTCTAAGGTGTAGAGATCGAAGAGAGAGAAAGGACGCTTGTTAATGTTATTTTTGACACTTATAGCGGTCCCCCTACTCGGGGCAATAGTTACGTTAATAAAGAGGGATAGCAAGGCAAATATATCACTCCTAGTCAGTGCAATAGTCCTTGTTGTTGGAATCGTTGGGTTTAAAGACGTATTTACTGGAACGCCTGCTACATTTGAGATGGCACTACCAGGCCCATTTGCGCCTACTTTTCAGGCAGATCCGCTGACAGCAATATTCGTGATACTAACCTGCTTTGTGTGGTTAGCGGTCTCGATGTATACACCTAAGTATATGAAGCACGAAGGCGGCGAAAAGCGCTTTAAGCTATGTGCGCTGCTAACACTATCCTCTATCTTGGGAGTGTTCACATCGGGTGATTTGTTTACACTATTACTTTTCTTTGAGATTATGACAGTTACATCTTACTTTTGGGTGATACACAAGTGGGACAATGATGCAATAAGTGCTGGTTATTATTACTTGTTTTATAGTATAATAGGAGGACTGCTTGTCGTTTTGGGCGCTGTGCTACTGTACTCGGCTAGCGATTCAACTCTTGTAATCGGAGAAAGTGTTACAGTTACTGACAGTCGAATGTTCGCATGGGCTATAGGTCTACTTATAGCCGGATTTGGTACAAAAGCAGGAATGTTTCCTCTACATTCCTGGCTGCCGCGTGCCCACTCTGCAGCACCTACCCCCGGCAGTGCACTGCTTTCGGGACTCATAATAAAGGTTGGAATCTACGGACTAATACGATCGGTTCAATTTGTAGGCTGGGGTAATGCACTGGAAATTGGTACCTCGCGGCTTGGGCCGGCACTTGCTGTCCTAGGTGTGTGTACAATGCTAGTGGGAACAGTATTAGCACTGTTTCAAAGCCATGCAAAACGGCTGTTGGCATATAGCAGCGTAAGTCAGATGGGCTATATTATTTTGGGTCTCGGTACCAGTTTGTACTTAGGACAGGATGGCGGTCTGGGTTTGCTTGGTGCTATCTATCATGTCGTAAACCACGCACTATTTAAAGCAACTCTTTTTATGGGTATCGGGATTATATATATCAAAACAAATGAACTTGATCTCTATAAAATGGGTGGACTATTGCGCCGCTTTCCCATAACTGCTGCCTTGATGTTTGTTGCTGTGTTGGGGATTATCGGAGCTCCAGGATTGAATGGATATGTCAGTAAGACTGTCCTCCACCATGGTGTAACCCTTGCCGCAGAAACAGGAGCCGGATGGGCGATTTGGGCTGAACGCCTATTTCTAGTGACAGGAGTAGGTACTGCGACTTATTTTGCAAAGCTATATTACCTCATTTTTCTCAAAGGTTCAGAGAAAGCAACTTGTAAATCAACAGATATTAGAACAGAGAAAGCTTCATCTGCGAATCAAGTCCAGCACGGTGAGAAAGAAGTCCGTCACGGCAAATCTACGGGCATGCATATTGGAATGGGTATACTTGTGGTTACCATGCTGGTTATTGGTATTAGTCCTAAGCTATTTCCCGATGTATCGGGAGCTGTAGCCACTCAAGGATTGGGGATCAATAATGCTATAGAGTCTTTGGGTGCCCTTACATATTGGAACTTTAGCGATATAAGCGGCATGGTTATAACCTTAGCCCTTGGGGTGTTTTTCTGCTGGTTGGGGCTTAAGAGCGGTCTCTTTTCGTTGAGGCTCCCTGTCTGGATATCAACTAAATGCATATCAAGTTCTGTGCAGCGCCTGGTTTCCGCTATCTCCAAAAGAGGTGCGAGGTTCTACAGTTCGGCGTCAAAACTTGTTTCGAAGGTATCAAGATCCGCTCACTCCCGCCTGTTTAACTATAGTAAATCAAGGGCTTTCACTATATTTGGAACCAAAGTGGCAGGCATCGGTGCAGATGCAACACTTCTAATCGTTGTATTGACACTTCTTATTGTGTGGTACACCCTCATAGATCCAGGATTACCCGTACTTGAGTATATGAAGCTTGTCAGTTAATAAAGAGAGACTTAGAAAATCGAGAATTTAGGAGAAACACGAATTTTGGGGATAAAGAAGATTGGCAATAATATGATGCTGTGGTTTGCAGCGCTCATATGGGGTGTGGCATTTGTCGCACAGAGTGCAGGGGCGGAATATGTAGGTGCATTTACGTTCAATGCTTCAAGGTCGGTGCTGGGAGGCGTTGCACTTCTCCCCTGCATCTACTTTTTTGACAGGCAGGCCGGACGGAAACCTTCCGTTTGGGGAACTGAGGATCGGGAGCAAAGGAAGTCTCTGCTTATCGGCGGTATTCTGTGCGGACTAGCATTGACAGTGGCGGTAGGTCTGCAGCAGATCGGGATTGGATATACATCGGTGGGAAAAGCGGGATTTATCTCTGCTCTATACATAGTGATCGTCCCGATGCTGGGCATTTTTGTCGGAAGAAAGGCATCTCCTCTTGTCTGGGGGAGTATAGCAGTTGCAGTAATAGGTATGTACTTTTTGTGCATAACTGAGGGCCTGACCGTCAATATTGGGGATATATATATCTTGCTCTGTGCAGTTGTATTCTCGATACATATATTAATCGTCGACTATTTTGCTCCTAAGGTGGATGCTGTGCGCCTGTCCTGTCTTCAGTTTTTCGTATGTGCAATAGCAAGCGCAATAATCATGCTCATAAAAGAGTCATCTTCAGTACCTGCCATATTGTCTGCCTGGGTGCCAATAACATATGCAGGTGTACTTTCTAGCGGCGTAGCATATACACTTCAGATAGTGGCACAGAAAAGAACACACCCCGCAGTTGCATCGCTCATGTTTAGTCTCGAATCGGTTTTCGCTGCTCTAGCAGGGTGGCTTATACTAGGCCAAGGTATGACACCTCGAGAAATATTCGGGTCGGCCTTAATATTCGTAGCGATTGTAGTATCTCAGCTCCGTAGCTCATAGGTGCTCCAATACCAGGCCAAAGAACAACTTGCTGTTCCTTCTTGATTTGTATATTCTTATTATTGTTAAAGCCACCGATTTTTGTTAGAATAGAAGGGACCGTTAATATGCACTATGGCAAATCGAGTCAATTATAAATGTTTGGACAGGTGGAAGGTGGTTTTACCGAAGATGAAGAAACTTTCTTTAGGAAAGATTTCTGTACTACTCTTGATCTCTCTTTTCCTAATATTGAGCGCGTGTAAGACCGATGAGGGGGAAGCAACACCCTCACCGTCAGATACTGAGCCACCAGTCACTGAGGCACCTGCAACAGATGAGCCTACGACCTCTCCTACGGATACGACCACATCCCCTTCGCCGTCCGCTGAACGAGATAAGACAATGGCAATCGTACAAGACAATGTTATAGAAAAAGAGTATACTATTGAGAGGGCGGACGAAGATGTTGTTGGACATCTCTATATAGCCGTCCCAGAAATCTCCCACGAAGAGTACGCCGAGAGCGCTGAGATGCTGAATGAATATTTCGATTCCCTTAAGGAGAAGTACCGTGAGGGATTCGAATCAGAGCTCGACGAACTCGCCGACGAGGAGCTTTACGGCTTTGGGGCGCGCCGTAGTATGGAACTCTCCTTCATTACGAAGTATAACAAGGATGGAATAGTGAGTTTCTATATTACAGTCGCATCCTACCAGGGCGGTGCCCACGGAAGTATAGCAATAATGAGCGAGACCTTCGATTTGAAGGAGGGGACCCGCATTACTGCGGACACTCTGTTTATCGCCGATGAACAGACCTATACCACTCGCATTAAGGATTACATCCTCGCTGAGATGGACGAGAGGGCACAGGACGATCACTCGCCGTATTATGAAAACTATCCAGAACTGCTGGAAGCTACGTACAACAAGGAGAACTTTGTATTAACAGAGGACGGGCTTCGTGTTTACTTCCAAGTCTATGATTTAGCCCCCTATGCAGGCGGCTCGATTCAGTTTGATATCCCCTATTCTGAAATTGCAGATATTTTGAATCCCGAAAATATTGATTTAGATTGAGAACGAAGTCAATAAACTCAACAAGAAGAATGAATACTACCAAAGGAAGGTGTGCACACCCTATGGCTAATATAGATTATAAAGCACTGTCGGAGCTGCTATTTCCCGACGTGACAAGAACACCTGAAGATCTTGAGATACAGTTTCCACTCCGTAATCTACCGGAGGGCGCAGCGGTGACGAGATTTGCACCGAGTCCTACCGGGTTTATACATTTTGGGAACCTGTTCGCTGTCATCACTGCGGAGCGGCTGGCTCACCAGAGTGGAGGCGTATTCTACCTCAGAATTGAGGATACCGACGCAAAGCGTGAGGTGCCGGGAGCGGTAGAGACGGTTATTGAGCTTCTCGAGCAGTTTGGAATAAGGTTTGATGAGGGAGCTGTACTAGACGGCGATGTAGGCGACTACGGACCATACCGTCAGCGTTCCCGTGTAGATATTTACCATGTTATTGCAAAGCACCTTGTGGCTGAGGGCCATGCGTATCCTTGCTTTTGCACTGAGGAGGATCTGAGTAGGATCCGTGCACAACAGGAGGCAGAAAAGGCCACGACAGGGTACTACGGGAAGTGGGCTATCTGCCGAGACCTCCCATTAGAGGAGATCAAGGTTCAGCTTGATGCCCAAAAACCCTATGTTCTCCGGTTCCGGAGCACAGGTAGTATTGAGAACAAGGTATTCCACAGAGACCTTGTAAAGGGAGAGCTTCAGCTCACCGAAAACGACATTGACCATGTTCTTTTGAAATCGGACGGCATTCCCACATACCACTTCGCTCATGTTGTGGACGACCATTTTATGCGCACAACACATGTAGTACGTGGTGACGAGTGGCTCAGCACACTGCCGTTCCATCTGCAGGTATTCGATACGCTGAAATGGAGGCGACCGAAGTATCTGCACATATCGCCGCTTATGAAGAAGGACGGGGACTCGAAGCGAAAACTATCAAAGCGCAAGGACCCCGAGAGTTCACTTTCCTATTATAGAGAGGCAGGGTATCCAGTCCAGGCCGTGTATGAGTATGTTCTAAACACTCTCAACTCAAACTATGAGCAGTGGCGGCAGGCAAATCCGACCGCTCCCCCGACTGACTTTAAGTTCTCGGTCAAGAAGATGAGCTCTTCTGGAGCCCTTTTCGATATCGACAAGCTGAGGGACATTTCCAAGAATGTTGTTGCAGCCATGGATGCTGAAACTGTGCACAGGCACCTCTCAGAGTGGGCGAAGGACTATGCCCCCGAGCTATATAGATTTATCACCGAAAACCGTGAGGAAGCAATAGCCGCACTAAGCATCGGGCGTGGCGGGAAGAAACCCAGGAAGGACGCCGTAGTTTGGAGCGACTTCAAGACCTTGATGAGCTTTTTCTGCGATGAGCAGTTCAGGCCGGAATATGAATACCCTGAGCACATGGGGAAAGAAGAAATTATCCGGATATTGACAGAATATAGCGATATGTACGACCCTAATGACGACAACACTGTGTGGTTTGGCAAGGTTAGGGAACTGGCCAGCCAACACGGTTACTGCCCAGACATGAAAACATACAGGCAGGATCCCAGTTGCTATAAAGGTCATGTGGGGGATGTAAGCATGGTACTCCGTGTAGCTGTGTGCGGTTGCCAACAGACACCCGATCTCTGTGAGATGATGAGAGTGATGGGGCCCGAGATGGTCCATAACAGGATCAGTGCCGCAATCGATCATTTAAGGGGAGAGAATAAATAAACTATATTGTAAGTCTCGGAGGGTGATACCCTTGGATAGGGTAAATATTTTAGGAGTCACATTTGATAATGTCACAATGGAGCAATCGGTCGCACGTGTAATCGAGCTTGTTGAAAGCGGCAGGACAGCATATGTTGTGACGCCTAACTCTGAGATCGCATATGAATGCATGAAGGACAGCGCATTCTGTAACATTATCAACGGTGCAGACCTGACGGTTCCAGACGGGGCGGGGGTAGTGTTGGCCTCTAAAATTCTTGGTCGCACCCTGAAGCAGAAGGTTGCGGGCGTTGAACTCGCAACAGCACTGCTACCAGAGCTCTCAAAGCGAAAAAAAAAGCTGTTTTTGTTTGGTGCCAAACCCGGAGTCGCCGAGAAGGCCGCAGAGGAGATGAAGCGGCTAGCTCCGGGCCTGAATGTGTGCGGGTGCATGCACGGCTATTTTGAGACAGATGAAGAGGTCGTAACCGCAATAAACGCCGCTGCGCCCGATGTCCTATTTGTTTGCTTGGGTTCACCGAAACAGGAACTGTGGATGAGCGAAAACGCTGAAAAAATCGTCCCTTGTACGATGCTGGGTATTGGTGGCTCCCTCGACGTTTTTGCAGGTGTTGTAAAGCGAGCTCCCGACATAATGGTGCGCATGAATCTGGAGTGGCTTTACAGGCTTGTTAAGCAGCCGTCGAGGTTCGGTCGGATGTTACGCTTACCGAAGTATCTGTTTGCGGCACTACGTGAAAGTAAAAAAATAAAGTAGCGAAAGGTTTATGATATGCCGGGCAAATTGATCGTAATAGAAGGAATTGACGGATCCGGAAAATCTACACAGGTATCACGCCTGATGCAGAGGCTCGAACAGAGCGGCAGGCCTTTTAGATATCAGAAATTCCCCCGATATGAAAATCCATCCTCCCAGCTTGTGCGCATGTATCTGAATGGAGATTTTGGAAGCGACCCAGATTTGGTCAACGCCTACGCTGCGTCAGCTTTCTTTTCGGTGGATAGAGCTGCAGCGTTCATGCAGGGGCTCGGAGATTTTTACCGCTCAGGTGGTACTGTGCTCTGCGACAGATACACCACATCAAATGCGGTACACCAGGCAGCAAAACTACCTCCGGATGAGCAGATTCCATTTGTGGAGTGGCTTTTTGATTTTGAGTATAACAAGCTGGGTCTGCCAAGACCTAATCTTGTAATATTTCTGGATATGCCTCCCGAACTCAGTGTGTCAATGATACAGAAGCGGGGAGAGGGCAAGGATATCCACGAAGCCGATATAGAATATCTCAGACGTTCCTCGGACGCCGCCAGGAGGGTGGCTGTGGAATACGGCTGGAAAGCAATCATGTGCAGTTGTGAAGACGGTTCACTGCGCACACCGGAAAATATTGCTGACGAAATTGCCGCATATACCCTAGATGTAATTAAGTAGATGCGGTAAGTTTAGAGAATCAGTGTTTTTAGTGTTTGTAAATTTAAGGAGTGTTGTTTTGTTATCCTTCAGGCGAATGAGGGCGGAAGACCAGGAGAGAATGACCGAGTGTCTCTCAAAAATGAAGACCCGTATGCTCGAATCGACCTACTCAACGTACTTTCTCTGGGATGAGAAGTATCAGTATGAGATTGATTTTAGTGACGACTTTCTCTTTGTCAGGTACACCGATGACGGAAAGAAGGGTTATCTGATACCTGCCGGTGAAGGCAACTTCATCTCAGCGATGGACAAACTCATCGAGTACAGTGAGGCAAATGAGGAATACCTCCACCTCGGTTATATACCCGAGTCCTATGTTGAGGTGCTAGAGAAGGCGTATCCGGGCCAGTTTGAGTTTACCGAGGACAGGGATTCAGCCGAATACCTATATCTGGCTGAAAAGATGATAACTCTCTCGGGAAAGAAACTCCACAGTAAGAGAAACTTTATTAATCGATTTAAGAGAGAGAATGAAGGAAGATGGAAATTTGAGCATATCGGTCCGGAGAATCTGGACGCTGTCCTCGCCTATGACAGACAGTGGTACAGGGACAACCGTTCATCTGAAGGCGACCTAGAGTCTGAACGGATCGTAATCAGGAAGATGCTTATGAACATGGGCACTTTGGGCGCTGTTGGTGGGCTATTACGCCTGGACGGCAGAATAATTGGCATATCCCTCGGTACCGAAATAACCGAAGATACTTTTGACATACAGATCGAGAAAGCCGAATGGGATATTCCGGGCGCTTATCAGATGCTAGCGAGAGAGTTTGCCGAAGAGTTCTGCTCGGGGTATACTTATATAAACCGTGAAGAGGATATGGGTGTAGAGGGACTGCGGAAGGCAAAGCTCTCTTACTATCCGTATAAGATCATGATGAAATACGTAGGTGTCCGCAAGAACGCAGGCAGTCCTTCGAAGAATTAGGACATACGACTATTTCAAACAAATAATTATCGGCTGTCGGGGGTTATAATACTATGCAGTTGAGATATGCAATAGAGCAGGACCGAGAAGGAATATCTAATCTGTGGTCTGTATGTTTCCCGGGTGATGAAACATTCAGGGACTACTTTCTGAATGAGATGTTTGACCCGAAAAACAGCTTTGTTTACATTGACGATGATAGGGTCGTATCCATGGCCCATGTGATTCCTATGGAGTTCAGATATCATTCGCGAACTGTTCCCGTCGGATATATATTTGCAGTAGGAACAGATCCCGAATATAGGGGGAGAGGGCTCGCGTCCGGGATTTTGGAACATATATTCACAGTGCTCAGTCAAAGAGATATCCCCCTTGCAATATTGGTACCCCAGAAGGATAATCTGTTTGATTACTACAGGCGCTATGGTTTTGCAGAGGTCTTTGGCCTGACCCATGAGAAGCTCCGCAGGGTTGCCATTCCGGCAGATAAGATCTCGGATAGATTTGATTTGTTAAGAAGCACCCTAACATCCTATGCAAAAGACTTGTCGGCAAACACACTGACGATACCCGAATCACAAAGGACATTTGGTGCAGACGAGTTGCCAGTAGCGATTGCTGCTGCAGAAGATTTGTACGAAGAGGTTATGCGCTATCGCAATCACCTAATGAGGACACCTGTGCACTGGGAGCGCGCAGTCAAGACTGGAGAGCTTGCAGGCGGAGGCATGTACTTGCTAAAGGATGGAGATAGGCCGGTGGGGTATGCTCTCTGTGAGATGGACAGGGACAAGCTCCTTATCAACGAGCTGCTCGCAGAGGATGAAGTCTCCTTTCATACTATATGTGCAAAAGTTCTTGACAGTATGAAAGTCGATGAAGCGGTAATGTTAACAGCCGCATGTCCACACGGTGCTCAGCGATTTGGCATGGTGCGCGTTCTTGACGCGGAGAGGATGCTCTCCTATGCCGCAGAGTACAGGAGGGATATGGAGTGCGCTTTCGAAGTGTCTGATCAGATTTGCACATGGAATACCTCCAGGTATGAAATAAGCGGTCTTACGGTGAAGCGTGGTGAGAGCACCGGTTCAAGAGCTTATATCACACCTGGACAGCTCGCCGAGATACTTTTTGGTGCAGGACCGCTTCCATATATAAATCTTCTATTCAGCTGAAACCCTGTGATAATGCAGTAGTTGGAGTAAAGGAGATGCACTTGTTGAGAGATTGCGACAGGCTTGTCAAAGAGAAAAACGGATTAAGGGCCGAAACAAGAGAAAAACTCCATATGATGAAGAAAGACGAGCTTGTCTCTGCTTCCGAAGTCATTGCGAATAAGCTGTTTAGTATACCGCAGCTATTGAACGCTGATATCGTGTTTTGTTATGTTAGCATAGATAAGGAAGTGCAGACTCAACCGATTATCGAGAGGCTACTCGAATTGGGGAAGAAGGTCTGTGTTCCCAGATGCTACAGGGGCGGTGTTATGGATGCACGATTTATATCCTCACTGGAAGACCTCGATCGAAGTGGACCGTTTGGGATTCCAGAGCCGCGTGATGATGCAGAGATAGTTGACCCGATAGCCATAGACTTTGCGATAGTTCCCGGCCTAGCATTCGACCGCAGAGGTAATCGTCTAGGCAAGGGTGCGGGCTATTATGACAGATACCTAAGTGCAACAAATGCAGTTAAATGCGGGGTATGTCTAGCAAAAGCGCTTATTGACAGTGTTCCGGTGGGAGCGTATGATATCCAAATGGATATTGTAGTTACTGAGGACAATGTTTATCTTATTGAGAAAACGGAGGGGTTCGATGCCTCAACAACGCAGGATTCCGCAGCCGCGGTCTGAAAGAGCAGAGCGTCCAAAGCCGCAACGCCGGGGAGGGTGCTTTAGTGCTCTTATCTATTTCCTCTTAGTAATCGGAATATCGGCCTTGCTTGCAGGAGTAGGATGGCTCTTTGCCGACGATGTTCTCGCACTTACAAAGGACGATTTTACTGCCACAATAGATATCGCTGAAGATGATGATATTGCAGATATTGCCGATAAGCTTCATGAGGCGGGATTAGTGCGTTATACGTTCTTATTCAGGTTGTATTCGAAATTCGCTGACGCTGAAGAAAAAATCAGCCCCGGGAGCTATGAGGTAAAGGGTACGATGGATTATCGAGCCCTGGTATCAGCGATGAGATCAACATCAAGCTATCGCACGGTTATCAGTGTAACAATACCTGAGGGCTTTACGGTGGAGCAGATACTGTTAAGGCTTTCCGATTCCGGTGTAAACACCTATGAAAAACTACGGGATGTCTGTGATAACTACGAGTTCGAGTACTCATTCCTTGAGGGACTCCCAAAAGGAAAGAACCGGCTTGAAGGCTACCTTTTCCCCGATACCTATGACTTCTATATAAATGACAACCCTGTCAGTGCCATAAATAAGATGCTTTCAAACTTCAATAGGAAGCTTACGACCTCTCTCAGAGAGAAGATCGATGAGTCGGGA
The DNA here is from genome assembly GCA_012520195.1 of Clostridiales bacterium. GTDB lineage: Bacteria > Bacillota > Clostridia > Oscillospirales > JAAYOS01 > JAAYOS01. The sequence goes on along the minus strand of JAAYOS010000046.1, from coordinate 6,404 downwards.
TATACGATGAGAGAAATACTGACGATTGCTTCGCTTATTGAGAAGGAAGCTGCAAATAACAGCGAGCGCGGTGAAATATCATCCGTTATCCATAACCGTCTCAACAGCAAGAACTTCAAGCTTCTTCAGATCGATGCGACGATCCAGTATGTATTACCCGACCGTAAGGACAAACTATCAACCGAAGACACAAAGATCGATAATCCCTACAACACTTATAAGTATGAGGGTTTACCGCCCGGGCCGATTTGCAACCCCGGTGTTGCGTCTATAAAGGCGGCGCTTAACCCGTCAGATACGAAATACTATTTCTATGCTCTGACCGAAGAGGGTGTGCACGCCTTTTCACGAACAGCTGAGGAGCACCAAGCGGTTATTGATGCTAATCCGGGAGTCTATAATTAGTATCGGGTATTACACTAGCGGAGCAGATTTCATGTTAGTGTAGATTTCATGTTTTGGAGTAGATATATATAAATGCTTACTGACAATAAAAAAATTGAATTACTCTCGCCTGCAGGCAATTTTGATAAGCTGAACATGGCAGTGCTATATGGAGCTGATGCGGTCTATATGGCGGGAAATGAATTTGGAATGAGAGTTGCCGCAGGGAATTTTGAGGGTGATGGGCTAAGGGATGCTATCGATTTCTGCCACAGGAACGGAGTAAAGGCATATGTGACTATCAACACCATTCCGAGAAATAACGAGCTAGACCGGATAGGTAACTTTGCCCGGTTTGTGGAGGATTCCGGTGCGGACGCGGCGATAGTGGCCGATGTCGGTGTTATGGGTATTATAAAGAGGTATGCGCCCTCACTTGAGATTCACATGAGCACCCAGGCCGGAGTGGCAAACTACGAATCCGCCCGTATGTGGTACGATTTAGGTGCAAAACGCGTCATCCTTGCAAGAGAGCTCAGTCTTGACGACATAGCGGAGATACGTGCAAAAACATCTCCCGATTTAGATATTGAGTGCTTTGTTCACGGCTCAATGTGTGTATCCTTTTCGGGTAGGTGTCTACTTTCCAATTATTTGGCCGACAGGGACGCAAACAGGGGTGCCTGTGCGCAGCCCTGCAGGTGGAAGTATTATCTCCGAGAGGAGAAGCGGGATGGAGAATTCTTCGAGGTAGAGGAACACCCCGAGGGCACTTATATAATGAACTCTAAGGATCTCTGTGCAATACGGTTCCTAGATAAGATCGCATCTGCCGGTGTATCCAGTTTTAAGATCGAAGGAAGAGCGAAAAGCGAGTACTATGCAGCTGTCACTACACGGGCTTACCGTGGTGCTATTGATGACCTAAAGAAAGGACTCCCCTTCAATGAGAAATGGTACGAGGAGGTCTGTAAGGTAAGCCATAGAGAATATTGTGACGGATTTTACTTTGGTACACCGGTTGAACCAATGCAGCATTATGCTGATTCTAGTTACATCCGCGACTGGGATGTAGTAGGGATTGTCGAGCAGTGTGACGAATCCGGAAACGCCGTTGTACGGCACAAAAACCGCTTCTATACAGGTGATGTAGTAGAGATGATAATTCCGCGCGGTGATACAGTGGAATTCGACGTGGGAGAACTGTTTGACACTGTTGAGGAAATCGTTACAGATGATGCGAAACATCCGCACAGGCTTTATAGGCTAAAGCTTCCTATTGCTGTGCCTAAATATTCAATATTGCGCAAGAATAAAAAATAGCAACAACCCTGCCCATTCAAAAGCAGCAGAGTCGTTGCTGTTTTTTTACCTACTACACAGAGTAGTTTACTTGCTCTAGTGAGCTCAATAAGTGTAGAACTTAAATGCAGTTACCGACTCAAACACTTCTCCAGCCCTAAAGATTGGCGAGGGGAAGTGGGAGGCATTTACGGCATTGGGGAAAAATTGCGTCTCAAGGCAGAGTCCTCCATACTTGTGGTAAAGAGCTCCATCTTTGCCGGGGAGATTTTTCCAGTCAGCATTTGCAGTATAGAGCTGCATACCAGGCATGTCTGTATAGACCTCCATACCGCGTCCGCTCTTTGGATCGCGAACTTCTGCTACCTTGCGGTAGCCCCTTCCGCATAGACAATAGTTATGATCATACCCGCCGTGCTTTACAATTTGTGTCTCACCGCTGTTGAGGCCCTCTCCGATTAGACGAAATTCGTTGAAATCCATGTCTGTTCCCGCTACCCTATGCACCTCACCGGTTGGCAACGCCATTTTTCCGTTTGGAAGGTAATACTCCGAGTTTATTTGCAATAGGTGGTCCTTGATAGAGCCCGACTTATGTCCCGAGAGATTGAAATAGGCGTGGTTGGTGAGGTTAATCACTGTATCTGTGTCGGGGACTGATTTATAATATATCTCGACTGTGCCTTCGTTATCGAGAGAGTAAGTTACCCAGTTTTCAACGTTGCCTGGAAAACCACCTTGGCCCGTATCTTTAAAGTACAAAGTTACGCTGACTTTGTCTCTCTCTTCTTCGTTGATTATGCCGCTAAACAGCTTACTTGCATAGTTTCCACTGCCGCTATGTAGGTTGTTTGTGCCATTGTTTTGCTCAAGTGTATACCTCTGACCGTTAATAGAGAATGTGGCATCGGCTATTCTGTTTGCACAGCGACCTACAACTGCAGCCGAGCAGGAGGGATTGTTTATGTACTTCTCGAGTGAATCCTGCCCCATAACCACGTCTTCGCAGGCTCCGCTCCTGTCGGGTACGATCAAACGGTGAATGATCGCTCCATACTCGATAAGCTCGAGCACGACACCGTTATCGTTCTCAAGGTGGAAAATGTGTACCTTTTCGCCCGAAGGCAATTTGCCGAATGACTTCTTATAACATTTCATATATTGGACCTCCCAAAAATCAAGCCTTTGCTTTTCCTTTTATATAAATATACTACAGATTAAAGCGCGATGTAAAGCATATTTAATCTATTTTAATGTTATGACGAGGAAGGTTCCTGGAAAGCTGACCTCGCTTTATATAGATTTTCTTGTATATATAAATAAAGAGAATTGGAGATGTTTAATTGAGCAAGCTAATGACTCGGGATAAGTCCTTCTATAGGACGCTTATCATGTTGGCAATCCCAATAACACTGCAAAATGCCATTACGTTTGCAGTCGGGTTTGCTGACAACCTGATGGTGGGTACACTTGGTGAACTTGCAATCGCTGGTGTATACGTTGGAAACCAACTGCAGACATTCTTACAGTTTGCTGTATCAGGACTTTCAAGTGCTGCAATGATTATCTCGGCACATTATTGGGGTAGGCGGGATACGGTAAGTATCAAAAAGGTTTCTGCAATGACAACTCTGATTTGTGTCGCCGTTGGAGCCCTGTCAGCCGTAATTGCTCTCTTGATTCCACGCCAGCTATTGGGTCTGTTTACCGATGATGTGCTGGTTATTGAGGAAGGGGTAAGCTACCTAGAGATCGTATGCATCTCGTATGTTTTTTTCTGCATATCTCAGATGGCTATTTCCGCTTTGCGTTCGGTTGAGTCTGTGAGAATTGGACTGATAAATTCTATCGTAGCTCTCATTACAAATATTACTCTAAACTATGTACTCATCTTTGGGAAGCTAGGGTTTCCCGCTCTTGGTGTCAGAGGTGCCGCAATAGCAACATTGATATCTCGCATTGTTGAGACGGCTGTGATGGTCATTTACATATTCCGCATCGATACAAAACTCAGGTTCAAGCCAAGAGAGATCTTCCTTTATGACAGCAGCCTTATCCGTGATTTGTTCCGCTACGGGACGCCGGTTCTTGCTGGTCAAATCGTTTGGGCGATAAATCAGCTATCTCAGAGCGCGATTATCGGACACATGAGTACAGAAGTAGTAGCATCTGTTAGTATTGCAGGAATGCTGAACAGCATGCTATATATGATCGTTATTGGACTATCTGCAGCACTCGGTGTTATCACTGGAAAGACTGTTGGAGCTGGAGAGTATGAGAAGATGAAGGAGTACTCCTACACATCTCAGATCATATTTGCGTTATTGGGAGTTATAATGGGGACCGCGGTGTTTCTCCTTAAGGACCTGTTTATATCCTTCTATAACCTTGCGGACCAAACAAAAGTGGTTGCTGAGCAATTTATGATCGTATTGGCAGTTGCAATGGTCGGAAGATGCTATCAGGCCCCCTTACTTGCAGGTCTTGTTAAGGCTGGAGGGGATACGGGATTTGTGTTCAAAAATGATACTATATTCGTTTTTGGGGTCGTGCTCCCTTCTGCTCTTATAGCACAGTTTGTTTTCGACGCCCCGCCATGGGTAGTATATGCCTGCCTTCAGAGTGATCAGATATTGAAGTGTTTCGTTGCAGTAGTAAAAATCAACAGTTTCAACTGGATGAAGAACCTAACTCGAACCCAAGAAAATGCATAGCAGTAGTTTATGTGCCGTATTTTCGTTTCGGTGTAGGATAAGTTGGAGAGTTGTAATATTAAATGAAACACAAGAAGAGGAAATACAAGAAGTGAAAAAATAGGCCCGCTAGAGCTCCTCTGTTTTAGTGTTAGTTCCTACTACAAGCAGAAACGGAGAAGCTTCCGAGTAGCCCGCAGAAACGTGATCTAGACGTCAAGGGCATAAATGACCGCCCACAAATGGCGTATGATGCAGTGAAATCGGTTACTGGGAAATGGATTGTGTTGAATAGGTTGAGGAAAAGGCAGGGCATGCTTGCTTGTGCTTGTTGAGAAGTGCCTTAATGGGTGCTAGGACGCGATTTTGCGCAGAATTTTGAGCAATGTGTACCTCTGCGCGTAGAATCACGGTTTCTGCGCAGAATTTCGAGTTGTGTGTGGATTCTCTCGGGGTGATATATCGTACACAGTATATTCTATAACGTATACCGCATAAAAGAGTCGATTTCCTTTTCACCGTTCACACATTACTTCGATTTCTGCGCATTTTTCGCATAATATGTATCTTCCTCTTTGCAAAGTATGCGACTGACCGCATATTTTCACATCGCATTTTCGCATTATATCTTATTGCATATAACTAGATATCTCATTGAATATTGTTAGGTTGTAAGGCTCAAATAATGTGTGGTTATCTAGAGCTTATTCGCAGCAGAACGCATATTTCTGCACAAAAGTCCAAGAGACGTGTGGAAACTTGTCATTTGATACGGTAATTATCACCCAGACTGCCCAGACAGAAAGAGAAAAACACAAGATTTTCAAATGACATTATGACAGATAAAAGTGTTTCACTTTAACATGCAATTTGCAGTGTAGGAAAAATTCGATTTACACTTGCAATCCGGAGAAGGGTATGTTATTATAGAGTTACAACGGCTACAACATTGTAATCATTACAAATTGGTACTGGATAGGTGGTGAGATTCATGAAACCATTATACGATGAGCTAAAGCAGGAGCTAAAGCGAAAAAATATCAACATGTCATTTCAGCGATTGAAGGTTTTGGAGTATCTCACCGACAACCGTTGTCACCCTACTGTGGATATGATATACACCGCCCTTCATGAGGATATCCCCACTCTGTCAAAGACAACTGTCTACAATACATTGAAGTTATTGGTAGAGGCAGGCCTTGTCAAAGTCATAGTAGGTGAAAGTGAGACCAGATACGATATAGACACCCAGGACCATGGACATTTCATATGCGAATCATGCGGAGCCATATATGATTTCAGTATAGATTTAGATTTGTTGGCAAACAGCGATTTGAACCATTTTCAAATCAATGATAAGAGTGTATATTTTAAGGGTATTTGTAAGGGATGCCTGAAAAATAAAGGGAAAGGCAAATAAGGAGGTTATAAAGTGGCGAAATATGTATGTTCCGTTTGTGGGTACGTCTATGATGAAGCTGTAGGCATACCTGAGGAAGGCATTGCTGCCGGTACAACGTGGGAGCAGTTGCCTGAGGACTGGGTGTGCCCTCTATGTGGTGCAACAAAAGGTGAGTTTGAGAAACAGGGCGAACCGGACTTATCGAAGAAGAGCGAGCCGATTGCTGTAGCCAATCCACCTTCTGACATGAAGGAGATGTCGGCCATCGAACTGAGCGCACTTTGCACGAATCTTGCACGGGGCTGTGAGAAACAGTATAAGCCCGAGGAAGCGGCGCTTTTTAGAGAACTCTCTGACTATTTTAAGAGAGCTTCGGTACCTGCTGAGAATCCGGACTTCAGCCAACTGGTAGAGCTAGTCGAAAGGGATTTGGAAGAGGGATTCCCAAACGCTAATGCCATGGCCTCTGACGCACAGGATAGGGGGGCGCTTAGGGCATTGGTATGGAGCGAAAAGGTAACCCGCATACAGAAATCCCTGTTGGGGCGCTATCAGAAATTAGGCGACGCAATGCTTGAAAATACCGGTGTTTATGTCTGTACGATTTGCGGCTTTATCTACAT
>JAAYOS010000045.1 GCA_012520195.1 Clostridiales bacterium | reverse complement strand
TTTCAGATCGTACCGTGGAAAAGCCAACCGACACAGATAATGTCGCCCACACTTTAGAACAAGTTTCTTAAAGCTTAACCATTCTTATCTTACAAGTAGGATTTACACAAAATTATTGACACTACCCCGAAACGTGATTATTTTTCTTTTGAAATATATGCTTTGTAGAATCTATTATAAAGTGCCATAATGATAGAACTAAGGCTGCTATAGCTGTTTCCTGTGACCAAATAATTATAGTACCAGCGAAAAAAACAGCAGCATAAATAATACTTTGAAGTAAAACATACCTGTACTTTGTAACTTTCTTTTCAATAATTGTATCGGTTTGAAGATAGTAATCCCCAAGCACATGAAGAATGATAAACGAAATCAAAAGGTTACTATACACCGTTATCTCCTTTAACACCCGACAAAGCTTTTGCAACGGTCTCTATAGCGTCTCGATAATGATAATAATTAGAAGAGGATAATGCCTTTTGTACTGTAGATTGATCTATATTTAGCAATCTAGCGGCCTCTATTTGTGTACCTGTCTTTAGATAAGAATTAATTATTTCGACTTGTCGCGGAGTCCAAGTCTCTTTGATTGCCGTTAATAACGAAAATATAGAATTGGTTAACTCTGAAATGCCGTCATACCCCTGTATCCCAATTCTAATGCTTGACTTTGACACCATTTTCTTGTTTTCAAGTGCCTTTAATTCATCGATTGCTTTTCTAGCATTATAATAAGCCGGCCCATCAGCACCCAGCGGCATGTTGATATTAATCTCAGTAGTTATTTCTCCAACACCAATGCCAAAACGTAACCTAACAGGATACATTTCTCTCTCAATTCTATCAACTATGATTATTGCAGAAGAACCTACAGTTAATAAGCCTTGAAACTCATCACCTAGCGTAATCATGAATTTAGAAGCGATATCCTTTTGGTAATCAATATTTATCTGATCTAGTACTTCCTTCAACCGTTTCTGTGTAACACGCCTGTCTTCTAGTTTCTTCGAGCCTTTGATATCACCAATTATTGCAACCAATGGGTTGTAACTAAAATAGATGTTGAACACAGTGACCACCCCAAGAATAATTATAACTTTTCTTGGGCGACCAGTCAATACAATATGGCCTTTATAGTGCATATTCTATTATTATGCATTAAATAGGCCATATTTTCAATATATGCGTTAAATAGGCCATATTCGTTTCGCATGCATCTATTGAGCCACATACTCAAACACGATCCGATTGTTATATCTTTATTATCGTACTACAGCAACATCGAGCTACAGTATTCAGAAAATGGCAATACTGAATTATTGCAGCGGCATAAACTGCATGGTAATATAAGGTTGATAGTATCAAAAGACGAAGGATTATATTGATTCATGACAAGAATTAAGCCTGGATGGTATTTGTCTATGGCAAAATAAGAATATAGCAGTTCGGAAGCTAAGAATTAACGCAGTTAGGTGCAAGGGAGGCAGAGAGCATAGATGCATAGGAAAGTATTTGCTATCGGGATAGTCATCGCGCTTTTCGCCTTTTTGATGGTCTCCTGCGCAAAACCAAACGAAAGGCAACAAGTTGATGGTGACACAAAGCCAACGGAAAGCACGGCCCCGCCTACTGACGATGAATTAGCGGAATCTGCTGAGGATAAAACTGAGAATCCTACCGAGAACAAAGCAGTGGAGCCTACCGAAGACGAAACGGAAGATCCGGGAGATGAGATAAAAAGTGACCAAATAGTTTTTGAAGTTTATGATCTTTATGTCAAAGCTAAAGAAGCATATGGATGGTTTGATCTAACTACAACACCGCATGATACCGAGAGTTACATAGAATCCGAAGGCATGCAGTATTATGAGGTGATTCAACCGGGCATTACCTCAAAACAGGCACTTGCAGATTACCTTAATCAATTATTCACTGAAGCCTTAACGGCAGAACTGATGGATATGGCTTCCAGCCGCTATGTTGAGCACGGAGGCAAGCTATATGTGATGCCAGCGGACAGAGGAACCGACATAACGAAAGGCGATGAAATGGCTGAGGTGACTGCGATTTCCGATGATCAGATAGAGCTTACGGTCACGGTGGAGGTTTTCGACGACCCGGATGTACTCAAATATGAGCAGTTCAGATTTTATCTGGAGCACACTGACAACGGTTGGAGATTCAGAAATTTTCAACTGGTAAGATAAGCTCGGATTTTCGGATGTCAGGCCTGAAGAGGCTTAGGTCCTAAAAGCTTTGAGTATTGGCTAGCCTGAAGAGATTTGGAAAAAGACTGGATTGAAGAGGCTTCGATAAAAGACTGACTTAAAAAGACTTCACATAAAGATATCTAGCAGGAGGAGGTTTAGCATGAAGAGATTTACCCTAAGGAAATCAGCTAAATCGACTATTAAGAGACACATCATATTTATATTATCAACTCTATTACTTCTGCAGTCCGGTTGCTCTGCCGGTTCCCTTGAAACGTTGTTTAAGAAAAAAGCAGAAGAATCGCAATTGCCCAGTGCACAGGAGTACGAAGCAAGCTATCGGGGTGATGCATTGGCGTTAATTGCAGTTGTGGAAGATACACATCCCGCTTTTGATTTGGATGATGTCGACGATGGTTACGAGCAGGCGAAACAGGATTTCATTGACTCGATAACCGAAGACACTACCGAAGATGAGTTTGTCCTACTTATTCAGAGATATTTGGCCACTTTGCGAGATGCACACACAATGGTACATAGAGTGTACAGCAGTGACTTCCTTGACCTCAATGCACTTGCTATTGGTGACGAACTGATCCTGCTAGATAGCGACGACAATCTTACAGATACGCGTATAACTCACATTGGAGGCGTGCCAATCGAGACAGTTTTTGAAACCGTCCAGGAGTACTTCGTAGCCGAAAATGACGCAGCAAGGGAGTCGAATAACAGCATCTGGTCCCTGAACCGCGAAATGTTGGAACTGGCAGGCTGTGATATAAACGACAAATCTGCAAATATATCTATCAACCAAAACGGCGAAATATCAGTAGAAGAAGTAGAGTTCAGAAATGTATATCTCGGCGGAAATACATACACAAAAGAAATTTCATCCGAGATGATTGGTGATATATATTACATAGACATGAACATCTGCAACGACAACGCAAAGTTGGATATGGAAGCAAAGGCCCTAAAAAAAGCTGTCAAGGATGGCGTAACAAAGGTGATAATTGATGTCAGAGATAATCCAGGCGGCAATTCAAGCGCATGCGTGAAGCTGATAGAAGCAATGGGTATGCGGGCCCCTAGGTTTGGTGCATACATTAAGTACTCAGCACTCGCGCATAAGCATTACAAAGAGTTCCCCTCAAAGGGGACAGAAACATACAAGCCGAAGAAGAGCACCGCTAAAAGAAACGACAAAATCAATCTGGTTGTACTAACTAACGGCAATACATTTAGCTCTGCCACAATGATGGCAACATTCGTAAAGGACGGAAGCCTAGGCACAGTAATCGGCACGCCAAGTAAAAACGCACCCAGCAGTTATGGAGATATTTTGTATTACGAGTTGCCATTCAGTGGTATTGATGTGTCAATATCATTCAAACGGTTTTTGCGTCCGGACACAGAAACCGATCAAAGAATTTTAATGCCCGATATTGTCACTGAGCACAATGAGGACATCCTCGAAACAGCAATTAACTATCTAAGCTAGCACTAAATCTATATTACCACTTGAACTGTCCCTTTTTTCGGACTCCACAACATAGTCGTCACAACATAGACACTCCTCGTATCAAACATAACATCGCAGATTGGAACACTGTACCCGTCTGCGGTGTTTTTTCTGCTGCTCTTTAGTCCTGCTTGCCACTATCACTCCACACCCCACCCAGTGGTATTGAATCTCGCTATTAAATAATGCTATAATGGATGCTAATTATGCCTCTTGGTTTGCGACCAAGACTTTTTCAGATTTTTGCGCAAAATCCACCACATTACAACGTACCAACCCTCCCGCACCAAACCACATCACATCACATGCACCATATCATATTACATATAACGAGGTTGAATAATGAGAGATAGATTAAAAAACAAGCTGCTTAACAAGGGAATCAGAATTGAGATGATGCTCTTTTTCATCCTCATTGCAGTAGTCGCACTTGGAAATAACATGGGCGATTCGGTGTTCTCAAACTACTTCAAAGAGGTCTATAACGTGACCGCCTCCCAACGCGCTTTCATCGAGTTTCCGAGAGAGCTACCCGGCCTGCTGTGTGCTCTCGTAATCGGCGGCTTATCCTTCCTGGGCGACGCCAAAACTGTTGTCGTAACACAGATTCTCGCCTCAATTGGTCTGATGGCACTAGGGCTCTTCACTCCCCCCTTTGGAATCATGCTAATATTCCTCTTCACAAACTCCCTTGGGATGCACTTGTTTATGCCACTGTCAGATTCAATAGGCATGAGCCTCGCCGAACCCGATAAAGTCGGACAACGGATGGGCCAATATGGCAGCATAAAAACTCTCGTGAGCTTCCTCGCTGGAATCATCGTCTTCTTCGGCTTCAGGACCGGTTCCTTCTCCTTCTCGTCAGATATTAAGTGGATATTTGTCTTGGGCGCATGCATATTCGCGGTGGCAACCGTGGTATCTCTGTTCCTTGTTAAATATACTAAAGGGATGTCAATATCCGGTGGCAATAAGAAGTTCCGCCTTGTGTTTAGATATCGATATAGATATTACTACATATTAACCATCCTACACGGTGTCCAAAAGCAGATCGCATATGTGTTCGGTTCCTGGGTTATAGTTGACCTACTGCTTAAGGGTGCAGATATCATGTCACTCCTAACTATCATCAGCAGCTTCATAGGCGTCTTCTTCCTGCGGCTAGTCGGCAAGGTGATGGATAAGCTTGGAATCAGGTTTATGCTGTTCACCGAAGCGTTGATATTTATATTTGTATATACGATATATGGTTTTGTGGTGTGGTATATATCTGAGAATGCGATATCAGGCGCTGGATTTTCGGTTCTGCTCGTATATCTCCTCTTCATATTGGATAGGCTGTCCATGCAGTTGAGCATAGTCAAATCGGTCTATCTGCGCTCAATAGCATATGACCAATCTGAGATAACATCAGTCCTCTCAACAGGCACGAGCCTAGACCACATCGTAGCGATCCTTGCGGCTCAGCTGAGCGGTTTCATCTGGACTCAGTTTGGTCCCCAATACGTTTTCTTCATGGCAGCATTCCTCTCGCTCGGCAACCTATTTGTAGCATGGCGCGTAAAGCCCGACAGCGAAGCCATAGCGGCAGCGAAAGCAAAAGAGGAAGTTTAACTAGAGCCTATAGTTGATACTAAGCTCTAAAACGGAGCCTTCCCTCTCTTCTTCTAATCCACATCATCTTTTCGGTCCACTCTTCTCTGAGAAGGGATGCTTAAAAATTGCAGTAATGTGTGAAAACCTCCTGTCACTAGTCACAACATGATAGGAAGCCACACATTACTTTATTTTTTGCGCAGACATATGCCGTCCACCGCATACTGCGAAAAAGCACATTATATGAAATGTTACATATATTGCGAAAAATGCGCAAATTTCGAAGTATTGTGTGAGTGCAAAGTGATTATTTGGCTCTTTTATGCGGTACACGTTATAGAATATGCCGCATGCCATATATCACTCTAGCGCAATCAACACACAACTCAAGATTCTGCGCAAAAACATCGATTTTTGTGTACGGCTGGGTAAAGACCATTGCCCAGCATCTAGCATTCGCTTGATCTCTGCTCAATCCTCTGCTCAATCCTCAGCTCAATCCTCTGCTCAATCCTCAGCTCAATCCTCGACTTAATCCTCGACTTAATCCCTGCTCAATCCTCGACTTAATCCTCGACTTAATCCTCGACTCAATCCTCAGCTAACGTTTCGAAAAAGAAGACACGGAAAATGAAGAGGAAAATAAAGGAAAAAACAAAAGAGGAAAATAAAAATCAAGAAGAAGCAAGAATCAAAAGGAAAATGAAAGTTAATCAAAACCAAAAAGGTAAAACATTAAAATTTTGTGTCTGGCTGGCATGCATTTAGGTAGTAGCAGCAGTGTTGTGAGAATGTGGGAAACCCCCTTGCTAAGATTTTCCACATTTCCATAACATCTCTTCTTGATGCACTTTTCCATCAATCTCGTGGTCGAGTGCACAAGTCGGAACTACAGCCTACAGCGAGTTATACCGAGAAACTGCACCATAGGACTACGTACGCTCACGGGTGTCAGCCCGCGGCCGCAAAAAGCCGCAATAGCGCTCTATAGTTTACTAGTAAAATACCTGTAAGGACACCGAATGAATCGAGGATGATATCGGACAGCTGCATGCTCCTGCCCGGCACGAAGTACTGGTGGATTTCATCGCTTATAGCATAGGTTACCCCTATGGCCAAAGCCCAAAGCATCTGCTTCCGCAAGCGCAAGCGCAAAGAATGTGTCTGCATCGCCAGCGATAGCAGAGTTCCCAGCACGCAGTAAGAAAAATAGTGCGCAAGGTTACGCACAGTCGCCTGTAGTTCACCAATGAAAGTTGACTTCTCAGCAACATCCAACTCGGTGAAGGATGGCTTAATAACGGTGGCCACTACCTCAATCACCTTACCGCTGACCGACGATGACTTCTCCGCGCTTTGCCCTGAAAGTACGAAAAGAACAACCATCCAGCAAATAACCATTGTCCAATATATATACCTTTTATATCTTTCGCTTAGCATGATATCTTCACAATCTCACAACTCCATACGACTAAAGGCAGATCCATGCCACCCCGGGTGTCTGCTCCCCTGCTCACAGCTTATCCCAATCTGACAAATCAGCGCATTAACACTTTAATAATGCCACAGCGAATTTCATTTATCAACTGTTTTGTCATATGGTTCGCCAGTGCGTCTAGTTGTTCCAAATTGTCCAAATCGTTCAATTAGCCCAGTTCGCCTAGTTCGTATAGTTGTTCCAGATTGTCCAAATCGCTCAATTAGTCCATTTCCTTCAGCTCGCCCAGTTTCTTCACGTGCCCAAAACCTCCAGCTCCCCAGCTCGTCCAACTCGTCCAGTTCGCCCAACTCGTCAACGCGCTCAGCTCCACCAACTCCTCCACGCACCCAAAGACTCAACGCATCCGATCACCTGAAAATGTCGGTCAATCGCGGAAAATATCCCTCATCTCCATCTGAATACGGGATAATAATTTTCATAATCTTCTCATTTTTATCCCAATACTCCCACACGGATGAATCCCAAGGAACTTCGCCGCTAACCTTTTGCGCCACCGGTATACCTGCATACTGTGCAGGCAATGTCTCTCCATCTACCGATATATTAAAGTATTGCGGTTCGTACGTATACTGAAGGCCACTTTCGCTATCAGCCCAAATTGTCATCGTATCTTTTGCCTGCAAACGGGCGTTGTCAAAAGGTTGATCAGTGCTTCTCTCGATCTTTCGGTCGATAACGACTAGCTTAGCATCCCTAAACTGGTCGAAATACATAAACACGTTAACCTGCTAAACCCCGATATCCTCATCGTGTACCCCGGACGGCTGACCACCGGCAAAAAGTTCGAAAAGGTCGCAGCCCTCGCTGGCGCGATAAAAAAGAGGACCGAACTGAGCGTCAAGGTGGTGTTCTGTGATTTTCCATGTATGGATATCGAACCGCAAAGATATAAATACGCAATCAGAAAAATCGGTGAGTTCTACGGTTTGGATGTTGATGAAGAAGATGCAGCGAAAAGCACTACAGATAGTATAGATGTGTCTGATAATACCAAAAGTAATAGCATTGTTGATAAGGCAGATATAAAAGATAGCTCAGACAGTGTAGATAGCATAGATAGTTTAGATAGTTTAGATATCCCCCCCAACACACTCAACACACCCAACACTGCCTGTCCCGATATCCTTTTTACTAGCGATATCGGCTACCCAAATGGCTTCCCGAGAAGCGGTGTATTTGAGCTGCTCACACTGTCGAACTTGTTCATCTGTCCGTCCTACTCGGAGTCCTTCGGGCTGACAGTCCTTGAGGCGGCAAGCCGTGGCAACTTCCTTGTCCTCAATGAAATGGTTCCGGCTCTTGAGGAGCTTGGAAAAAAGCTAAAAGCATATTTTATGCGATGGGATGCCCGAAATTTCGGTTACGACACGAAGGAGACATATACACCTTCGGAACAGGCGTATTTGGAAGAACACGCAACGATAATCGTCAACCGCATGCGCGACAACCCCGTTCTCATTGCTAAGACATTGGCGAGGCAAAATTTTAGCCCCCAATGGGTATGGCATCACCAACTGCAGCCGCTCATAGAGTCCTAAGAAACTACTTTAATTTTCCGTCAACTTGTTGTATGCTATGTATGTCAGTGCCAATCTTTATGCACACATTACATATTGAAAGGACGGTAGAGATTTTGAAAAAAGGAAAGTTCGGACTGAGTACGGCTGCAATAGCGGTAATCGCTTTTGTGTTCGCAGCATTGCGACAGCCTACTTCGGTATTACTTATCTGCGGCTTTGCGCTGTTGGCCGAAAAGGATGAATGGCTTAACAGGCAAGTATTGCAGGCACTTCTGCTATCCATGGCGTATTTTCTAGCCGACACGGTGATAACTTGGGCATTCAGCATTTTCTCCACATTCTTTAGGTGGATCAATGCATATGGTGCAGTAAACGCCATAATTTCAGTGAGCTCCTTCTTTAGCTCCATTATCTATATTGCCATGCTAGTATTTACCGTACTAGCGGTTATACGAGTTGCACGCGGCAAAGATGCAAAACTACCCATTATCGAGAAAATGGCCGGTGGAGATATCACCGCAGCATTCACATCAAAAAGCGATGCAACTGGTGTAGTTTCCCCCGCACAGGCTGCTCCCCCTGCACAGGCACCTCCCATCGCTCAACCCGTCACCTTTACACAGGTTGAAAATCCTGTACAGGCAACGGCGCCAGTACAAACTGTACAGCCTACAGCTCCTGTTCAGGAAGACGCTCCATCTGAGGCAGCTGAAAGGCTGTGTTCTTCTTGCTCCGCACCCCTGCCTGCAGACTCCAGGTTCTGCATCCAGTGCGGCGCAAAGGCCGAATAGTCAGTTTGCATTATTTAGATGTTAGGAGGAAAAACAAATGTTTTGTGGTAATTGTGGGACTAAACTTCCTGAAGGAGCAAAATTCTGCGGATCCTGCGGTACTTCTACTGAGCCTGCTCAACACGTAAATCCAGAGCCTCAGGTAAACACCGCTCCAAACCAAAGCCAGCAGCAGGCTGCACCACCCCCCTATCAGCAGGGGTATGCGCCACCGCCACCACCACCGCAAGCTACGACGTACTATGCGCCATCAAATACAGAGCCTCTTAGAGTGGGACAGTACATACTAATGTTCATCCTGCTATCCATTCCAATTGTGGGCTTCATTCTAACCCTGGTATGGGCCTTTGGCGGCTCCGTCAATTTGAATAAGAAGAACTATGCACGAGCAGTACTAATTCTAGCTGTTATTGGTATTGTCCTCTCCATACTATTTGGCGCAGCAATTCTAAGCGCCATTCTTGGAATGCTCAACAGCCTGAGCTATAGTCTCTATTAATTCTAGTGATTTTCTTTAGCACCTTACAATCACTGGGTAGCACTTACTAAAAAGCAATCGCTAGAAACAATAGCGGGGACGGTCTCCGCGCATGTTGTATCTCAAACATGTGCAGACCGTCCCCTTTTATCTGCCTATAAACTCTCAGACGATTACTCGAACATGAATATGTTTGCGTGTGCTGCGATGTAAAGTGTTCCGCTTAGGCCGCTGATATCTACCTCGAAGGTATGTGATGTGAAGAAGAATCCCGGGTCAAACGTGTGGCCAAGCTGGCCTGGGGCACTGTTTGTAGGCGGGGTGTCATCGACATAGAGGTGCGCCTGGGACATGATGTATGGATCATTTGTTGTCAGTGTGACAAACAATGTGTCACCGTCTCTTACTATTTCAACATCACCGACAACGATTTCTTCGTTACCCAGTACCAGGTCAACTGTTTTCTCGTCCTCGTTTTCTTCCAGAGTAGTATATTTCGCTATAGCGGAGGCCCCAAAGTGGATTCCCTGCGTCCATGCAGATCCGGCTTCAACAGGCTCTTTGGTTTTAGTCGTATCTGTAGTCGTATCACTGGTCGTTGAACTGGAAGTCGTACTGGAGGTCGTACTAGATGTGGTGCTTGAAGTCGTACTGGAAGTTGTACTAGATGTAGTGCTGGAGGTTGTACTGGTCGTAGTCGAAGTAGAGGTTGTGGACACCTCAGCAGCTAACACATCCTCCAGCTTAAACTGAAGCAGCATTTGGTTCTTGATAACATTCCTTAAAGTTCGCTCAACCGACCTGTTAATATCTAAGAGATCCTCTAACGTTGGGCATGCATGCTTACGGCGTGGTGGAACAATTTCCTGACCGGCAACCGGAGGACCATTCTGCTGGCCGTTAACAAAGTTTTTTCTGCGACAGCAATTACTGTTTTCGAGGGTACCGAGTACACATTGGATCTTCTCGGCCTCGGCATTTATAATGTGTGCGAGCGCAAGTTCTTCAAAAGCTATCGAAGCAAGCAAGAGATTCAAAGAATCTTCGCGGCTTACGTCACTAGTAGCATCTACAACGGGTACATTCGGGAAGGACGTAGAGTCACTAACTCCTTTCTGAAATATATGTAAATATATTGTAGAGATATCAAACGCTTTGTGTGTATCTGCCTATCACATAATATTAAACACATTTCGACAATGTGACTGTTCTTCACGCCCCAGTAACAGCCGGAGGACCGGCGAAATATACTGGAAAAGAGGGCTGCATAAAAAAACGCCCGATGTCAC
>JAAYOS010000044.1 GCA_012520195.1 Clostridiales bacterium | reverse complement strand
ATATGCGTCCCAATCATCTTCAACAGAAAGGTCACCTATGATAAACCTTGGAATCTGTTCAATGACATATGTATTGATGTCGCCGTGCCTCTTTGAGTAGTCCCCCATTTCGTCAAGGGTCATAGTGACCGAATCTGAAAGCTCGTATGCAAGGTCTGCATCTTCGCTCCAAAGGAAGTTTGCATTGATAGATTTTTCGGACATGTAGTTTGTGAACTCACGTCTCCATTCGAGGGCACCCGGGAATGGTGCAGGGAAGGTATAAAGGCTTAGTGCCTGGCTCATGCCTATACCGTCGGGATTTGCAACAACTAGCTCAGAGAGCATCGGTTTACCGTCTACTATAGTATGCCCCTGTCCCTCTAAGCCGTAGTTGTATAGCAATGCACCTTCTTCTGTGTAGAGATAATCATACCATCTCAGCAAGATTTCTGGATGCTCGCAATCGGGGAACAGTGTTGTAACGCCTTGGTTCATCCTGCCTCCATTAGTCCAGACATGCCGTATATCGCCTTTTTGCCTTACTGGGAGACGTACAGGAGTAAGCTCATATCCGGCTTCCACCCCCTGATTCTCATAGTTGTCAATGTATGTGAATACAGAATGAAAAGCAGCGTGGTCATTATCGAGGATATCAGAGTATTCAACAAACATTATATTGGTTCTGGATGTAAAATCCTTATCAATGAGGCCTTCTGAATACCATTTGTTCATGGTTCTCAAATAGTCTCTCATACCGTCCGAAATAAACGTGTATTCGACTTTGCCATCAGCCTGAATATATCCGCTTTGCGTGACCGCAACATCAAATGCTGTAGCGAGGTTGCAGTCCACTCCATGATATGTTCTCTCCGTGAGATAGAATGGCTCTTTGTCTACAACCCCTTTAAGAGCCGTAAGTGCATTGTACCAATCGTCAACGGTTACAATTTCACCTGTGTATCCAGCTTTATCAAGCAGATCTTGACGGAAAACAGGCCCTGCAAAGTTTGGCTGTCTCTCATCTGGATATATGGCGCGGAGCGAAACCACGCGACCCATGTCAGTAGTAGTGTCCCTACGAACGGCAGGGTCCTTAGTTCTTAGTGCTGTGTAGTTCGGCGCATACTCCGGTAGCAAATCTGTAAGATCTAGGATAAATCCATCATCAACATTTGCATCGAGGCCACCTACCCACTGTCCCATATTTCCTACTAATACTGCATCGGTGTAGTCTCCTGATATTAGCATTAGGTTAAACTGCTCAGCACCACTGGCAAGAGACGGGATCGTCCAATTTATATGGATGTTAGTCCTGTTCTCAAGCTCTTGGAAAGCATACCCATCATTTAGATCAGTCATCTGTTCAGCCATAAAGACAAAAGCAAAAATCGAGAACTCCATTGTTTCATCAACAATAGGCAGCAGCTTGTCTTCTGAATCATCCACGCCGTCATCCTCATCTTCGTCAGGTGTTTCGACGGGCTGCTCACTCGGCTTAGAATCTACCGGCGCCTTTGAAGGTTCTGACGCTTCCTCTTTTCCGCAACCTACAAAGAGGACTAGTACTAGAATTAGTGCAAGAGCGATAGAAATAAATCTTTTCATAGCAAAACCCCTTTTCTTTCTTAGCTGTTTCCACCTAAGTTTCATGAATCATATGTATATCATATGTATAACGTGTCTAACTAAGTTTATCACCATTTCCTAAATAATGCAATTTTTATCTACTATTTCCCCGTTTAGTACAATTATTACTTACTCTTTTTGTGCATGTTCCCCACTAATATAGCGGAACATAATGCTTATGATTTGTTGCATAATACTTATTTCGCTTTAGGCGAACTCGTAAGTCACATCACTCCAAACATGTTACAGCTACTAGCCCTTTTACTTAACTCTACAAGTATTCCCTATTAGGCTTAACTCATAGTTATCTCGTTATGTCATTCCTCTTCTGTCTTACAACAACAAATTTATCCCTCTAAAGCCCTGATATTTATCCAACATACCTAAGTGCTCAAAAAAATCAGTTGACAGGTGAATGAAACAATGTTAATATTATTTATGAAACTAATGCAACTTCCGAGAGTGATGCCCATAGGATTTTTGATAATGGGTTAACTTTCGGAACATCACTAATCGTTATGTGAATAGGGAGGTTATACAATTGAGCCAGAACAAAGTAAAGGGTATCCACAGAGGCGTGTCTTCCTACTGTTGGGATGAGCAGTTGTACTGCAACATGGACTTGGAAGATATGTTCATGCACATGCAGGACATCGGGGCTTATGGTCTTGAGATCCTGGCGGACGGAATCGTAAAGGGTTATCCAAACCCGTCGAACGATTGGCTCGACAAGTGGTTCGGCATGATCGAAAAGTACGATATCGTTCCTGTTGAGTATGGTCACTGGGTGGAGAGCCGTATGTTCCGCGACCGCGACTATACAACGGACGAAGCTCTAGCGATGCTGATCCACGACATTAAGCTCGCTTCCTTCATGGGCTTTACCTGCATGCGCACTAAACTGGGCGTATGTGATGAAACACTTACTCCTGTACCAAATTGGAAAGAATTCATTAAGCGCGCTCTTCCATACGCAGAGAAGTACAATGTTGTCATGCTTCCCGAGATACATCTACCGACTAAGCTTAAGAGTAAAATGATTGACGACTACGTTGAATTCATCGACAAAGAGCAGACTAAACACTTTGGTCTGAATATCGACTTTGGTGTGTTCATGACCCAGTCAGCAGACGGAAGACCGAGAAGACAGGGTCCTGTTGATATGAGCCCCAGTCCTCCTGAAGATCTAATTCCACTACTTCCCTACGTATACTGCTGCCACGCCAAGTTCAACAACATGAACGAAGACTTCGAAGAGACCACTATTCCGTATAAAGAAGTCATCGACATCATGAAGGAACATAACTGGAACGGATATCTCCTAAGTGAGTATGAAGGACCCAACAAGGATGTTCCCGGATACGCCACAACTCAGGTTCGCAGGCACCACGTAATGCTTAAACGCCTACTTGGCGAATAATCAAAGGGGGTTAAATAATGTTAGAAAGAGAAGTCATTCAACACAAAGGTTTTAGAAACATTGTAGAGGACGGAAAGGTTGTAGGCTTTCAGGTCGGTATCCGTCAGAATGTCTACCGTGGCACCTGGCTCTCTCAATTCCGCTTTGATCATCTGACAGTAGACGGAGAAAAGTATGGGCCTGAGGATGTAACTTTCCTGATTAGCGGTATCGAGTATACATATGATGAGATGGCTGATAAGGACCGCATAAAGTGGCCCAGAGATGAAGTCGCTTATATCCGTGTGAGAAAAGAAGGCGGACTTGAAACCGGAGCCCATACTGTCAGTGTTAATTTCTGGCAGATCCGTTCATACCTTCCTGTACGTATGGATGGCGGGATGCCTTTTGGCAGAGCGGACACCATGACACGCGAGCTAGTTCTTGTATAGCACATTCATTCAATCTACTAGCTCAGGTATTGGCTACTAAAATACGAATTTGTTAAGTTAGAATAAAAGCTGTCTTTTGGATTATGATACGTTCCGTTTTTGACGCGCAGTGGGAAAGATTCCACTGAAGCAGGAAATGTAGCAAAAGACAGCTTTTATTTATATTACTGGCGGGTTTGGAGGAAAAACAATGACTGTACCACGATCCTTAACAGATACATATACTCTCAATAACGGAGTCAAAATCCCATGTATAGGGTACGGAACATACCAATTCAAAGTAACTCATGAAGTCAGCGTTGACAGAAACAAACACGCTACACAAATTGGTTATCGCCTGTTTGACACAGCAAGTTTCTATATGAATGAACAGGGACTGGGTAAAGCCTTAAGGGCTTCAGGTGTGCCGAGAGAAGAGCTTTTCATTGTTAGCAAAGTGTGGAACGCTGAACAGGGCTATGAGAGTACTCTTGCAGTAATCGATGAGTCCCTCGAGGATTTGGGATTTGATTATATTGACCTGTATTTGATTCACTGGCCAATACCTCATGGCCATGATGATGATTGGCAGAAACTGAATCTGGAGACATGGCGTGCAATGGAAAAGTATTACCGTGAAGGCAAATTACGTGCAATCGGGGTGAGTAATTTCCTTGAGAACCATCTTCAACCCCTTATGGCGGAGGCCGAGATTCCCATAATGGTAAACGAACTCGAGATGAACGTCGGATATTATCAATCCGAAATACACAAGTTCTGCACCTCAAACGATATTAGGGTAATATCCTACAGCCCGATGTCCGGTATAGACACTGTAGCCCCACAGCTCCAGGATCTCTGTCAGAAATACGGAAAAACTCCCGCTCAGATCAGCCTGCGCTGGAACACCCAGCTCGGTATGATCCCAATCCCCAGATCATACAACTACGGTAGAATGCAGGAGAACATCGATATCTTTGATTTCGAGCTCACAGCTGAAGAGCTTGACTATATTTCTTCGATATATGACGACACTAGGAGCCATAACCATCCTGACACCTACCGCTTCCCATACGAACGCCACTTCAAGACAAAGATATAGAAGCCCTGTAAATATTGAGCGGGATCAACAATGACTTTCATAAGTATTTGTGTCTCAAAAATACGGCCCCACTTGAAAAATCAAGTGAGGCCGCTTGTTTTGATGTTATGATGTTATACAATGATGAGCTTACGTGTGTTTGGTCTGCGCTTTGCCATCTCAATGTACATTGTGTCCATTCTTGGTGGAATGTACGATGCGATATGTCCGGTTATTACCTGAACTTCATGCTCGCCCTGCTCCAGTCCGCCGGGTTTCTTGACTGTAAGGATTGCAGTCTCATTCAGTGGCCACATCACACGACCGAGTGTTTTCATCTCTTCAACGGTATATTCAATTCCGCTGATGGTCCAAGTTACTACGTCTTCCCTGTATTCTACTCCATCAACGATGACTGAGTCAAAACGAATCTGGGAAAGCCATGCACCACGATATCCTAGCTGACGAATAGCGACCTGAAAGCCGATTATTTCGCCATCTTTTTCAACGTTTCTAAATCCTCTATGCTGTACAACTTCTTTTTCAAGCATTAATGAGCTCTCCTTTGCTACAAAATTTTTGAGTTTACTTTGCGATGTTCAACTTAATGACCGAGCAGACGCTTAAGCATCACGTGATGACGGCGAAGCTGTGTGGTAACATAGCCCGGTACATCCTTGTTTTTGCCCTCATATTCGCTTAGGAGATATCCGTTCCATCCGTGCTCTTTCAAGATTGGCACAATCTTGTCGTACGGAATGGTTGTCTCTTCAAAGTTCTCGTTCATATCATAGAACTTTGCATGGCAGCAATGAACATATGGCAGCAGTGGAATAATATCTTCGGGCTCACTGTGTGTAGGTCTGTTGGGATCCCAGCCTGGAATTGCGCGCACATTGATTCCGTCGCGAACCTGGAAAACTCCGAAGTCGATATTAAATCCAAAGTGTTTCGTCTGCTCCTTATCGATAAACTCGCAGTACTCCTCAATCATCCTGTCCTTAAGTAGTGTTGGAGCATGTATCTCTGGGAGCATGACAACATTGTACTTCTCGGCAAGGGGCAGTGCACGTTTAATGATCTCTCGCCAGTTCTTAACAGGGGTAAGGGTCTCGTCAATGACTCCGAGTTTGGTACGCATTACGCTGAATCCCAAGTAGCTTGCAAGCTTTATGTCGTGCGACAGCATTTCATAGGATTCCTCAACATCCAGCTCGTGGTCAGCGTACAGACGGGACTCAATCCAATGTCCGTACTCTACCGGCTTAATGTTGTACTTTGCAATTAGTCCAAACCAGTTGTTGAGCCACTCCTTCGTCGGAATCGGATAGCCTTCGATAATACCGTCGGCAAGAATCTCGAGTCCGTATGCTCCCATATCGCTCATGTCTTGGAAGCAGTCCTCGAGTGTCATTGTGGTGTTCAGCTCACCCACATAACTGTAGGTGGATACACCGCGCTTTGGGCCTCTGATTTCTTCAGTCATTGTCTGTTTTTCCTCCTTCTGGTAGCATATAACCTTGTTATACAGAATCTTTGATAAATAACTCTGGTACTCATTATACTCTGTTGCATAAACATAGTCAAGCTTGTTTCATAATTATTATTGGTTTTGCATTCCCACTCTGTGTATGGTATACATCGCAAGCTATTGCCGCTATGCGCTTTGCCTTTTGCGTTATTAGTAAAATAATTTCCTATTTTTGAGATGAAACTTAAATTTAAACATTGACGAATTTCATAAGTTATGATAGTATCTGTATAATATAATAACACCTTTAGGATGTGGTATCTTGGCAACTATTAGGGATGTGGCTAAAAAAGCAAACGTTTCCATTTCAACTGTTTCTCGGGTTCTCAATGGACACAAGATGATAAGCGATGAAACAAGGCAGAAAGTATTAAAGACTGTCGAGGAGCTTAACTACACTCCAAAACCAAGGGGTAGGGCATCTCATAAGTCGAACCGAAAGTCACTCCTTGTGCTGACCCCGAGTCCTGTTCCACAGATTACAAACGGGATATTCGAAGGTGCTAGAGACCATGGCTATGATGCAATGATAACAATAGCCCAGTCCAACAATGATGGCGCATACGTCAAATATGTAGAGGAAGGTCTCTTTAGTGGAATCGTACTGCTAAACATCCGCCTCTCTTCCAACATCTCGGAATTTTTACTCTCAAAATGTCCGATCGTTCAGTGTAACGAATATGATGTATTCCCTAAAGCCAACCTAGTAACGATAGATAACAGCGGTGCCACCCGAGATATCACAAATCACCTAATCGAGACCGGAAAAAGACGGCTTGCTTTCATCTCCCCGCAGTATATTTACGGATATCAGGTTAAGTTCGCTCTGGACAGAGAGTACGGGTTTAGGCGCGCCCTTGATGAGAGCAATATAGATTTGAATCCTGAGTTCATTGTCCGCACGGACTTTGAGCTGGGAATCGAGAATTACAGAGAGTATGTCGAAAAGATACATTCCATCGTCAGGAATCTACTCTCCTACCCCGAGGATGAACGTCCGAACGGCATTGTCTGCAGTAACGATCAGATAGCGGCATCTTGCATAAACGCTGCAAAAGCAATGGGCTTAAGAATACCGGAGGATCTTGCTGTAACGACCTTTGACAATACCTTTACATGCTTTATGACGGACCCGTTCATTACTTCCATCAAGCAGCCAAACTTCGAGCTGGGGTATGAATCTGCAAACCTCCTGGTTTCTGTAATTAATGAAAAGCCCACTGTTTCAAAGCAAGTTTTACTGGGGCACAGCATTATAAAGCGCGGTTCTTCAGTTATAACAAAGTAGAATATCAGAAAACATATAACAAACCCCTCCGCTCTAAGTCTGAACCGGAGGGGTTGATTGATTATCTCTACATCTTTACGCTCTTCGCATCCTCTATCTTTACCTCAATGTACTCCCCCTTCTCAAGGCTAATATGTCCCGAAGTGTAGAGTTCACCGTCAATCGTAATATACACACGCTCCACATTATAGTATCCGCCGAACGTGTTAGCTATGCATTGAAGCATGGCGGACTCATAGCCCGCCCCGGCATTCATCTCTGTTAAGTAGTCCCCGCTCAGGTCAATATACACCATGCCGTCTTCATTCAGGTACAAGCTGTTTATCTTTGTATTCTCGCTAAAAACTGTACTGATTTTTTCTCCTCCCTGATCATAAGCATCTCTATATTCTGTTTCTAATTTGATTCTTGTTATATCATTTGTATAGTAAGGAACCTCTCTTGAGACATAATATATTGCATCACTGTCATCAACACTCGGGAAGTAGAAGTTAACCAGCTGTACAAACGGGACACCCTCCTCTATCTGACTGAGCGTTGAACTAACTTCGCTACCTTCGGTCCGATAGATGGTCTTGACAAGCCCGATACCTTCTGAGTAATAATCCAATGTTGTGCCGTGCTTACCTACAGTTGTTACTTCCACTGCTTTGCGGTTTCCATGTAGTGTCTCGACTTCGGCGTCAACATTCGTTATACTTCTGGTTGATCCATCGGCTAGCGTCCACTGGTTTCCGACCTTAATCGGCACCTTCAACAGAATATCTGCATTGGTACCATCATCAGCAACACTTATACCGCCAGCTGTACTGGCTAATCTCAGCAAATTTTCACGATAATAGACCTCTCCACGAAACAACTTCTGCACAATCGCGTTGTCATCTATCTCTATCACCCTTACAGTCTGGGTGCCTCCGTTGTCGATCCGCTGTTGGACAAGACTCTCCGATGCGTAGTCAGTATACACATTGAAGTATGCATACTCGTTCCCCTTGCCTTCGTACACAAGACGCGTATCCATGTATATGGGGAAGTATTCTTTAACGGAATCCAAGTTTGGGGAATCCTCAGTATTATCCCGCTCATCATCGGGCGTGGCACTTCCATCATCGGAGTTTTCCTTTATGTTATCGGTATTTTGATCCATCTGATTGTCAGACTCGTCTAACAACTCAACAGAAGGACTGGGCTGCGGATTCCGCGGGGACATAATATCGCATGCCGAAAATGCAAACAAGCAAGCTACTGACAAAACCACAGCGATCATTCTTTTCAGATTAAGCATCATTTTGTTAGAGCACCACCTTAGAGTTTACTACAGGTATTATACCCTGTTTTACTATATATTTTGGTATCATATATTTAGATTACGATTTTGGAGGAAAGTTCCATGAGTGAGTATTCGGAGATTTATCTTGCAGGCGGATGTTTCTGGGGTGTGCAAAAATATCTAGCCTCAATTAAGGGCGTTATCTCAACAGAGGCCGGTTATGCAAACGGCAAAACACTAAATCCGACATATGAAGAAGTGTGTAGAAATAATACAGGACATGCCGAAACTGTGCAAGTTGTGTATAACGATGAGTATATTTCTCTAGATGAATTGCTAAACGTATACTTCCGAGCTATCGATCCTACTTCGTTAAACAGACAGGGCGGGGATGTAGGTACACAATATCGCACAGGTATCTACTACGTAAATAATGCAGACCGCCCCATCATCGATAGTGCAATAGCTAAACTGGCAGAACAACACGATAAACCTATTGCAATAGAGGTAAAGCCCCTCGAGAACTATAGCCCTGCAGAGGAGTATCATCAGAACTATCTCGATAAGAATCCTGGCGGTTATTGCCACATCGGTGAGCACCTTTTTCAAGACCTTGACGAATAAAAAACCCAGCGGCTGTTTACAAAACAGTCGACATTCTGTATAATACCTTTTGTACGATTTCCTGTGCCTACCTTGTTAGACCCAAATCAGCACGAAGTTGTACTTCCCATATTCTTTTTGCGCCCGTAGCTCAGTTGGATAGAGTGTCAGACTCCGACTCTGAAGGTCGCAGGTTCGACTCCTGTCGGGCGCACCAATATGTTGGACTGCAGTTTTTCTGCAGTCCAATTTTCTTTTCCGTGTTACTGGTTATGTACAAATGCTTGTACATCTACAAAATGCGAGTATATTGAATTACATTCCCATAGGTGCTACAATTTTCTTAAAGGCCGAATTTGCTTTTATGCTATAAGTAACGCTCGAAAAGATAAGATAAAAAAGTAGCAACAACCGCCGTTTTTGTAATAGTATGACGGAATATTACATTTCGTATAGCGAGAGGTGTCAAAATGAAGCTGTTCCATCTGTCAGATCTCCACATCGGGCGTCGCATCGGTGAGCTAAGCCTCATAGAAGACCAGCGACACATTCTAGGCGAGGTGCTTTCGGCATGCGATGAGGAGATGCCCGATGGGGTACTGATCGCTGGCGACGTATACGATAGGACCCTACCCTCAGTCGAAGCGGTAGACCTGCTTGACGATTTTCTTAACGATCTTATAGACCGCGGCCTTTCCATCTTTATCATAAGTGGAAATCATGATTCACCGCAGCGTCTCGGCTTTGGGAACAAAATCTTCGAAAAGTCAGGCATACATATACAAGGCACATTTGACGGGACATTGGCAAAGAAAACCCTACAGGATGAGTTCGGTGAAGTAAATATCTATCTCATGCCTTACATAAAGCCTCCTATGGTCCGCCCTTTTTTTGAGTTTGACATCGAATCCTACGAAGATGCGGTTGCTGCAGTATTTTGTACTGCGCAAATTGAAGAGAGTAGCAGAAACATCATCGTTGCGCATCAATTCGTCACACATGGGTCTGCTCAGCCCGAGATCAGCGACTCCGAAAACATATCAGTCGGAGGCCTCGACAACATTGACACATCACTCTTCTCTGTGTTCGATTATGTAGCTCTTGGACATCTACACAAACCTCAGTACATAGGCCATGAGCACATCAGATACACCGGTTCTCCACTAAAATACTCTTTTTCTGAATCCTTACACAAGAAATCCCTGACTGTGGTTGAACTACGGGCGAAAGGAAATCTTGAAATAAGGACCATTCCCCTTAAGCCCCTTCGCGATATGCGTGAGATCAAAGGGCCGCTTAAAGACCTCCTAGATGCTGGATTGGAAAATCCCGAAGGCAGGAATGACTTGATTCACGCCACCGTCACAGATGAAGAGGAGTTATTTGACGTACTGGGGCAGCTTAGAAATGTGTATCCAAACATCCTCAGGCTCGATTTCGAGAACTCTAGAACAGCGCTCCCTGTCACTAACAGCTCAGCAGGCCACGATGTCGAGAACAGGAGTCCCCTCGAGCTCTTCACCGATTTCTACATGAGCTGTAATAATGTTGAAATGACGGAAAGACAGATTCTTCTGATGAAAAAGGTTTTCGATGATACGGGAGAACTGCTACTATGAAGGGGGATTGCTGAGATGAAACCAGTAAAAATAACTATGAGTGCCTTCTGTCCCTTTCGCAACCTCGTTGAGATAGATCTCTCCAAATTTGGGGGACGTGGCCTCTTCCTTATATCCGGAAACACCGGTTCCGGCAAGACAACTATTTTCGACGCTATCTCTTTCGCTCTGTTCGGTGAAGCCAGCGGCAATGACAGAACGACCGATACTCTTCGCAGCGACTTTGCCCGACCAGATACCGAGACATACGTTGAGCTATTATTCACACATAAAGGCAAGAGCTATAGCGTAAGGAGGAACCCAAGGTACGAGCGCCCTAAGAAAACTGGTAACGGAACAACTTGGGAAAACGCCGACGCCACACTGGAGCTACCCGACGGCACTTTCATTTCCGG
This sequence comes from Clostridiales bacterium, assembly GCA_012520195.1. GTDB lineage: Bacteria > Bacillota > Clostridia > Oscillospirales > JAAYOS01 > JAAYOS01. The sequence continues at coordinate 20,582 of JAAYOS010000044.1, read as the reverse complement.
GTATCGCGAAGTAACGGGATACATCACCGACCTGCTCGGAATAACATACTCACAGTTTAAGCTCATCGCTATGATTGCACAGGGTGAGTTCAGGAAGGTCCTTTTTGCTGACAGTAAAGAGAGGGCCGAAATATTTAGGCGCCTTTTTGGAACTGACCTGTTGAACACCACCCAAAAGGTTCTAAAAGATCGCGAGAAAGAGGCAAAAGCGAAACTTGATGGCAGCATAAAAAGCATCCTACAATATATTAGCGGAATACAGTACGCAGACGATAATGTTCCGGATACCAATATGCAAGAGCTATCCAGAGAGCCGAACATACACAATGTCGAAGAAATCCTCGAACTTCTCAAAGAGCAGAATGAAAACGATATGAGGCTTGAAGATGAGCTGAAAAAGCAGCTTAAAGCAATAGAAGTCGAATTGGAGAAAGTAATAGCAGATATTACAACCTGTGAACATATTAATAAGCTCTTCTCCGACCTTGAGCAGGCAAAAGCAGTAAAGGATGACCTCGACTCCCGAAAAGAAGAGATGAGCAAAACCGAGCGCGTACTCGCTGATGCAGAAAAAGCTCTATACTCTGTCAGGCCACTCGAAAGGGATTATCTTAGGGAGAAAAGCGAAAGAACTCAGCTTAAAGAGGATTTGAACGTACTTAGTGCCAGGTTGGTAGAGCTCGAAGAAACCAAAAAAAATAAGTTTTCCACACTTGAAGCGGAACGCAGCAAGGAATCCTTAAGAAGTGAGGTTTCGTCCACAATCGCAAAGCTTCAATCTGAACTCCCCGAATATGTCAAGATACAGGAGCTACAGGAGCAAAAAAACTTACTAGAGGGTGAGCTTGAAGCCACCGAAAGAAGTATTCAAAGTCTTCTAAAGCAGAAGGAAGAAATAGCGTCTGAGAAAGCGGATCTCCATGAGAACCTTTTCAATACCGAGTTTTATGAAGCACGGCTCATCGAATATAGAAACAGTGCTACGAAACTAAGAGAAACCGAAGGTAATCTAAAGAAGTTGCGTAGCGAGGTTCTTAGAGTTAAGAAGCTCAGACAAGATTTCGAGCATGCAGAAAAGAGGTCTCACACCTCTGAAAATGAATACCGGAGAGCGTTCAAGAAGTATGCCGAAAGTGAAATTGCTTTTCATCGTGAGCAAGCAGGATTATTGGCGCAGACCCTAAAAAGTGGTGAACCCTGCCCTGTCTGTGGTTCAACAGAGCACCCATGTAAAGCTGTTATAACTCCCGGCGCTCCAAGCAGTGCAGATATGGAAGAACAAAAGAACTCCCTTGAAGTTTCCAGACAAAAGATGCAGGTTGAAGCACAAGCAGCGGGCAGATACTCAGCAGAGCTCGAGTCGGTCTCGAAGTATATGTCCAATCAGTATGAAGACATTTTTGGTCAATCACCTACTACAGATGATCCAGAAACACTGTTGAATAGCATATCTTCGCTCAACTCGGAAATCGCAGCTAAACTTGACAAACTATCGTCAGACATTGAATCAATTGAAAAGGGAATCAATAAGAGAGATAAGTGGAGAGAAAGGCAAAGCGAGCTGGAACTTGCACTTACTGAGGTGGAAAAATCTCATATCCAAGCAATCGAAAGAATGAACGACCTTTCAGGTGAGCTTAAGTCGTTAACGGGCAAAATCGAAACGCGGAGGTCCACGTTATCCTTTGAATCTCCATCTGATGCACAGGAAAAACTAGAGGAGCTTGAGGGCAAACTTAAGACTCTCAAGGACTCACTGCGGACAGCGGAGGAAGACTACACCTCAATTACAGGAGAGGTGGAATCGGCAAATGCTCTGCTGAGAGATCTTCAAAACCGTATTGAGAATGTACTAAAGAGGGAGGAAACTGCCCGCGAGAAATATTACGATATTATCGAGGCGAGCGGTTTCAGAAGTGATGATGATTATCGTTCGTCACTGCTTGATGAGTCAGATATCGAGAGCAAAAAGCAAGAGTTACAAAAGTACCGCAACTCAGTACACAGCGTGATCTCCGACCTTCAGCGCCTTGAAAAGGAGACAGCGGACAAGTCCCCTGGAGATCTGGAAGCGCTTATAGAAAGAAAGCGGAGCCTTGATGAGAAAAGAGAAGTTACAGATAATGCTCTTAGAGCCGTGGCGGCAAGATACTCGTCTAACGAGCGTATAGAAGAAAGAATTCTAGATGAAAACGCGAAGAGAATTGAGCTTGAAGCTGATTATGTTCTGATAAGGACGCTATCGAAAACAGCTAACGGTGAGCTTGAAGGAAAACAGAAACTAACCTTTGAACAATATGTCCAGGCGTACTATTTTAATCGGATCCTAGATGTAGCAAACAGACGTCTGGCACTGATGTCCGGCAACCGTTATCTCCTTATACGGAGAGAAGTCGCAGACAACCTACGCTCACAGTCTGGACTGGACATCGATGTTGTGGATAACTACACTGGAAAAGCCCGAACAGTAAAATCACTTTCTGGGGGGGAAAGCTTTCTAGCTTCACTGTCGCTTGCACTCGGTCTCTCAGACGTTATCGAGAGTCATGCAGGTGGCGTTGAGATCGAGATGATGTTCATTGATGAGGGCTTCGGCTCTCTGGACCCACAGGCCACGGAAAATGCTGTGCGCACATTGAACTCTTTGGCAAGCGGTGACCGCATTATCGGCGTAATATCGCATGTACCAGAGCTTAAAGAGCGCATTGAAAACCATATAGTTCTCACAAAAGGCATCAATGGGAGTACCGTTAGCGTAGGAGACAGCTCGCTGTCCTATTGAGAATCCAGCGAAAATATTGTATAATTTGGGTATACCTATCGAAACATATCGGAGGTCAATTTATGTTTACACGTAATGCGCTAATCGCTCTTTTGCTTGCGGTGATTGCAGGGTTTTCAACTATGCTCGGCACTGTGCTTCTTTTCTTCACTAAGGGTAAAAATGAAAGGCTCGTCTCCGCTTCTCTTGCCTTCGCTGCAGGTGTGATGCTCAGCGTCTCCTTCCTTGACCTGTACCCACAATCCGCTACGTTTCTCAAAGATTTCGCCGGTGATATTTGGGGTCTGGTCCTTTCGGTGCTTTTTCTATCAGTCGGTGTGATCTTCGCGGGGCTGTTGGACAAGCTAGTACCACACGAAGATACAGAACATGATACTGGAGACCGTGAACATAAGGACCTCTACAGGGTAGGGTTTGTATCCATGCTTGCAATAGGTCTTCACAACTTCCCTGAAGGTATCGCAACCTTCATGGCTGGATACACCGACGTGTCTCTCGGCATTCAGGTGACAGTGGCAATAGCGATGCACAACATACCCGAAGGTATTTCGGTCGCAATGCCGATTTACTTTGCGACTGGAAGCAAGCGGAAAGCAGCAAAATACACCTTCCTATCGGGAATGGCAGAACCGCTCGGTGCATTTATTGCTTTCCTGTTATTAAGGCCGATTATCAATGATCTTGTTATGGGCATCATTTTCGCGATGGTAACAGGCATTATGCTATATATCGCAATAGAGGAGTTGCTTCCTTCCTCCCGGCAGTACGGCCACAAGAGGCTCGCACTCATATCCACCTTTGCTGGAATCGTGATAATGCCCTTGGCTAATCTGTTTGGCATGTAGCTACTCAGTATATTTGCAAGGTACTTTACTATATGTTCAAGACGTTTATGAATAGGGGAGTTTTGTGAACAAGAATAAGCAGACTATTATAGCAGTCATAGACGGACAGGGAGGCGGTATCGGTCGAAGCCTCGTTGAAAAGCTCCGTGCAGAGTTTCCAAAGGGCTCGGGTGTCAGGATCTGTGCACTTGGCACCAATGCCTCTGCGACAAACCGGATGCTGCGGGAGGGCGCCGACGAAGGAGCTACCGGTGAAAACGCCATAATTTTTAATGCGGCAAGGGCAGATATCATAACTGGTCCCCTCGCCATCATTGCTGCAAACTCCATGTTAGGCGAACTCACTCCTTCTATGTCCTGCGCTATTACATCAAGTAACGCGACCAAGGTCCTAATCCCTTTAGATGGGTGCAATATCAAGATCGCTACAGGTGAAGCTTTTTCAATAGAAAGCAGCATTGAGCGGTGCGTAAGCATCATTAAGGATGCTGTTAATGAGCTTACTGTAAGTTGGATATAGGTACTATGCAAAGCTGCTTTTGCAGCTTTTTGCTTATTATATTGCAAAACTCAAACACATCGGTTTTCTCCGTTTTACCTCAACTTCTAAGACCTGCTGGCAACAGCGGCAAACTGTTTTGTGCAGTATATATAAATCTATTACCCTCAATTGCCAAACTAGGAGTTATGACGGTTTTTTCACTTCCATTTTACCCCATTGTTCTGCAAGCCCTTATGTCTATTAATTTCATGTTATTTATACTATAATAAGAAGTGTTCGTGTGTTTGTCTGACCTTGAAGAATATTGGAGGATATATGGGAGTAATTGAAATAGTATCCCTTTTGGGCGGTCTCGCACTGTTCTTATACGGAATGGCTGTAATGAGCAGTGGACTTGAGAAGCTGTCTGGCGGAAAACTCGAAAAGATTCTGGAAAAGCTAACTAACAACCTATTAAAAGGTGTATTCGTCGGAGCATTAGTCACCGGTCTTATTCAAAGTTCATCGGCAACAACTGTTATGGTTGTGGGGTTTGTCAACTCGGGAGTAATGAAACTCGGACAAGCTATTGGCGTCATTTTTGGTGCTAATGTTGGAACAACTATCACTTCCTTTCTGCTTTCCCTTGGTGATATAAGCGGAGACAACATCCTGTTGAAGCTCCTCAAACCTACCTCACTGGCCCCTATCGTCTGTACAATAGGCATTGCTTTATTTATCACACAAAGAGTTGGTCGTAAGCGTGATATCAGCCAAATGCTTATTGGTTTCGGTATTTTGTTCTTCGGTATGAGTACAATGGAGTCAGCGGTATATTCCCTTAGGGACAGTGATGCTTTTTTGAGAGTGGTAACTGCAGTCTCTAATCCTTTTATTGGTGTAACTGTTGGTGCAATATTCACTGCAATCATTCAGAGTTCCTCTGCGTCTGTCGGAATACTCCAAGCACTAACATCTACCGGCGCTATCCGCTTCTCTTCAGCAGCACCTATTATACTCGGCCAAAACATAGGAACCTGTATTACTGCAGTATTATCGAGCATTGGCACAAGCAAGAACGCAAAGCGCGCAGCAATGATCCATCTCTACTTCAACTTAATTGGTACATTCATCTTTATCGCACTCCTATACGGGCTAAACCCCTTACTGAAATTCACGTTTTGGGATGCCGTAATGAGCCGTTCGTCAATCGCTGTTTTCCACCTTATCTTTAACCTCACCTCAACAGCAATCCTTTTGCCACTAAATAAGGTTATTGAGAAACTTGCTTACTTTACAATCAAGGACAAGCCCTCAGCATTTGATACCGAAGTAAGCCTACTTGATGAGCGTTTCCTTCAATCACCATCCCTTGCACTCGATAAATCCTACGATGTCGTAAGGCAGATGGGCAAAATCGCCATCGATAACTACAGAATAGCTTCGGAACTGATAGACTCATATAACACTAAGAAGGCGGACATTCTCCGCGAGCAGGAGGACATCCTGGACCAGCACGAGGTTCGCCTTGACAGCTACCTCATAAAGTTGACAAACCGCAGTCTTGCGTCAACAGACAGTGCAAGAGTTAGCCACTTGTTACATGTGAATAACGACTTTGAGCGTATAGGGGATTACACCGTTAACATTTTGGAAATGGTTGAACAGATGGTTGATGAAGCAGTCTCCTTCACCCCTAGGGCTAAAATGGAAGCTAATTATATCATATCTGCTGTCGGCGAAATCCTCGAGCTCGCATATAAGAGTTTCGAAAGTATGGATTTGCAGACCGCCGTGAAGGTCGAGCCGCTAGAGCAAATTATTGACATGATGCAGGAGTTCCTGAAAAACTCTCACATTGAGAGGCTAAAAGAGGGCATCTGCTCAATAGAATCCAGCATGCATTTTGTCGATTTGATAACCAATCTTGAACGGATAGCGGACCACTGTTCTAATATTGCTGTAATCGTGATCCAGCAAGCGAGTAGAACTAGGAGGGAGTTTGACTTCCATAGCTATCTGAAGACGGTACATGAAGGAAAAACGCCAGAGTATGATAGCAGCTTTAAGCACTTCCATGAGAAGTACATGGAGAGCTTATTGGCTCATGAGAAGGCAGCTGACCTGATGGATGAAACCGCATTCACGCCTGAGCTACCGTAAAATTAAGTAATTCAAATTCGACATTTTATTGACTCTATCTACTAAAGCAGCAAAAAATAGGCCTTTGCCGATTGATCCGTTTTGGTGCACACGTGCGCACCTCACAACGGTATTGTTCATTCGGCATAGGCCTTTCTTTTTTCCAGTATGATAACTTCTCTATTAGCTCACGCGCCTACTCGATACTTCTAACTTGGGTTTTCGCAAAAACCCTATATAAATGATTAGACCGGCCATCCCCCAGAAGTACGCATTCATATAGGGGACCTCAAATATATTCTCGGTCAGGCAATGTGTCATAACCCCAAGCATTCCGGCAAAGAGGCCCTGAGCTATGGTAGACATACTGTCATCTCTCGTTCTGTATATCGACCTCATGGCATTGAAGGAAAAACTGGCGAGAAGGAACAGATATCCCCCAAGTCCGATATAACCCATCTCAATAAGAGTCTTTAGATAGTAGTTGTCCATGTAGAAATAACTGAGATTTGCATTGATCTGGTTTTGCATGGCCACAGCACCACCGAAACGGCCGAGCCCATAACCAAAAAGCACGTTTACCGTTCTGAGCAAGTTCATACCTTCGCGCCTACGACCTCCTCGTCCGCCAAACATATTCGCAAAGTCGAACTCGGATGTAAACAAAAATGTGATACGGTTGGCCACCTGTGGGATGAATACTGCAACCCCGACAGCAAGTGCCATTAATGCAATCAGCTTGCGGTCGCGGTAGAGAGCGAACACAAAGACAGCAACTGCCATGCCAAGCCACGCGCCGCGCGAGAACGTTACCAGACAGGCAAGGCACATTACAATTGTACAGCACCACATCAGTACTTTCAGCGCGAGGTTCTCAAACTTATATGCGAATGAAGCGGTTAACGGAGCAAACATCACCAGAAACGATCCCATTATATTCGGGCTACCAATGATTGAAAACACACGTGTACGTACACCCACCTCAGCTTGAGAAACCCAGGTTGAGGGAATTGGCACTCCGATAATATACTGATAAATTCCATGGAGTGCAATTAGGGTTGCCGTTACGATTATTGTACCGCAGAAAGCATATATATCTCCATCATTTTCGATTATGCGTGTAATTACATAGAACCACAGCATGTACTGTACCACAGCGCGAAGCCCTGCTATTGCAATACCTAAATAGGGTGACACTACACAAAGAAGCATAAACCCTATACCTAAGAACAGTAATAACTGAGTATCGAACGGCGTTACGCTGGCCGGAAGTGCTTTCTTTGTATAGATGCGGCGAAAGACAACATAGGCTATCCCGAAAATCAGAAAAGCCTCATCCCAGGCCGATGAGATTGCTGCAATAGGTGACAACGTTCTTAGTACATAGTCAATAGGCAGATAGAGCGCAAAAATGATAATGATGATCCGGTTGGTGCCACGGCTGAAGAGTATACGGTAAAATAAGCTATTTTGCACAGCTTGCGATTTCCAAATTCGCACCGGAACACTTCGTTCTGCTATATGTGAAGTCAGACGCCCAAACCTCGCTAGTGCTGAATTACATCTGGTTAAGAACGCCCCCAACCCCGAGTTGGATGTGGAAGAATCGGAACATCCGAAAACTCTATCCCAGACTCTCTGGGTTGTGGAATGGCCATATGAGTCGGACACCGCTTTTGCGATTCTCGCTATTATGCTGAAAGGATAGAATAGAGCTATCCTCTCGAGTAGACGATATATAAAGCTGCCTTCTAACAGCTTTTGCATGAAATCACTCTCCTTGATACGGAGTTTGCCTTTGGCCAGCTGGTTCGCATCGGCCAAGGCTCTAGATCAAATACAGAGCGAACACTGCAACTGCACTCTGCACTACTCATTTCCTAAAGACACACTTTCAATCGTTCCGATCATCTCAAAATGTTTAGTCTTAACAAAGTGGTCCTTACCTGCCCGAACTTCCTGGGTTCCCACCTTAATGACAGCTGTGTTATTGATTTTCGCTTCGATAGTGCAGACAATGTCGATTCTGGTCGGATCTATCGCATCAACGATCTTACCGTCAGCCGTCGAAACCTGTGAAACGCAAGGCTCCTTCGTCGCTGTGACAATATATGCGTTTTCAATCAGAGAGTCTCCCGCGGCAAGCTGATGCGGAAACTCGCGTGATGTCAACTCGTCATAAAACCTGGGGTTAACGGCCTTGATCCTAACCGTATAAGTGAGCTCAGTAGTATCTGCAACAAGCTCCTGAACCTGTCCTCCAAAAATCTTCCATATAACACCGCCGGCAACCAACAGTATGAATAGCAGAACAAGCATATCCACTAGGTTGATTAAACCGAACAGTTTACCCTTCTCATCAATAATTTTCATGGGTTTATCAAATTCTCCTTCCTATAGCTTGCTTGACCCTATTACCGGTATATTGTATAATAAATCCTGCTTGTCTACAAGCCATTTCACTAACTTTTGAAATTAGGTGGGTGCCATGAAAATACTTCATCTGATAGGCGGAGGCGACATCGGGGGTGCAAAAACCCACGTGCTTTCGTTGCTTGCCGGCCTTCAGAAGGAGGAAGATGTTGAGGTTTTGCTTGTGAGTTTCCGCGAGGGCTCCTTTGCCGAGGAGGCTATCTCCATGTCAATACCCACCGAAGTCATTTCCTCCGGAAACATAATCAATGACCTAGTAACAATTCGCCGCCTGTATGACAGCGGCAAATTTGATATTGTACACTGCCATGGAGCAAAGGCTAATATGGTCGGGGCACTGTTGAAAGTTTTCAGTGGAGCCACTGTCGTCACCACAGTCCATTCAGACTATCGACTTGATTATCTTGGCCGGCCCTTGGGCAATCTAATTAACGGTAACATTAACAAAATCGCACTGCGAATCATAAAAAATCGTATCTGTGTATCCGACCCGGTAGCGGAGCTTCTGTTGAGTCGCGGCTTTTCGCCGTACGGACTCTTTTCAATTTATAACGGACTCGATTTTAACATCGCACCAAGAGAACTGGATAGGTCTACTTTTCTGGAGTCCTTAGGCCTAAAAGTTTCTAAAGACGATGTGGTCTGCGGAATTGCTGCACGTCTTGACCCTGTTAAAGACATTCCTACACTGTTACGAGCATTTGCAGACACACCGGACCACATGAAGCTCGTTGTGGCCGGAGATGGAGAGCAAAAGGCGGAGCTCATTCAGATTGCAGAAAACCTCGGCATCTCAGATCGCGTTTGCTTTGCCGGTTGGATAGATGATATCGAGGCATTCTACAAATCCATCGATATCAATCTCCTCACCTCCCTTTCGGAGACCTTCCCATATGCTGTCACTGAAGGTGCTCGCTGCAAAGTCGCAACCATCAGCACCAGGGTTGGCGGCATCCCTTTACTGATAGACCATGGTGTAAACGGATTTCTTTTTGATCCAGGTGATGAAAACACCCTTTCCGAGCTACTTTCCAAACTTGGCTGCGATGAGGACTTGCGCAAATCCTTTGGGGAGCGTATATTCCAGAAAGCCGCCGAGAACTTCTCAATAGATGTGACAATAGCAAAGCAGATTGAGATATATAAGATATTACTTCGCCGCAAGGAGCGTGTGGTTAAGCGCAACGGGGTAACTATCTGCGGCTCCTACGGCAAAAACAATGCTGGGGACGACGCAATACTGGAAGCAATAGTTTCAGAAATAACTAGTATCGACCCCGATCTCCGGATCCGTGTCCTCTCACGTACTCCCAAAAGGACAAGGCTCAGTTATAGGGTTGACTCCTACTATACATTCAACCCGTTTATGATAGTCAAAGCTTTCTTAAGTAGTAAGTTATATATCAACGGAGGCGGAAACCTAATTCAAGATATAACATCAACCAGGTCGCTGCTTTTCTATCTCTTTACCATCTGGCTGGGTAAACGCACTGGATGCAGTGTGATGATGTATGGCTGCGGAATAGGGCCTGTCTCGCGTCCGTTGAACCGAAAGCTCGCAGCACGGATTATGAACAGGAACGTTGATGCTATCTCACTGCGCGAACCGGAATCCGGCGAAGAGCTCAAGCGACTTGGGGTTTCCAACCCTGACATAATTCTCTCAGCCGACCCCGCATTGATACTCGACCCTTCGCCACCAAGCGAAGTCCAGAGCGCAATGCTCTCAAGCGGCCTTTCACCGCAGGACAGATATATTGCATTTATCCCACGCGACTGGGTCTCGTATCCTGAGAAAGCAGACATAATCGGGAGGGCAGCTGAGTACGCGTTTGAGAAGCACAACCTAACACCTGTCTTCATACCTCTAGAACGCGGTAAGGACGAACACGCTGTAAGTCTCGCTATCAAGAACATTAAACACGTAAAGCCCATAGTCATTCCCACACCCGAGAAGACCAGTACACTTATTGGGATACTTTCCCGAATGGAGGCAGTTGTCTCAATGCGCCTGCACGGACTCATCTTCGCTGCTGGTCAGGGAGTCCCTTTAGTTGGCATTGCCTACGACACGAAAGTTGGTTCATTTCTTAGCTACATGGAGCAGGATCTCTGTTTGCCACTGGAAGATGTTAATGAAGAGGTGCTATTCTCCCTAATAGACAGAGCACTTCAAAAGGATAGGACAAAACTGGCTTCTGCAGTAGAAGGGCTACGTGCCATTGAATATAAAAATCGCGAAACAGCACGTGAGCTGTTGTCAAATAAATAATCAGGGGGTACGTTAATGCAACAAATAGTATGTCTATCCACATCAAATTGGTACGGGATCCCAACCCGCAAACAGCAGGTGATGGGCCGCTTAAAGGACGCAGAAATCCTCTATTTTGAACCCTCGGTTACTTATATTGCACCTCTCAAAGATAAGACGGCATCCGAACGGATTTCTGCCTATAAAGAAGAAGGCAAAAAACCGATGGAGAATATCACTGTATACTCTCTACCCGCCGTTTTGCCCTTCTATAATAAAAACAGAACAGTAAACAGAATAAACCAGAGGAGAATCGCATCGTTTATCCGCTCAAAAATGCGTGAACATGGATTCAACAACCCAATTCTGTGGGTTTACCACCCCTCGAGTGTTGACGCTGTCGACCGAATCCCTCACAGCTCCCTTGTCTATGACTGTGTTGACCGTCACGCTGGGTACCCCGGCCTTATTAACCCCGAAGTCGTTAACAGGATGGAAGCAGAACTTGCTGAGAAATGTGACGTAGTCTTTGCGACTGCTAAGGGACTCTACGACACACTGAGCAAAATAAACAGTAACACATACCTAATCCCCAACGGAGCAAATTATGAGCTTTTCAGCAGAGTAGATGATCCTGCTCTTCCCATCCCGGACGACCTCTTCAATGTTCTCAAACCTGTATTGGGCTTTTCGGGAGCACTGCAGGAGTGTATCAATTACGATTACGTCGCATATGCCGCAAAACAGAAACCCGACTGGTCATTTGTGTTTATCGGCGCCCCCCTGCCCGGTGTAGATTTGAGTGCAATTGAGGGCCTTCCGAACGTACACCTCCTCGGAAGAAAAGAATACAAGGATGTGGTAAACTACCTTGCATACTTTGATGTCTGCCTAAATATCTTTAGGTCAGGATATCTATCAAAAGATGTAAGTCCCCTCAAGTTCTACGAGTACCTTTCAACCGGCAAGCCCATTGTCTCCACACCGGAGCCAGAACAAGTTCTAGACTATTCCGATGTTATCTATATTGCTTCTACTCCAGAAGAATTTGTTGAAAAGTGTGCTACTGCTATTAAGGAAAAGAGCAATTGGCATACAATGCGAAGACGGGAGTTGGGCAAGATGAGCTCATGGGATTCCCGTATAGTGGAGATGCGCTCAGCGCTGGAAAAAGCCGGCATCAGCTGATCATCCCGATGTCTCCATGTTTACTCGTCAGTTTTTATAGAAAGAGGTAGCTCTTAGCATTACCCCCTTGTCAGACTCGCCAATCTTTTTTTATGGCTACTTAATCGGTTGATAATATGTTTTTTTCGGTGTAGTATTGTCATGTAGATGCACTCGATCAACGTGTTCCTGAATACTATAAACCCTGGCGTACGAAAGGAATTCGACATGAAAAAAGTTGCTATTGTTATGGGTTCTGACAGTGATCTTGGCGTAATGCGCCCTGCTGCCAAGCGCCTTGAATACTTTGGTATCCCATATGAGATGCGCATAATATCAGCTCACCGAACCCCAGATGCCTGTGCGGCATTTTCAAAAGCTGCACAAAACAGCGGGTTCGGTGTTATTATTGCCGCTGCAGGAAAAGCAGCTCACCTCGCTGGTGTCATAGCATCCGGTACTACACTGCCGGTGATTGGCGTCCCTATTAAATCGTCAACACTTGATGGCATGGACAGCCTTCTGTCCACAGTGCAGATGCCAAAAGGCATCCCAGTTGCAACCGTTGCGATAGACGGAGCTGAAAATGCTGCAATACTTGCAGCTCAAATTCTGGCTCTGTCCGATAGAGAAATTGCGAATAAGCTGGAGGAGTTTCGGGAAGAGATGACAAGAGAGGTCGCCGCAAAAGATGCTTTACTCTGCAGAAACTTGGCAGATGAAGGAATTCTTCAATCCGATGTCCCGATTCCGAACGATAAACCAAAGGAAGAGTGTGGCGTATTCGGAATCTCACTTTCCCCCTCCGACTCCTACAGAACCGCAGATGAGACCTATCTGGCTCTCTTTGCGCTGCAGCATAGAGGCCAGGAATCCTGTGGCATCGCAACCTCACATGAGGGGGTAATCCATGTAGTCAAAAGAAGTGGTCTTGTCTCTGAGGTATTTGATGAGCAGACGCTGCATTCTCTTCAGGGCAAAATGGCTATTGGCCACGTGCGGTATGCCAGCTCCTCTGAAGCAAGTGCTATAAACGCACAGCCCATTGCAGTAACTCACATAAACGGAAGCATGGCAATTGCCTGCAACGGCTCCCTTGTAAACGGAGCTCAGCTCCGTCATCAAGCGGAGATGAGCGGCGCAATATTCCAGACAACGAACGACACAGAGGTTATCGCATATATGCTCGTTCGGGAACGTCTCAAGACCCCCGTTATGGAAGACGCTATCTGCAATATCATGGATTATGTTGACGGTGCCTATTCGATGGTCATTTTGAGTGGCAATAAGCTGATTGCAGCCCGTGACCCATTCGGATTCAGGCCACTCTGTATGGGCAAGCTTGGATCATCTGTTGTCTTCGCTTCAGAGTCTTGCGCTTTCGATGCAATCGGTGCTGAGTTTGTAAGAGATATTGAGCCGGGTGAAATTGTGGTAACCGAAGATGGCAGGGTAACAAAAACTCTCTGTGCGAGGAGAACCGAAAAGCCTTCGCTCTGTGTATTTGAGTTTGTGTACTTCGCCCGACCGGATACAGTAATTGGCTCACTTACAGTTGAGCATGTGCGCCAGAACTTTGGCAAGGCACTAGCCAAACGCGATACTACTGAGGCTGACATTGTTATCGGAGTTCCCGATTCAGGTTTATCATCGGCTCTCGGTTATTCTAAAGAGTCCGGCATACCCTATGGCGTAGGGCTTGTAAAAAACCAGTATATCGGAAGAACCTTCATTAGAAACACACGGTCGGAACGCGAGAAAGCTGTAAGCATTAAGCTCAGTGCACTCAAATCCGTTGTTAAGGGTAAGCGTGTAATAATGGTGGACGACTCTATCGTAAGGGGCACGACTTGCAGTCACATTGTATCTCTACTCAGGGCAGCTGGTGCTCTGGAGGTGCATGTAAGAATATCTTGTCCTCCCTTCCTGCATCGTTGCTATTATGGCACACATGTCCCGCATGAAAGTGATCTGGCGGCCCACAACCGCACAGTCGAACAGATATCTGACATGATTGGAGCCGACTCCTTGATGTTTCTCGAGCTAGAAGACCTGTCTGATGCTCTCTCCCACCTACGGAGCGGATATTGCGACTCTTGTTTTACCGGGATCTATCCTGTCTCTGCCGATCCGGGATCAGAGCAGCAGTTTGAAAGGAGAATTCAAGTTTGACTTATAGCAGAAACGACGCATACGCAGAGGCCGGCGTAGATTTAGCCGCCGGTTATGAGGGTGTTGAAAGGATAAAAAAGCATGTTGAAAGTACACTAATCCCCGGTGTTATGGGGAGTGTCGGTGGATTTGGGGGTATGTTCATTCCCGACCTAAACGATATGGACGAACCCGTTCTCGTATCAGGCACCGACGGTGTCGGTACAAAACTAAAAATCGCTTTTTTGATGGACAAGCATGACACAATTGGAATCGACTGCGTCGCCATGTGCGCAAATGATATAGTTTGTTCTGGAGCAAAGCCCCTGTTCTTCTTAGATTACCTGGCACTGGGCAAGAATTCTCCCGAACTAGTGGAGAGCATCGTGTCCGGAGTTGCAGACGGCTGTCGCAGCTCGGGCTGCGCATTGATAGGTGGCGAAACCGCAGAGATGCCTGGTTTTTACAAACCCGGCGAGTACGACATTGCGGGATTCTGTGTCGGCATCGTCGACAAAAAGAACATTATCGATGGCAGCAGCGTAAAACCCGGTGATGCGATCATTGGGCTTGCATCATCAGGTGTCCATTCCAACGGTTTTTCACTGATCAGAAGGATTTTCGACATAGGTGACAAAGGCAGCAAAGCGCTATCTGTACGCTATGATGAGCTCTCATGCACACTCGGAGAAGAGCTTCTAAAGCCCACCAGAATTTATGTGTCAGCAGTTATGAATCTGTCAAGTAGTGTCAGAATCAAGGCAATCAGTCATATAACTGGTGGAGGATTCTATGAGAATATTCCCAGAATGCTCCCAGACGGTATTCGAGCCAGGATCGATATTCACTCATTTCCCAGCCTCCCAATATTTGAGATCTTAAAAAAGAAGGGAAATCTGAGTTCGCATGATATGTTTAATACCTTTAACATGGGATTAGGGCTCGTCATGGTGGTTGATAGCTCGGATGTGGGCGCCGCAATGTGCAGATTAACAAACCTAGGTGAGCATCCGTACCTTATCGGTACATGTATAGAAGGCGAGTCCGGAGTGGACCTATGACAAAGATAGCAGTACTAGTCTCAGGCAGCGGAACCAATCTCCAAGCCCTAATCGATGCAAAATCCAACGGTCTGATTCCAAGCGGAGACATCTCACTTGTGCTCTCCTCTGCCCCAGATGCATATGCACTTACCCGTGCTAAAGAGCATAACATTTTGACTGCAGTTATCGAGCAAAAAGAGTATTGCGACCGAGAAGCATTTACCGAAGCAATCCTCAATGAACTGCAGAGGCACAAGATTGACCTTGTTGTACTTGCCGGATTTCTATATATATTATCCCCTGTCTTTACCCGACATTTCGAAAACAGGGTGATCAATGTTCATCCATCACTTATTCCCTCGTTTTGCGGTGACGGTTATTATGGTCTCCGCGTACACGAAAAAGTACTGGAGTACGGTGTAAAGCTAACCGGCGCAACTGTCCATTTTGTTAATGAGGAGACCGACGCAGGTCCGATAATTCTTCAAAAGGCGGTGCCTGTTAACAGCGATGATACACCACAGACGCTCCAACAGCGTGTCATGGAGCAGGCCGAGTGGGTCATTCTGCCTCAGGCAGTAAACCTTTTTTGTGAAGGGTGCCTCCGCGTGGAAGGCCGCCATGTCTTTATTGAATAATATAAACTGGTGCCACAACCTCTCTTGATGGTTGAGTGACTTTGTATTTTGATAAGAAACATATGATAGATAGATAGAAGAAGGAGGATATGATGAAAGAGCATCTTATACGTGAATCTACGCTCCCCGAGGCGTACCACCGTGCCCTCACAGTATTGCACTACGAAGGTGACCATGTCCCCTGTCCCGACTACGATACCAATCAAAAAGAGCTCTCAATGACGATGACAATAGATAATCCCCTTGGAGAGCCAATGATAAGCCGCCTATTCATCGGCGGATTCAGTGAACTCGAACAGTACAGACAGGAAATCATTGACGGCATATTGGACTTTGAAATTGAGCGCGGCAACTGGGAATATACCTATCACAGCAGGATTGCTGAGCAGATGCCGTTTATTATCTCCGAACTTAAGCGAAATCCCTCCTCCCGTAGAGCTGTCATCGATGTCCGTGATTGGAAGCACGATACACGTGAAGGCAACACCTCACCTGCATGCCTGCAACACATCCAATACTTCGTCCGTGATGAGAAACTGCACTGCAAGGTGCTCTTCCGCTCAAACGATGCCGCAAAAGCGACCTACATGAATGCATTCGCACTTATCTTCCTGCAGAAGAAAGTAGCCGACGAGCTTGGCTATGAGGTGGGTTCGTATACCCACAGGGCTAATAGCTTCCACGCCTATGAGAAGGACTATGACCTCCTAAAAGGATATGTTGAGAGAATCGAGAAAGGCCTTCCAACAACCTTTTACTATGAGGGCGAGTGGGAAGAGCTTATGGAGGAAGCGAGACCTCAAATCGCCAAAACCGTAGAAAGACTGAAGGCCCAGAATCACGAATAGATACTACCGCAGACTGGCATATTGTGCTGTCTGCGGTTTGTTTTATTGATATCTTAGCTTTATTCGGGTCTTCAGCTAATAGCTTATCTACAAAATACTTGTCGAGTTTCAAGCAATCAACATTTAGTATTCTTTCTCTCTGCACAGAGAGGAATAACCTGTTCCAAAGTCATCTATGGCTATGCTGAGTCCTGCTCTCCCTCCTCCGGTATACTTAGGTATAATATCTTGGACTATTGAATCACAGCAAAAAAGAAACACCGAATCAATACAATGTATCGACTCAGTGTTCCTATTTTCTTGGTCCGAGTGACAGGAGTTGAACCTGCGGCCTCTTGAACCCCATTCAAGCGCGCTACCAATCTGCGCCACACCCGGATCTCAGCTTTAGAATGATAACATAATTAGACCGCACTGTCAAGCAGAACCCGCTTTTCGCGCCTTCGAATTATGATCTCTCAAATGATAAATGTTCTATGTTAAAGAATAAAATGGCAATATTTTACATTTTTCTCTTGCTTATTGGGGCATCCCTTGCTATAATACTACCCATAGTACTCAGCAAGCACGATCTGTACTTAAAAAACATATAATCAGGATCTATATTCGGGAAGAAAGGTGCAAAATATTGAAATCACTCGACAATCTCCTCATGACAGTTATTTCTGAGGCCAAGGCTCTAAATATCCCCGTGTCCGATGAAATTGATTCTAAAGTCGCTGTCAATAGTAGAGCAGTACGCAGATTTGGCTGCTGCATTGTGAAGGATAATAAGTTCTACATAGAAATATCCAGTAAGTTACTAGATGCGCCGGAACAGATGCGCAAACAGACACTTGCCCACGAAATTCTCCACACATGCCCGGGATGCAAGAATCACGGAAATAGGTGGAAACAGTATGCCCAAAAAATGAACAGCGCTTACGGCTATAATATCTCACGAGCAACTACCCACGAACAGTTAGGCATTGACGACACAGTATCGTACCGCTATTTGCTGAAGTGCCAGAACTGCGGTGCAGAGATTAAGAGGATGCGACGTTCAAAACTGACCGATCACCCAGAACTGTATCGCTGCAAATGCGGAGGAAAGCTTAATCTGACAGACCCTCAAATAGCATTTTAGAGATTTTGACTGTATCTACGAGTGAGTAATAATTACACCCCCTAGAGGACTATATTATACTGTGTGTAACTGGCTATCAACATCCGACTTCACAGCAATCAGCTTAGGGGCGTTTTTACATGACACTAAAACGAATACAAGTAGGGGTGCCCGTTAAGTATGAGGTACTTATTGGGGATGGTATACTCACCGATACGGGGAAATACATAAGACAATTCGTTAATCCCTGCAAAGCACTGATCATTACAGATGATAATGTTGATCCGTTATATTCTGAAACTGTTTCTAACTCGCTTTCGAGTTGTGGCTACAGTGTCTGCAAGTACGTAATTACGTCAGGAGAGCGAGCAAAGAATATCCACACAGTCGGTGCTATCTTAGAGTTTTCCGCTGACAATCTCCTTTCCGAAAGTGATATCTTTATTGCACTAGGCGGCGGAGTTATTATGGATATCACTGGAGTTACAGCTGCCCTTTTCCGTAGCGGACTGCGCTATATGATGATACCTACTTCATTTTGGGGAGCAGTTGATTCATCAACAAGTGGAGTATCATTTCTAAACTTGTTAGCAGGCAGAAACCTTGCAGGTGCCCGTTGGTATCCAAGCCTCGTTCTCTGCGATTGCGGCACATTCAAAACACTTCCAGTGAGTGCGTTTGAGAACGGCATTGCGGAGGCAATACGTCTGGGAATGGTAGACGATCTCCGTCTATTTGAGCAATTTGAGTCTGGCAGCATAGCATTCGACCACAAAAATATTGTGAGTCGCTGCGTAAACATTAAACGCCGTATACTAGAACTGAGTAAACATGAATGCGACGCAATACAACTACTTGGTTTTGGAGATATATTTGGGAAAGCTATCAGAAAATACAGTGACTACTCCGTATCATATGCTAATTCACTGGCTTTCGCGATGGTTATGGCATCAAAGGTTGCCGAGAAGCGTGGCATAACAAGAGAAAACTGTTCTGAACGTTTACTCAGGACTTTCAATAGACACAACATAGATCCCAACATACCTTATGATGCTAAGTTGCTTCTTCATATCATACTCTACGACCGAAAGCTAACAGATGGAAGAATTCCCATAATACTTCCTGTCAGGCCGGGAATGTGCCGACGGGATACAGTATCAATAGACGAGCTGTGGCAAGTTCTGCAGCCGGAATAATATACCTGAACATAATGTTTCTGGAGGATAAACACATGTCGTCAACATTCGGCAGCAATATTAAGGTAACCCTGTTTGGTCAGTCACACTCGGAAGGAATAGGCGTCGTTATTGACGGACTCCCTGTCGGCGAGACGATTGATCTCGATCTGGTTCAACTGTTTCTTGATCGCCGTGCCCCCGGCAAGTCATCGCTGGTAACTGCCCGGAGAGAGAGCGATACACCACAGATCCTAAGCGGTCTTGTTGACGGAAAGACCTGCGGCGCCCCTCTTTGTGCCGTCATTAAGAACACCGACGTGAGATCTAGAGACTACGATCAGCACTTAAAAATCCCTCGGCCATCGCATGCTGATTATCCAGCTTACGTAAGGTATAAAGGCTACAACGACATTCGCGGTGGAGGTCACTTCTCAGGAAGACTTACAGCCCCTCTCTGCTTTGCAGGGGCCTGTTGCATGCAAATACTGAACAGAAAGAATATAAAGATCGGAGCACACCTGCTCTCAATCGGTAATGTCTTCGACACAAAATTCGATCCTGTCTCAACCAATCCGGATCTGCTTGACGAGGTTTCAGCTAAACCCTTCCCCGTAATAGACGATAATGCCGGCAAACGTATGGCATCTCAGATAGAGCAGGCGATGTCTGCGGGAGATTCCGTCGGGGGTATTGTAGAGTGCTGTGTGACAGGTTTTCCAGTTGGTTACGGAGATCCGATGTTTGACGGGCTTGAGAATCGCTTAGCTGCTGCTATTTTCGGGATACCTGGTGTAAGAGGAGTTGAGTTTGGTGCGGGCTTTGCCGCAGCCGGAATGCTGGGCTCTGAGCACAACGACCCCTGGTATATAGCTTCAGACCAGGTTGTAACCTCATCTAATAACCATGGTGGAATCATCGGAGGAATATCAACCGGGATGCCGATAATCTTACGTGCAGCCTTCAAACCCACTGCTTCCATAGCGCTTGAACAACAATCTGTGGACCTCTCTCAAAACAAGAACTGCTCGCTTACAATTGAGGGACGTCATGATCCTTGCATTGCCGTCAGAGCAGTACCTGTAGTGGAAGCAGCAGTTGCGATTACACTCCTTGACGCAATTAGTTAAGGTTCTGGACTACGTAATCCATCGTGCGTATCCACCGTACGTAATTCATCGAGCGTAAGCCCTTCGCGCGTGATCCATCGTACGCAATCATCGTACGTAATCCACCGACGTGATCCATCGTACGCAATCATCATACGTAATCCACCGAAATATTTGTTGAATTTTGTCGAATTTATAGTATAATATTATTAACCTCACATAGACATAAAATGGGACCGTGGGAATGGAGACGCCACTATAATAATAGTGGCGTCTCCTAGCGTTCAAAGGTGGATGATATTCGGTTTCGATAGCACTCCACCTAATGCGATGTCCTTATGGGATTTTCTTGCCTGCTGCTAAGTACAGCCGATACCACTCTTGTCTTGTAAGCATTACATCCGATGCTTTT
>JAAYOS010000043.1 GCA_012520195.1 Clostridiales bacterium | reverse complement strand
AATCAAGCGGTTGAATAATAAGTAAAATTGTATAGGGCACGGGGTGTAAACACTGGGTTTACCATGTTTCACCTTGTTTCACTGGGTTTATAGGTCTCTCATCCTTTTGGGTGAGGGGCTTTTTTTGTTATTTCATCCTTTCGGACCATGAATTTTTATATATATAACGCCAAAATACAATTGGGGGAGGTGTAAGGCAATTGAGATCGATCCGTAAGCGGAGAAATGTATACGCAATATTATTTGCAGTCTGTGTTTTTTTGACGGCAGGGCTTTGTGCAACATCCGTGATAGAAGAGGTTCTCATAGCAGTTCTCGTATTTGGAGTCCTTAGCATTACCTCACTTGTATTGTTAGTTAGGCAGAGCCGCCAGCTATATGCAGCAACACTCATTTGGGATAATCGCATACTTGCGGTGCCATCTGCTCTCATATCCATGCCGGACCACCTAATGAAACAAGGCACCGAGGAAACCGTTGTATCTACCTTTGGTATCCTTATTGGCAGTGATATCTACCAATGGGGGCTCGAAGGTGTAAATGGCGTGAGGCTATATGCTGTTGAAATTGATAAGGAACGAATGTATTTGACCTTTGGCGACAAGGCTCGGACTATGCGGATAGAGTTGCTACACGGTATGACCCAAAAGAAGGAGCTGACGGATGCTGCTAGCAAGCTGCTTCATGAAACAGGCGTAACGGCAGAGATCACCGGATGGTAACGAACAAGAGATAAAAGGGGAGGCTCCAGCATGATAAAACTAGGAAAGAAACTCAACGCAATACTATTAACGGCGCTTTGTTGTGTGTTTCTTTTTCCCGTGATAGCAATGGCAGAAGAAATAAAAGAAGTAATTGAGGAACCTATAGTATTGCCAGAAACTATGCTCATTATAAAGCACATGATCGGTTCAACCGGTGAATTGGAACCGGTTGAAGTCACAGTAAAATCCTATGAAGATGGGCGCTTCTCTTTTGATTATCCTGCCCTTTTTGTACCTAATATGAAGGGGTGGGGTGATAATCACACCATAACACCATTCACTGTTGAAGGAAAAGCCATCTATAGGATGGATAAAGAAAGAGAGCGCAAATTCGGCATAACAAGTAGCAGATGGATTGTGGGGGAGTTTACCGTCTCGGATGAGATTGTTTACACATTTCTGAAACCTTCAGTTTCGGAAGATTATTCTGATGTCAGCAAGTATGTTATTACCCCCATAGGTGGCACTTTTGAGACCACAAGCTATGACGACGATGCCTTGGAGCATAGTATTTCGTTCAGGCTGCAGTTTGAATGCACTAGATACGATACGATGTACGATGATGAGGGCGGGAGCACAACAACTCAACATACTTACGAAGACACGTGGTCTTTTACTTTGGAGACAGTCGGGTTTACTGATCCATATCCATCAAGCACTACCGATACTAGGCAGGACACCAATCAGGACACCAATCAGGACAGCAATCAGGACAGCAATCAGGACAGCAATCAAGCCACCAATCAAGCTGGACCGTTGGCTACCATTACTATAAGTATTATTGCAATCCTATTGGCAATCCTGTTTGGCAACACGGGTGGATTTATCCCGACTATGCCAGTGGGGACAGGAGGTACGCCAGGTTCTACATATGTGGATGATGTACTCCCTCCCACACCTGCGGACGACGGCCTGAGCAGTTGGATACGCTTTGACGACGACGGAGATATTGAGGTCACCGACCCTGTGAACGGGCAGAAGCGTATTTTCGTAAGTAACGGCGATGGTACATACACTGACCCAATCACCGGGGCTACATACACCACCGAGGAACTATCGGAACAGATGGAACACCGTGCGGACAATGCCGGTACTATACGCCAGGATGAAGCCCAGTTTGAGAGAAATGTCAGCGAGGATTCACTCCGCAATCGGGAACGCAGCGATGAAAGCCTTCAACTTGAAAAGGATATACGGGAGGAGCGCGAGGAGCGTAGTCAGAGAGAAAAAATTGAGCGCATGGCCGTAAAACTTGGTATTAGCGGAGCCGACAAAAAGCAAGTGGATGAAGCTCTAAGAGAGCGACAGGATAATGAAGAAGCATATCAAGAGAAAATGCATGATTACGCAAGGCGCAGAGATATAGCTGTTAAAACTTTAGAAGTAACTACGGAGGCGGCCGATTATGCAATGTCTGCTGGTGAGGCGTTAGTTCCAGGCGGAAAGACTGTTTCCGCCACCTATAAGGGAATAAAGAATGTTGTTTCCACAGTAGCAGAAAAGGGCATGAGCACCGGTTCTGTTATTGAGGGAGTAATCAAGGGCGGAACAGAAGCCGCAACTACTGTGATGGATGCGGGTATAGGCAAAGCGGCTACAGCTTTTGGCGGTACGGTAGCAGGCGAGATTGCTGGGGCTGTCAATGACGGTGAGGACTTGGGCGACGCAATGGTAAGGGGTACGGTAAAGGGAACCTTTAACGCGGCCAGCAATGCAGTAGGTGATGCCTACGGTGACGCTATGGGTGGATCTGCTGATATGCTGGAAGATATGACCCGTAATGAACAGTTTATAAGTAAGGCAGCAGAAGCAGCCGGAAAGATCAGCGAGACAGGCTTTGGGAAAAATGTCACAGATAACGTTGGTAAGAACACTTACCGAAGGTAAGTGCGCAATAGAAGTGCAGCGAGCAATATTGGTTATCAAGAAGAGCAGATAGACAACTGTTAAAGAAAGTGGGGAGTAATCGATATGGGAGTATTTTGCACAAGCTGTGGTTCGGCTTTAAATGAGGGAGCAAAATTCTGTACAGGGTGCGGAGCCAGTGTTTTTCAGAGCAATGAATCTGAGCAAATAATGACAGAGACACCTGTGACTGCGAAGTCCGAGCAAGAAGTTCCAACAACTGTGAACAGCACAATGAACGGCACGATAAACAGTACAATGAACAGCACAAGGAACAGTACAAGGAACAGTACAAGGACTATGCCGAGGAAAAACCAGGCTTCGAATGAT
This sequence comes from Clostridiales bacterium, assembly GCA_012520195.1. GTDB lineage: Bacteria > Bacillota > Clostridia > Oscillospirales > JAAYOS01 > JAAYOS01. The sequence continues at coordinate 13,982 of JAAYOS010000043.1, read as the reverse complement.
GCTGTGCAGCAAAGTCCGATGGGCGCAGGGAAATATATAGTCACATATATCCGTCAGTCGCTAGAGATTTTTAAGAATCCAAAGGAGATGCTTCCTACCGCCATTTTAGGGCTTGTCTGGTTGGTGGTTGCGCTGTTGGGATCTTTGGGAATAAATTCGCTACCGGTGCGAATCCTCAGCTTTCTTACCTTTGCTCAGGGAGGTATGTTCGGTGGTGTATTCGGTGCTGTAGGAGGAATTATTGGCAAGATAGTGGTCGCCGCTTTCCTTAATGCCTTTATTATGCCGCTGTTTCAAAAGAAAGCACCCTTCTCGGGAATTGGCGGCGGTATCAAAGGATTCTTTGGCGGGCTTGCCGTTGACAGCATAAAAGCAGTTTCCCCGCTATTAGGAGGCTTAGGCACTTCGTTGCTATTATATGCTTTTATGAATAGCAACCAGTCGCTACAAAACAGTATGGTGGGTATTATTGCTTCTGTAATGCTTTTTCAAAACCTTAGAAGACAGGGCGGCTTTGTATGGGGACTTGCTTTTTCAGCGGCAAACACCCTTTCCAAGGGCAGAACGCCATCCTACATTAGTGTCAAAAGATGTATAAGCGGTATGACACTGGGATTTGCTCTCGGTGTGGCTCTGTCGGCAGCCAAACTTCGATGGAGCGCATGGCTTGGTTTGCTGTTGTTGATTGTCGCTTTAATATTCAGGAGAGTTTCTAAAAGTAAGAAGGAAGTGACTGTAGCATGAAAAAAGGAAGGCAGCAGAAACTGTCGGAAAGCTTGGCGAGACAGGATTTGGGAAAAATGTCACAGATGATCTCGGAAAAAACAGAAAATGAGAACCGGAGGCATATCCATGAGAGATGATGTTCCTTCTTCGATCAGAGGAAATAAAGTCTTGCTCGCAATACTTATCACGGCAAATCTGCTGATGCTAGTGATAGGCATTCTCACTATACCACCTAACCTGGTGTCAGCCGAAGGAAAGGAATCTCCTGTGCTGAAGGCTGAGAAAACAGCGCCTGGCACATCGTCGCCGGAGAAAAATACGCTGCCCGAGACATCGCCGCTGGAGAATAATCCGCTGCCCGAGACAACAGAGAGCGGAAGTATTCCTACGTCGGAGGAAACAGGTGTAAGCCTATCTACTGAGGAACGCCCAGATGTGGGAGACTTTCTCTGGTACACAGAGGATGTTGCTTATGAAGGAGTTCCGTCGGATGCGAATATCATCGACAATATCGACCCACTTACTGGGAGTTGGAAAGCACTCATTGTTTATGACCCTGATAATGAATACGACTCAAGTGCTATGGAGTTTCTTAACGTCGCCATTGCAGGTACAGCGGAGAGACTTAGCCTCACTCTCGATTGGTATCTGATATTTTGGTCAAACGAGGGAGAGAGCTTCGACGAAACGGATATGGAGGACACCGTATTTAGTGGCAAGTGGGAGAACAGCGGCCTGTGGGCATCTGGAGCGGGAACCATACGACTGACGCAGTTTTATGAGCTCAATGAAAAGCAATACGCCGTCGGCACGATAGATACGCCTGACGGGATACCGGCGCTTGTGGCGCTGGTACGGCCATAAGGAGGTGGGGACGTGGGGAAATATTGTACAAATTGTGGTAATGAACTTCATACAGGCGCTCGCTTCTGCGCCAAATGCGGCGCAGCGGTCTATACTGGCCCTGCAAAAACAACTTCCACAGCACAGCCAAAATCTATGCCGCAGTCGCAACCGCAACCGCAGCCGCAACCGAAACCGCAACCGAAACTGCAGCCGCAGCCACAACCGAAACCAGTATCGCAATTCCGGCCAAGTTCTGTACTGTGCATTGTGCTTTCTGTCTTGCTCCTCATCCAGATTACTGCTGTGGCTCTCTACGGCTGGCCGGGGTTTTTGGTCGGTAACGGGGTCAAACCCCCTTCCGTACTGAAAAGCGACAGCTTTACCCTGGAAGAGGGTCAGACCACAGTATCGACCGACAGCGGCGTGAAGGTGGAGTTTGGCCCATATAACGCGATGGACGGAGAAGAAGTGACGGTTAAGGAGTTGTCCGCCGACAGCATCAGCATAGAGGGGGGCACACGCAAGGCCTATGACATTTCAGCCGGCGAACGCACCGAGTTTGACGGTCTGTTGACCATCACACTGCCTTATGACGAAAGGGAAACAGATTCTGCCGATGAGGAAGGCTCAGTATTTGCAGAGTATTTTAACCCCGAAACCGGTGAATGGGAGCTTGTTGATTACACCGTAAACACCGCTGATAACATCGTTACCATCACCACTGACCACCTTTCGCAGTACTGCACGGTTACTGTGCAGGATGCGGGTACTCCCTACGCTATACTGTCCAAATTCTCTAATAAGCGACTGGACAATGAAAAAGCCCTTGCTATTCTGCAGGAATTTGAAACTTCCGGCAAGCCCGGAGACGTTGGCAATAGCTTTTTGAGCGATTTGTATTCGAGGCACATACCTTCCGTAATGCATCCCTATTTTGGTGATGCGGAAGCGGGGGCGTTCCATGATGTACTGGGATGGTTGACCGACATTTTCGAGTTGTCGGCAGAGGGCCTCGGATATCGAGAAGCGGCACGCGTCTATGAGCTCAACGGGTATCTCCTTTTGGGAATATCAACGGTTTCGCTTGCCAGTACATTTTTCGAGGCCTATAGGGGTAACGAATCAGCTGAAGCAGTGGCAGCGGAGGCGTATAAGCTGACATACAACATTGGCTTGGCATGGTTGGACTTTAAAAGAGTCACCACCGGCATGGTTCAGATTTCCATGCTGGGGGTCATTGCCCTCGACTATTCGCTCAACAAGTTCATGATGGCAGCCGACCAAACCTATAAGGACGCCCTGTATAAAGTGGTCACCGCCTACAACGAGAAGGTACATCCGTGGACGAAGGAGGAATGGTACACCCGTATTATGGGCCTGTACAATACCCGCGGTGATGACCCGGAGAGGTTCAACGCCGCTCTGGGGGGTATAATGGAGAATTTTAGTTCACGGTACTTCTACGACAACCCGGAGGAGCAGCTTGTAGCCACCAATGAGGCGGGTCTACACGCCTACACCACCGGAATCCTTCCCGAAACAGAAGCAGCCAAACAGTATTGCATAGAGCAATATATGGTGCGCCTAGGCGAATATCTCCAGTCGGTGCTGGAGGACGTAATGAAGAAGATACAATACGACAACCGCAAGGCTTACAACAAAAACGCAACAGAGCTGCGGAAGGCCCTCAACGCACCGCTAATACTTGAGATTAAGGAGGAAGTCCCTGACGGAGAAAAGAGCAAATACGCGGGATGCATAGTTGATATATGCAGACCCGACGCCCCCGTAGACAAAGACTGGTCGGTGGCTCTGGATATGTACGGGCGTGCTACGATCAATGCCACAGTATTTGGGTACATTCAGGCGGGTATCCCCACCGAGATCCGACTATGGGACAAGGACGACCTCAAGAAAGAAAATGGTCCCATATTGACACAGACCTTCAAGGTGACCGAAAAGAACACTATTATCCCCCTGACACCGCAGGAGAGCGACTATGATTTCTATTTGGTTGAAAGATATAACTATGATTACCGATACCTCTACTATGACGGCTATGCATATCAAATAATGGCCGTAAAGCGCGATATGGAGGCAAATCAGGTCACTGAGCATTTGATCAATGGTATAGAGTCGGAAGTGGAGCAAGATATATATCGGGAGTATATTTACGATCCCTCCACCGGTTTGCTTACATGGACTGAAGACCTCCATTACACGGAGCTTAAGCCCAATGCGGATTGGACGGCTTTAAGAGGATATAGAAAGTATCCTGAGTACCTTCCGGGTAGTGCTGGGCGGGAGGATTCATTAACAGGAGAATATGGTTATGAATATGTCAGATTCCTTGCAGTAACCTGGCTTTCACCTGGTAAATGGCAGGTAAAGGAGACTGGAGAGACCATACAATACGTGCTAAATTCCTATGATTCCAGCGACAATCAAACAAAACGTCTGGAATCTCCTTCTGGGCAGAGCTTTCTCACAGAAGCGCGGTCCTTTGCCGCGGATATAGGCAAGGATATGTATGACGGCCAAGGGTATGATTAACAGAGGGGAAGTACTTTACCTGTTTGGAGTGGACTGGCGTTTAAGCGGATTGCGAACTACAGTAAAAGGAGCGTCGAGATGGCAAAGAAGAGAAAAAGCAAAGACAAAATCCCCATACCTATCTTGATTATTGTTTACGCTGCGCTGCTGTATACCACGTATACGAGTCTATCTACGCTGACACTGGCCATATGGGGCAAATCCGTCTTGGGTACAGTGGACGTTTACGGGTCACAGTTGGTAGAGTCCGGGGCAGAGGGAAACCGCTCCCGTGTCGTTACAAAAGGCTATTGGTTTATGGATGGCGGTAAAGTGTATCGTGGTCGTGTGATTTATTCAAGCGATGAGGCATGGCCAAGCCTAAAAGGTGGGGAAACACGCTCCGAAAGTATTCGCTACCTCTCATTTTTTCCTTACATTAACAAGCCGGCCATGTTGAGCGATTTTGGCAGAATGGGCGAGGGGGTTATCATCTACCACATCCTCTCCCCCTTCGGTTGTGTGTTTTTACTGTGGATTGTTATACGTGCAAATAGAGATGGGAAAAAGAAGAAGAATAATAAGAAAAAGGCGGCGAGAAAACACATCGCAGAATCCGCGACGCACAGAGTCCCTCAAATAATCAAAACAAGGAGTGAAATGGATATGTTTTGCCATAACTGCGGAAACAAGTTGCCGGAGGGTGCTGCTTTCTGCTCGAACTGCGGTACAAAAGCGCAGGGTAGCGACCCCGATGTGTGTTCATCCTGCGGAGAAAAGCTGGCGAAGGGCGCTGCATTCTGTGCGAGCTGCGGGGCGAGAACTCAGGTGAGCGCTTCCGGCTTGTGTACAGCGTGCGGAGCGGAGCTACCAGACGGTACAGAATTTTGCATTAACTGCGGAACACCTGTAGATCCGAAGACGCCGAAGCCTATACAGCCGGGCCAAGCGGCTACTTTCGTGCCCGAACAAGGCCGAACAGGGCTGGTCGGTTTTTCCGACATGTATAACCATCCCGAGATACAGGCCGCCATGCAGAAAAACAAAAAATTTGGCATTGGTTGTATGTGGTTATTGGTTTTCGTGCCTCTCATCGGGTTTCCTATCGCCGGTCTACTGATGGATGATTTTCCATTTGGGGAATCGGTCGTAGTCGGTGTTTTTATCTCTATTGTAATGCTGATTTTTAGTCTGCTGTCATTGAGAAGGAGCAAGCAGCCCATATGGGAGGGAGTAGTCGTTAATAAGTATAGCAAAGAAAAGCATGAACATAGGGACAGTACAGAAACCTATACTGAGTTCACCACTGTCATTACCACTGACGCTGGTAAGAAAAAGACCATTGTGGAAAAGAACAGCAGGCGGCATATGTACGATTATCTCTCCGTTGGCGACAGGGTGCGCTTTTACCCCAAGTTAGGTACATATGAAAAATATGATAAATCCAGAGACCGCATCATCTACTGCAACATCTGCTCAATGATGAACCCTATTCAAAATGACCGCTGCAAGCGGTGTAATAATCTTTTGTTCAAATAACAAGTAAATGAGGAGGAATTATAATGAATAAATTCGACACATTGTTGGAGGCTGCGGAGTATGCAGTGACACGCTGCAATAGCTGGAGTTTTGCCGCTTCCGATGAAAAATACGATGTAAAAAACTTACTAGTCATTGCCGAGGTGAGCGACAGTGAAGACCCCATCGACGAGGACTGCTTTTATGTGGTGACACCCTCTGGAGCCATCGGTTATTGCGATTATGGTGAAGACATTGACTGGCTGTTTCTGTCCGATGCCGCACCAAATGAGGATTTGCCGCTGACATATCAAGCTGCCCCACAAAAAATGTTCTGTACCGAATGCGGTGCTTCCGTCATCCCCGGCGCACGTTTTTGCGGAGAATGTGGAAATATGCTATAGGGCATCAATGTGGGAATAGGCTATAGGGCATCATTGAATAGAACAAATTCGATCGAAACATGGAGCTCTGTCATATTTGACGAGCTAATGGAGAGTATGACACGAGTCTATCAAATAGAAAGGGATGGAAAGTAACATGAGGAAAATGAAACTATTCACGGTGGTTTTATGTATCGCCATGCTGATGACTTTGATTCCGTCGACGGTACTGGCATCGGATACGATAACGGACGTCGCCACAGCAGCCGAGATTCGTGCCGCGCTGGAAAACGATGCGGGGGCGCATGTCAGACTGACAAAGGACATTACCTTCACGACATCAAACGCAGCCGACCCCGACGTCGGTGTCTATCTAGGCGAGGGCTGCTATACTATCGATCTGAATGGCAAGACACTGAAATATAGCTACAGGACAGGCGGCGAGTTCAGCGATAACGGATCCCCTGTAGTTACCGGCCAAGCGCAGCTGCTGGTGATAAACGGCCCCGGAACGATGATCGGCGGCACGCACGGCCTGGAGCAAGTCGACCAGTTTGGCACGCTCGTTGTCAACGGCGGCACGTTCAAGGGAGTCATGGGATATGGCGTCCGCGTGACAGGCGGCATTGTCTATATCAATGGCGGTACGATTTCCGGCAACTTCGGCGGTATCGAACATGAGGATGGCATCGTAGTTTTGAACGGAGGAGATATTAAAAGTGTAAGGCAGACAAACCTGATGCCTCCTCAGAAGCGCGGGCTAGTCAGGGACGGTGTGTTTACAGGTAAAACAGTGCTGGAGGATGTAGTTTTATCGGCAGACAATCTGACCATCGCCAAGGGCTCTTCCATGAGAGTGATAAGGGGCGGAGGGCTTATCGTAAAAAACAGCTTTGTCAACAATGGAACGTTTGCTTGGGAGGGCGGTTTACAATGCATAGGCGGTAATGCTGCCATCAAGCCCGACGCTCAGGGCAATCATACCCCTGTAAATATCTTATTTGATATGAGCTTCACAAGCTTAGAAATACAGGAGAGAGCGGCGCTGAATATCCTTAACGGCGCAACAGTGACCGTCACCGGCGCTTTTTTCACCGCCAGCAACAGTTCCGTGGATGCCAGGGACGGAACGCTCCGGCTTCTCGGAAGCATAGACCACAGGGGCCATGCGGAAGGCGTACCGGAGCTTGATGCGGGCAGCGGCGGTCGCGATTATGATCAATCAAACCGGGCCGCTATGCGCCTGAAGTCGTTGGGGCTGTTTCAGGGCGTCGGTACAAACCCGGATGGTAGCACAAACTTCGATCTTACCCGCGTACCGTCCAGGACCGAAGCACTGGTCATGCTGATACGACTGCTGGGTAAGGAAGCCGAAGCGAATAGTGGCAGCTGGAAGCATCCTTTTACGGACGTGCCGGCTTGGGCACAGGAGGAAGTGGGTTATGCATATGAGAAAGGGCTGACGAAAGGAAGCTCTCCCACCGAGTTCGGCACAGGCCCGGCTTCGGTTCAGATGTATCTGACCTTTGTTCTTCGTGCGCTGGGTTATTCCGACGCCGCGGGAGGCCAGTTCACCTGGGATAAGTCGGAGGAACTTGCGCGCAGAGTCGGCATACTGACGGACGATGTTCATTTGGATGACTTCAGACGTGCCGATATGGTCCTTATTTCCGAAGCCGCCCTCTCAGCCAGACTCAAGGACAGCGATATGACGCTTTTGGAGAAGTTGACAAGCGAGGGAGCGACCGCACCGTCCGAGCAGAGCGTCCGATAACTCCTCCCCCTTCCGGAGGCAATGAAGATTCGACCGCACCTCCCGTATGGGAGAATCCGTTCAAAGATGTTGCGGCGGATGCATGGTATTACGACGCTGTGGCATTTGTGCAGCAGATGGGCCTCTTTACTGGCACCGGCGATGATACGTTCAGCCCGACAGCACCTATGGCCCGCGGTATGCTGGTCACGGTCCTCTATCGGCTGGAGGGAGAGCCCGCTGTCAACGGCGGTAAATCCTTTGTCGATGTTTCGACTTGCAAATGGTTTGAAAACGCGGTCATATGGGCGGCACAGAACAAGATCTTTGAGGGCTACGATGAGATGCACTTTGGCCCAGAGGACAATATCAGCCGCGAGCAAATAGCGACGATCCTCTGGCGTTATGCGAAGGGCAATGTGGAACGCTACCAGGTCGCGGCGATTCTTCATAGGTTTATTGAGAATTTTACGAGGTGAGCGAACATTAGCACTTGATACCTTGAGATATTCTAAGCGATATTCTAGATGACTCAAGATTTTAGCATAGAGTGCCTCCCAGAACATAAAGAAATACCGCAGAAAGATACACATTGTATCGATCTGCGGTATTAATTATGGTGCGGGTAACAGGACTTGAACCTGCACGTCGTGAAACACCAGATCCTAAGTCTGGCGCGTCTGCCAATTCCGCCATACCCGCGAGTAAACGCATAAAGTATGCTACCACAACGAGCGACGAATGTCAAATAGTTTTTATTGCTATTTGATAAGCGCAAATTGCAAGTGAAAGTGAAACACTTTCTTAGTCATAATATTATCTGAAAGTCTTGTGTTTTTCGCTTCTTTCTGGGCAGTTTGGGCTGGGCAGAACGGGCTATGCTTTCTCTATGAACATTTTCTTAGCTCTTCTTTAACTACAACTACCTCATTGCCACATTTGCCTTGTAAAACCTTGGGAGGGTAATCATTGTTATATGCCATTAGATATAATGCGGGAATGCGATGTGAAAATATGCGGTCAGTCGCAAAAATATGCGGTCAGTCGCATACTCTGCAAAGAGGAAGACACATATCATGCGAAAAATGCGCAGAAATCGAAGTAATGTGTGAATGGTAAAGAGGAAATCGCCTCTTTTATGCGGTATACGTTATGGAATATGCAGTGTACGATATATCACCCTGAGAGAATCCACACACAACTCGAAATTCTGCGCAGAAACCGTGATTTTTCGTGCAGAGGTACACATAGCTCAAGATTCTGCGAAAACTCTGCGTCCTAGTTCCCTGTACGCAGTATGGCGGTCAACACTTGCTTCTCATGGGCCTATTCGCCTTGCTATGCGAAAAGGGGTTTCTTGGCTCTGCGACGATATATCGCGAGGTAGAGCAGAAAACCGATTCCACAGGACAAAATAACATCGATGATGGAGTGCTGTTTTACAAACACTGTGGATGCGCAGATAATAACCATTAGCACAGCCGATGAACGAACTATCCAGACCTTTCTGAAAGGGGGATAGTTTACGATTGATAGGTGCATTGCTATTGACATCAGTACGTGCAGGCTGGGAGCTGAATTGATAGGCGTATCCTTGAGATATGTAAACTCGACCCAACGACCCCAGATATTATCCGGCAGTGAAGAAAGTACCGGCCTTAGGAAAATACCGTTTGGATATATCATATATATTGTGTTTGCAATAGCAAAAGATAAAACTGAGAAGAGCATTAGCTTTTGGAAACTCTCGTCAGAACGGAAGTAGAAATATATCATTGGGATTGCCTGATATAAATACCATATGTAGTATGGAAGAATGAAAACTGGGACAAACGGTATTAGGTCATCGACCGGGGAGTACATGTAGTGTGTAGGGGATGTGATCGTTCCCTCGATGTAAAAAAACCAGAGGTTCACAAGTCCGAAAAGACAGAGCATTATATTCGACGTACGCTTCTGCCTGATTTTACTAAGTATCATCATTCTCCTCCAAATATTATCAGTATTTCTTATATGTTGATATTTATGGATAAGTGGACTAGTCCGGTAGGCACGCTCGTAATTTATGGAAGATATACTGGTGATGTGTCAGATATTTGTATAATCTTCAACATAAAAAGGGTGTGATATATGGAGCAAAACTCGTCAAAATGATTGTCTGCAGTATGTAGCGCCGGATTTGAGGCCACGTTAAATATGTTAGTACCGAAATGTAAACTATCTATAAACAAGATATAACAAAAGGACAAAATCATTGATTCGCACATGGGTTCGTGCTATAATGTATCGGCAATCAATTTGGATACGCCATATGGCAAGACCGCACTGGCCGGGGAAGCAGCGGCTCCCTGTACCTGCAATCCGCTATAGCAGGGGTGATTTCCCGCCCTCGGGTCATGCGAGTTTCTGACTGCCCCATGCATAAGGTGTTGAGGATCCGGCCCTGCGCAATCTGAGCCCGTGAACCATGTCAGGCGGGGGACCGAGCAGCATTAAGCGGTGTCTTCAGGTGTGCCGCGGGTAAACCGAGTCTGAGCTGAGTGTATGGGTAACGGGAGGTTCGCATATTCAAAGGTGGGTGTGCGGTCTTGCGATATGGTGTGTTTCTACTAGAATCATAAAATACGGAGTTGCGGAGTGACGGAGGCGGATTCATGTATCAGGCGCTATACAGAAAGTGGCGACCGATGACTTTTTCGGATGTGGTCGGACAGCGCCACGTAACCGAGACTCTTCGAACTCAGGTGCAGACAAATCGCCTGTCTCACGCATACCTGTTTACAGGAACGCGGGGTACAGGCAAAACGACATGCGCAAAAATACTTGCGAAAGTAGCGAACTGCTTAGAGCCCGTCAACGGAGAGCCATGCAACAGATGTACATCTTGTGTAGGCATAAACAATGAGTCGCTCATCGATGTAAGCGAGATAGATGCCGCATCATATACCGGTGTTGACAATATCCGCGAAATCCGCGACGAGTCTGCTTATGCTCCTGCTGAAGCAAAAATGCGCGTCTATATAATTGACGAGTGTCACATGCTCTCAAAGGGTGCAAGCAATGCTCTCCTTAAGACGCTTGAGGAGCCGCCGCCACATGTGCTATTTATTTTGGCTACAACAGAGCCGGACAAAGTTCCGGAGACTGTCCGTTCTCGCTGCCAGATGTTTACCTTTAGAAGGCTGCAACCAGAAGATATCTCCACACGCCTCAAGGAGATTGCCGCAGCGGAGAACATCGCTCTGGATGAGGCCGCTGCTGATTTACTCGCCACGCTTGCTGACGGGGCGATGCGCAATGCCGTTTCGATGCTCGACCAGTGTGCCCTGTCCTCAAAGGGAACAATAGGAGTTGAGGAGGTTCACGCGGTTATAGGGCTGTCCACTGCGGTGGAGACATTGCAGCTTGCAAAGGCACTGGCCGAAGGTGACTCGAGTCTGGCACTGAATATGCTATCCGACATGTATATGGATGGCAAGGACCTCGAGGCTGTTCTCGAGGGGCTCATGATGCTTCTTAGGGATTTGCTCGTATATAGGACGACAAATAACATTAAACTGATGCTCGGGTTCTATAGTAAAGAAGATATCGATAGTATTCGTATCAGCCGCTTGCGTCTGATGCATATGATAAATACCATTCAGGACACCCTAATTGCCATGAAGCGGAGCTCGAACCAGCGAATCGACGCAGAGCTTTGCCTGATAATGCTTAGCGATGAGACACTCGCCGAAGGTGTTGAAGGCCTGCAGATGCGGGTTGAGCGTCTGGAGGACGGTTACGAATCTCTTCGGAGAGGCGGAGTCGTGGGTACTACCACGGTTATGGCCGGTTCGCTTGTGGCAAATTCGCCGACTCAAGCTGCCAAAGCGCCTGCAGCGCCTACGGCAACTACTGCGTCTGCGGTGTCTACGCCACCTGTGCCATCTACGCAACATGCGGCACCTACGCGACATGCGGCACCTATGGCGTCTACCGAAAGTGATGATAGTCCTCCATGGGACACCGATACTTCGGATCAGGTGCGTGCTAACGAGGTATCTCCTGAAATGGCTGCACCTACTATGGGAGAAGCTGAGGTTTCAACACGTATAGCCCCTGATCAGACACAATCTGGCGAAGATGGCCGAAGCCATTCTGATTTATGGAAGAGGATTCTTCAACGGATTGAACCAAACCTGCCCCCATCCGAATACTCGTTCCTAAAATCAGTACAAACACCCATTCTGCAGGGTTCGCGTCTATGTATCGTTACTGATATACCGCTCATGAGAAATATCTTAAAAAAGACAGAGATCTTGGAAGCTATCAATAGAGAAGCAAGTATCATCCTTGGTACAGATATTAAGACGGATGTTGTTGGTTCTGATAGGCTAGGATATGAGCAGACAAAGCTCGGTAGTGACGATAACCTGAAAAAGTTAGCGGATAGACAAGCAGAGTTCGATATCATAAAAGTAGAAGAGTAAAATCTTAGTTGATATATTATCATTGAAAAATATCAGCAATTCGATATATTCAGGAAGAGAGGTACAGTATGGCGAGAAAATTCCCAAACCAGCCGGGCGGTGGACAGAAGAACATGATGAAGCAGATTCAGAAAATGCAGCAAGACATGCTCGACTTGCAGCAGGAGATGGAAGAGCGCACGTTCTCAGCATCTGCAGGCGGCGGCGTCGTAACTGCAACCGTTACAGGTAAAAAGACGCTTGAAAAGCTTGAGATAGACCCCGAAGCGGTGGATCCAGATGATGTGGAGATGCTTCAGGATATGATTATCGCAGCAGTTAATGAAGCGCTGCGCACAGCCGAAACCACAATGGAGGAAGAGATGGGCCGCATCACAGGCGGACTGTCGATGCCAGGTCTGTTCTAAGGATACATTTTTATATATTGATATATTGACGTTTTCATCTTTTGAAGGAAGTATAATATGCAATTTTTCCCCGCACCGGTCGAAAATCTTATAGACCACTTTGCACGTCTACCCGGAATTGGGCGAAAGACGGCGCAGCGGCTTGCCTTCCACATCCTCTCACTACCGGAGGAGGAGGCGAAGAGTTTCGCTGAGGCACTTACCAAGGCCAAGAAGGAAATAAAGTTTTGTCGTAACTGTCAAAACCTAGCCGTTGAAGAGCTCTGCTCGATTTGCACTGCAAAGGGCAGGGACACATCTACCATATGCGTCGTGTCCGGACCGAAGGACGTCGCAGCTATTGAGCGAACTTATGAGTACAGGGGCCTGTACCATGTTCTCCACGGTGTCATTTCGCCGATGAACCATGTGAGCCCAGATGATATCCGTATAAAAGAGTTGCTTGCCCGCGTGAACACTGGAACGATAAAGGAAGTTATAATGGCCACAAATCCAGACACAGAGGGTGAAGCCACCGCACTATATATATCGCGTCTACTAAACCCGTTCGATATAAAGGTAACTCGGCTCGCTTACGGAATCCCCATGGGAAGTCACTTGGAGTTTACCGACGAAATTACACTCGGTCGCGCGCTTGAAGGACGCAGGGAGATATAGATTGCAATCTTTAAGCTTAGAACATTTTATATAATCATTGTAGGGCATAGTGTGAACCTCCTTAGATGTGGGTTTAGTCGCTTCACATTTACAGGTACAGGATTTTTACATTATGCTCTCGATCGTTACCTAGCACGCTAAACTTTAGTTCTTCTATAGCAACGGTTACTTTACATAACGAGCTATGATCCGGTAGGCAGCAATGTTTGCTTACCGGATTTTGCTGCGTTCTGCATCACCCCATCAAAATGTGATAGAAAAATGCATAAAAATGAGTAATTCAATTGATGAATTAGAATTAATTATGTGCTACAATGTATTAAAAGATTGAGACTGCTCAAGAGTTTAGTGGGTGAGCTGATAAACATATATAAACAGGCTTACGAAAACAATTGGGAGTGATCATGATCAGAGCAATAAAAAACATCTTAATCATCATAATTATCGCCATATTCTTGATTTGTGCAGCGTCCTTTCTCTCTTACATAAAGTTTGAGACAGCTAATGCACTATCGAGCGGTGTTGGCTTGGCTAAAATATTATTCACTGACATCGATTACGTTGAGATACAGGAATCGCCGCGTGTCATTTTGGCACAGCCTGAAAACTCACTTGAGTTACTGCTCGGTATGATGCAAGACGATGGCTACACGTATCTCGTAGATGAATCAATGGGAAGCATGCATGTTTT
>JAAYOS010000042.1 GCA_012520195.1 Clostridiales bacterium | reverse complement strand
CCATGATAGGTATATTCCATGCGTCTCTTAATAAAACATCTACCTTAACTACAGATTCTAAAGTCAAACCAATCTCTTTTAAGTGATGTTCCATATCATCCAATGCACCATGTATCTGCGCTTCAACAGATTGTCCAACATTTCCTACACAGAAGTTCAAAAACACAAAATCTCCAGCCTCTACCACTTCTGACCATGCATTTTCTTCGTTTACATGATATCTTTTAATATTAGCCATAGTTCATTTCCTCCGTTATGTTATTTTTATGGGTTAATTTACTCGAATGCAATTCAGTTAAACCAGTAGCATAATGGCCTGCAGGCGCGATATCAATTCTGTATAATATATTGATTATCCCAATCTCCAACTAGTGGGCTATTCATTATTCGATACTTTCGATTTGTATTCCAAATGTCATTAAGCTTGTCAAAATTTAGATCGGGTTCTAGCATCAGCATCGCTAGTTCATCAATTTCAATCAGATCTTCTTTTGTAAGTTTTTCGAATTTGCCATCTATATAGCTAGGCTGAAATCGATAAGATATTTCATCATTCATTAAAGCATGAAGATCGTAGAATATACCTCGTACAACCGCTTTTAACGAATTTGTTCCTAATCCGTCTGAATACACGAATCGTGAACCATCTACTTTTCCTCTCCGAATATCAAGCCATGCTTTTGCTGACCAGTCAAAACAATCCATTGGTATGTCATATTGATCAAAACCTAAATCTTCTTCTTCAAAAAAACCATCAGCATCAAAATTTATCCATCTGCCCTCTTTTTCATTCCAATACTGATTTATCCAATGATCACCGCTTTGATTATTATGAATATATGGAGCAAATCCGGCTCTTGAACGACATGGTACTCCTTTTGCTTTGAGGATTGCAGACATTAAAACTGATACATACCTACAGGCAACGACTATCTAGTTTGTTAATAGAAAAATGTCGAATCATTATGTAACCTCCTTATTCAATTCTTATCGCTTATGCTCTTATACCATACATAATCATTGCAAATTGCTGTTATAGCAATCCGTCAGCACATGTTCAAATTGTATCATTTATATATTGCGCAATCAATAATATTGTTTCTTTTTACTAGCTTTTCTTTCGGCGTAATACCACAACTTAATTCTAATCAGGATTTCCGTTTGGAAATAACGATAATCGCTCCACGGCGCTCTGCCAAAATCCTGCCACATCTCGATTATCGTAATGTTCTTGAATATATTCATGAAGCATAGCTTTATCATTTGCTTCCGGAAGTCTATATATCATATCATACACCTCGAATTCTGCATATCGGAGTAGCATTCTTTATCTAAATTTGTGAGATACCGGGGGCCAAAAAAACACACAAGTCACTCGAACAAATGTTTGATTATCTATATTACATATGATATAATTGATATCAAATAACACCTACACTTACTCTCCAATAGATCGGGTAGATAATATGTTGGAAGAAAAACTGAAAATTTTAGGTGGTGCCGCAAAGTACGATGCCTCCTGCTCATCCTCGGGCAGCGGACGTGCCGGTAAAGACGGCTTTGGAAACGCCCATATGGCAGGAATTTGTCATTCGTGGGCCGCTGACGGCAGGTGTATATCTCTACTAAAAGTACTGATGTCGAATGAATGTGTGTATAACTGCTCATATTGCGTCAATCGCAGGGGAAATGACGTGCCCCGCGCCACATTCACACCAGAAGAGCTTGCAGCCCTTACCGCTGAGTTCTACCGCCGCAACTATATTGAGGGGTTGTTCCTCAGTTCTGCCGTGGTGCACAATCCTGACTATACCATGGAGCTTATGTTAAAAACACTCCGTATACTGCGAAAGTCGTACCGCTTCTATGGGTACATCCATTTGAAGGTTATTCCGGGAGCGGATCCGTTGCTGTTATACGAAGCCGGGTTACTTGCGGACAGGTTGAGCGTCAACATCGAGCTCCCATCAGAAAAGTCGCTAAAACTGCTGGCACCCCAGAAAAAGAAGACCGCGATTATCAGACCCATGGAGGCGATAAAATCAAACAAGCTGCAAAACCTTGAAGAGCGAAAGCTGTTCACGTCTGCTCCGCTGTTTGCACCCGCAGGTCAGACCACTCAGGTTATAGTCGGCGCCACTCCGGAAAGCGACTTTTCAATACTCCAGCTTACAAAAAGCCTTTACAACAGGTACAACATGAAAAGAGTATACTATTCTGCGTATATTCCTGTGGGCCGCCATCCCATACTGCCCGGGCCCGACAGACCGGTACCTCTGCTTCGGGAGCACAGACTCTACCAGGCCGACTGGCTGTTGCGCTTTTACCGGTTTGACGCAGATGAGATCGTCGACAGCGAAAACCCCAACCTGGACCTAAATCTCGACCCAAAATGCGCCTGGGCATTACGGCATCCCGAGTTATTTCCTGTAGACATTAACTCAGCTGAATATGAGCTGCTATTGCGAGTTCCTGGAATCGGGGTAACTTCGGCTAGGCGTATAATCGAAGCGAGAAGGCATAAAAAGCTGGATCTCGATGACATGAGAAAAATGGGGTGCGTCATTAAGAGAGCAATATATTTTGTAACCGCAAAAGGCAGGTTTGCCGCCACGGTGTCACCGGACAGCCCAATACTTCGCGACATTCTTTCCGAGGGAACCCCCTATCCACAGATGTCACTGTTTGACACTCCTTCAACATCCCTGCTCCAAGGAGGAAGCAAGCTCTCATTGTCCGACTCCACGCGTGCCGCACTGCAACCGGTTAAAATTTGAGTTCGGGTGGTCTTTTATGGTCTATTATTACGACAGTACCTTCGACGGTCTGATGACCGCAATTTTTGATATTTACAGTGCCAAGGACAATGAAGCTATTATTCAACCCACAACCGAAAATGTTCCGTTCACTTTATATGGCTCGCATAATGTCATCACTAATGTAGCAAAATCCGACAGGGTACAAAAGGGATTGCGCAAGCTTGGCCCGCGAGTGCTTGAACAGCTTTACAAGGCTTGGCTTTCCCACGATGATGGAATCGAGAACATTATGCTGTCGGTTATCAGGATTGGCTTATCTTCCGGGAAGGACCCATTTGAGCAGCGCACCCACGAAGCGGTATGTAAACTTGATTCCATACAGAGAAAGGTGAGCCGTGAAGCAGAGCGCATGCTGCAGTTTGTCCGCTTCAAAAAGCTGGCCGAGAACCTATATGCTGCAGATATCGAACCACATTTTGACGTACTTGAGCTTATCGGTGAACACTTCCACAGTCGCTTCCCTCAGTCCAACTTTATTATTAGAAATTTGCGTCATTATAAGGCGATATTGTCAACCCCAGCAGGATGGCATATTACCTCTCTTCCGAGAGACAATCCACCCCTACCAAAAGATGCTGAATATGAAAACTTGTGGCGGACGTATTTCAAGATCATTGCTAACGAATCAAGAATAAACCTAAAACTACAGCGTCAATTTGTGCCGCTAAAGTACAGAAAGCACCTTACTGAGTTTCAAATATAGAATCGTTAAGTTGTTGCTTCTATCCATTTCTCAACAATTTCTCGTATCATTTGACTATTTTCCTGTATTTCATTTAAACTCTTAAATGATGCAATTGCTCTATCGTTTTCCTTCCATATCAAAATATCATAATTCTTACTTAGTAATCTTTTATCCAGCGGCTCCTTAACCTTAGCTCCACGATGAAATATAATTTGAAGCTGCTTTTGCGGGTTTATTCTTATTGTGATACGGTCTTCACCATTTATGCTGTAGTTAGGACCATTCCATTTTATTCCCTCATTTAGGTCATACTCTGTGCTCATAATTATTTTTCTTAAGCATTCAATCTCATCTCTTAAGGAATGTTTCAAACTATCTAAAAATGCTGTCACTTCACTATTCAATTTGCTTTGGCTCATATACCCATCCTCATATAAAAAAACATTCAATATGCCAATAAAAATTTTTATTATATTATGAAGTCAAAATAAAAATACATTCGAGCAAGTTTTAAAATGTTACAGGAATTATATATGATGTTATCTTCTTTATCTTTGCAGTCTTACTAGCACCGGTAAATTTAAATATATGACAGAAATGAAGATATTCATTCGTTCCTATTACCTTACCATGTGCAGAGGCTACATAACCATGAGTGATAATGTCATGTATTAATAATTCAGTGATTTTGTCTTTATAAAGTTCGTCTATTTTTTTAATAAACTCACTTTTTCCTTCAATAACTTCATCACCAACGATATTCCAAGTTATATCATCAGCTATGTTTTCTGTTAGGGTAGTATAATCTTTAATTATTAAAGATACATTAAAATCCTTTAATATTCTTTTTTTTGGTGCATTACCACAATCTTTAGGTACTGTGATTTTTATATCTGTAAACATAATTTCACTTCGTCCTTTCCATTTATTTCAATTTAGTTTAACACTCTTTTGATTCTGCCTTCTACATTTCCTTCGCCAAAAGCAAGAGGACTTCCATTTAAAATATGCTTTCCCGTAGCAAGCGACAATAATGAATTAGTATAAGGCTTTTTAGTATCTTCATCCATTTCTTTCAACACTCTTTCATCGCAGGAAAGTTCCATATCCTTACTCCCTACTGTGTGCCTTTATTTCCTCTTCACTTTATTATTTCCAAACAATAAAATATCGGACTGATAGAATTGGGATTTTCCCAAATCACAGCATTATCAATTTCCCGTATATCTTCAGGACTTATTTCATCTATATGAAGGGTTTTCTTTTTTATTATCGGTCTTTCGTCATATTCATAGTAACCGTAGTCCAACCATACGTGCCACACTTCAACAGTATCTGTGCGGCTAAGCACATCTGAGAT
>JAAYOS010000041.1 GCA_012520195.1 Clostridiales bacterium | reverse complement strand
TCCGCCGGATCGATTGTCATATGTCCAACCTCTCCGATTAGTGAGTTCTTCCCGTCAATCATTCTTCCACTTTCCAAGAGAGAGCAACTTAATCCCCACAGAGCAAAAACCACTAATACGCGCTTATCCCTAAGCGACGGCTCCATAATATATGGGCGCGCTGTCATCTTCCCTGCATTCTCGAAAAAAATAATCGTCTCTGGATCAAGATATTCGGCCAAATAGTCCCCTAATGGAACATCTGTGCCCCATTGAGGAGTCTGGGAGTTATAACGCAAGTGTATGTTTTTGTAGTTAATGATACCTGAAGTAGAAAGGGCAACTCCAACGCAGTTGGATTTGCTTACTTTGTTTCTGGACAAAAGATTCTCCAATAGTTGACCTGCTTTGTCCATTGCCACCTTGGGGTCGGACGGAAGCGTGGATACCAACGAGATTCTATCGATTTGCCTGCCAGAGATATCGAATAGATTGAGCCGGATATCGTTAGGCCATAAAGTTATGGAAACGAGATATTTGTCACGCGATAAGGAGAAAAGTTTCGGGCGTTTACCCCCTAGATTGGTAGATTTGCCCTTCCCATCAGTTGCAAGAACGCCTTTCTCAACAAAGAATAGAATCGATTTCATTACCGTCTGACGGCTCAATCCTGTTGAAGCGGCAATATCATTTGCACTTAAAGAGCTTCCATCAAGGAATGAGCGGATGATCTGAGCTCTGTTTGAGATTTTTAGATCAGATGGGAAAGATGGAGAACCTTCATCTCTACGGGACAATATTATCACTCCTTAAATTCGCGTTACGTAAATTTGTTACGCAATTGCATAAATGATAACACAACAAGCAATAATTGCAAGTGGCAAAAATGGACACACAAGATCCACGTCTTGTAGCGATGCTAGATAGTGCTTTACACTCTTAAATACAACGTGATATAATCAGATTCCGTTAATTTTTTATGCATCACAGTGATACTCGTGCAGTGATAGAGTGTAATAAAGTCACAGACTCTTTATCTACTTCCCTGTATATTGATAGAGATATGATCGTTCAAGGAGGTTTGATGTTGATATACTTTATATTGTTCCTCGAGGGCATTCTTACATTTATATCCCCCTGTCTCCTTCCGATGATACCTGTTTATTTATCCTATATTGCAGGCAGTGACGGATCATTCCGCAGACACTCTACCATCAAAAACGCCTTTGGGTTTATTTTCGGGTTTACCATTGTTTTTGTAGTTTTGGGAGCATTCATGGGAACAATAGGAGTGTTTCTGACTACATACAGCCATATTGTAAGCATCATTGCAGGAATTGTGATGATACTTCTTGGGCTTAACTTCATGGGCGTGTTGAGATTGCCCTTTCTTAATTTCCAATCTAGCAGAGAGATGAAGTATAACACCGGTGGATTCGTTCAGTCAGTTTTGTTCGGCATTGTGTTTTCAATTAGCTGGACCCCATGTGTAGGTGCGTTTCTAGGCTCTGCTCTTATGATGGCCGCTTCAACTGGTGGAATCTTAAAAGGGATTATTATGTTACTTATCTATTCCCTTGGTCTCGGTATACCCTTCATGCTGAGCGCCTTGTTACTTGATGAGTTGAAAACTTCTTTCGATTTCATAAAGAGAAATTACAGGGTTATAAGCATTGCATCTGGCTTGTTCTTGATCATTATTGGATTACTTATGATAAGCGGTATATTCGGTTCAGTTCTAAGAGTTCTATCAGATTTATAGAAAGCCTCCAAAGGAGTCGTATATATGGTAAAAAAGAGATCAATATTTGTCATAGTGATTATACTCGCGCTTATACTTTTGCTAGCCTATCTGGCATATACAGAACTTATTCAAAAGCATGAAGCTAAAGTAGATATCGACGATGCCGAGAATCATGCTGAAGATCGCATTGAAGCACCAGATTTTCAAGTTGTTGACGTGTATGGAAACACTGTAAACCTAAGCGACTTTACAGGCACTCCTATTGTAATCAACTACTGGGCCTCATGGTGCGGACCCTGCAAAATGGAGATGCCAGACTTCAACGAGGCTTATTCCGAGGTTGGAGAGAAGGTTCAATTTATGATGATAAATGTTGTGGACGGGAGAAGAGAGACTGAGACATCCGGTCGTGAGTATGTTATGAGTAACGGATTCGAGTTTCCTGTCTTTTATGACATCGGTCTTGATGCATCACTCAGTTACGGAATTACATCCTACCCCACCACATTATTCGTTGACGCTGAAGGGTACATAGTATCAGGCTATATTGGAGCGATAAGCAAGCAAACGTTGCTCGAAGCAATCAATACCCTGCTAGAGTGAGTGAATATTGAACTTAAGCTCCCTGATTCCATTACTTCATTGGAATCGGGGAGCTCCTTTAATGACTACAGCTTCTTCACAAAACAGACTATTCTGTTAACCTCTGTAAAGCCAATACTCGTGTGAAAGTTGTAACTTGCAATATTGTCGATCTCGCAATCGCTTCCGAACTCAGTACAACCGTTTTGCCTTGCCCAGTCTCCGCAGATCTCGCATAGTATGCGGGCAATACCTTTCTTGCGATAGTTCTCACGCACATAGATACCTTCAAGATAACCTACATTACCCAATCCCGATGTGCCTTCAACGTAATCGTATCGAAGTGCACAATGGGCAAATCCAATACAGTACTCACCCTCCAACGCCATGATGATTACTTCAGTATTTCTTTGAATAACTCTCTCTATGTCCTCACGCAACTCTTCGTAGGGCACGTCACCCCACAAGAGATGTGCAAGCTCGGTCACTTTTTCGATGTCATCTGTATTTGCCTGCCTAAAATACATCGATATAGCACACCCTCTCTCTATCAAATTGTGTTTACTCTTATTTTACAACAATTTCTTTTCAAAGTAAATGATTCCAAAAAGCTATTGCATTTCTAGTAGACATCCGGTATACATCCGAAGTTAATCAACACGGATTCTCAAACAAAACAGATACCTAAAAGCTCTTATGTCAAGTTTGACGCATTCAATGGACCTATGGTATAATTTTGTTCAAACTCATTACAACCTTGGAGGAATTTATTTGCATTCCAACCTGAAAAAACGCTTTCTGGACGCACGAGAAGAAATTATAAAGATGGACTTTGGAGGTCTCAACGACATGCAGCTTAAGGCGGTCATGGCGACTGAAGGCCCATTATTAGTCCTTGCTGGCGCAGGAAGCGGCAAAACAACAGTCCTAATACAACGTATCGCAAACCTAATAAAATATGGAAGAGCGTCTGATACTGACGACATTCCTCCAGATATTTCAGAAAAAGATGTTGAGTTCCTAGAGAGTTATGTCAAATCACCCGATGAAACAAAACGGCGTGCTGCTGAAGCACTGTGCGCTGTCGACCCGGTCGCCCCGTGGTCCATTATTGCCATAACCTTTACTAATAAGGCAGCTGATGAGCTTAAGTCACGCCTTGTCGACAGGCTTGGCAACGGCGCACTAGATGTGTGGGCCTCCACCTTTCACTCTGCCTGTGTCAGAATTTTGCGCAGAGACATCGAGCGGCTGGGCTACAGCAGAAGCTTCACAATATATGACACAGATGACAGTCAAAGAGTTATGAAATCGGTACTTTCCGACCTTAACATCTTGGATAACACTTTTACACCAAAGTCAGTTCTCAAATTCGTAAGCATAGCAAAGGATAAGATGGTCCCACCGAACGACTATGAGAAGACTTTTACTGACTCATCGTCCTTCCATGCGTCACGTATCGCTAAAGCCTATGCCGAGTACCAACGTCGACTAAAAAATGCAAACGCACTAGATTTCGACGACATAATCCTACTCACAGTAACACTCTTGAATCGCTACGACGACGTACGTGAATACTATCAACATAAGTTTAAATATGTATTGATCGATGAGTACCAGGACACAAACAATCTACAGTATATGTTAGCTAACACCTTAGCTGGGTATTGGAAGAATATCTGTGTGGTTGGAGATGACGATCAATCTATATATAGGTTCAGGGGTGCAACAGTCGAAAACATACTCTCCTTTGACAAAAAACACAAAAGCTGTAGAGTAATCAAGCTTGAACAGAATTATCGTAGTACCGGCAACATACTAAAAGCAGCAAACGGAGTCATAGAAAATAATAATGGCAGAAAGGGTAAGAACCTCTGGACATCCAACTCTGAAGGCGAGAGGATATGCGTATATATGTCTGAGAGCGAGGCGGATGAAGCGCACTTTATAGCGAAGTCTATCCTTGAGGGTTACCAGTCTGGAGATAAATTCGGAAACTACGCGATTCTCTACCGTATGAACGCACTGTCAAACAGAATAGAGGATGCATTTAAGCGAAATGCAATCCCCTATCGCATCATTGGAGGCACGCGTTTCTATGACCGGGCTGAGATAAAGGACATGCTCGCCTACCTGCACGTAATACGTAATCCAGATGATGATCTGCGGCTTATACGGATCATTAATAACCCTCCTCGAAAAATCGGCACCAGGACCATCGAGATTATTGAGGACATCGCCCAGTCGACAGGCCAATCAATGTTTGACATTGTCGAGAAGGCCTCCTCATATGAACAGCTCCTTAGACAATCTGATAGGCTTATAACCTTCGCCGAGATGATCCGTAATTTTCAAAAGCTAGCCGATGTATTGCCTCTATCCGAGTTGTATGACGCGGTTCTAGAGCAGTCCGGCTATCTCAGCCACCTGGAGGAGAAAACCCTTACAGATCAGAGTGCCAATACCAGAATCGAGAATATTCTCGAACTTAAGAGTAGTACTATAACCTATAGTGAGCAGTCGGATGAGCCTACACTTGCCGGCTTCCTTGACGAGGTATCTCTTTTCACCGATATCGACAACTATGATAACGACGCAGATTCGGTCACCCTTATGACGATCCATAGCGCTAAAGGCCTTGAGTTCCCAACTGTATTTCTCATAGGCATGGAGGAGGGCATCTTCCCGAGCTTTCAAAACATCGGTTATCAGGAGGAGATGGAGGAGGAGCGCCGTCTCTGCTATGTTGGAATAACAAGGGCGCGAAAGAAGCTCTATATCACTCATGCCAGGTCACGGATGCTATTTGGCCGCACCTCATATAACCGAGTATCAAGATTTGTTGAAGAGATTCCTTCCAGTTGCTCGGAGTACATGGAAGATAGTTCTGTCCAGTCAAGTAGAAATGCATACCGACCGCAGTTCAACGACTTCAGTGTGGGGCAAACTTCCAGTAGAAAGTCCCAAAGGGCTGCCGTCAGCACACGCTTCTCCCCCACTTCCGCCTCGAATACCCAAATGATATCTTTGAAGAGTGGAGACAACATTACTCATAAAGCTTTTGGGGAAGGAAAGGTTGTTAATGTCACACCCATGGGCGGCGATGCACTTGTTGAAGTGGATTTCTCCGAAGGCAAGAAACGGTTAATGCTGAAGACCGCATCAAAGTTCATAACAAAGCTGTAAAGGAGACTTTAATTGGACTTATTTAACATTACCCAAGAGGAGCGGGAAATATCTTCACACGGTATGCTCGCGCTTGCACATCTGGGCGACTCTGTTTACGAGTTGATGGTGCGGACATGGCTGATTACTTCATCAGATCTGACAAACCAATCTATGCACAACGAGGCACTCAAATATGTGAGCGCCGAAGCGCAGTTCGATGCCTTTCAGAGAATAAAGGATATACTTTCTGAAGAGGAGTTGGATATAGTCAGGCGAGGTCGCAATGCGCGTACAAAGACAGTTCCAAAGAATGTAAGCCATGCCAAGTACCACATCGCGACAGGCCTTGAAGCTCTCTTTGGCGTTTTGTGGCTCTCGGGAAAACATACTAGGCTAAACACGCTTTTTGAATATATTGTAAGATAACGATAAAGGAGTTTTACTTATGGCCGGTCACTCAAAATGGAAAAACATACAGGCGACGAAGAATAAAAACGACGCAAAGAGGGCGAAGATATTCACAAAGCTCTCACGTGAAATTATCGTCGCTGTAAGGGAGGGAGGTCCAAATCCCGACACAAACGCTAGGCTGCGCGATGTCATTGCTAAAGCAAAGGCCGCAAATGTTCCAAACGATAACCTCAAACGAGTCATCGACCGCGCCGCGGGCAACGTTGACCAATCAAATTATGAAAACGTAATATATGAAGGATACGGCCCAGAAGGTGTAGCAGTAATAGTAGAATCTATGACTGACAACCGTAACCGCACAGCTTCCGATGTACGCCATTATTTCGATAAGTACGGTGGAAACCTTGGAGCAACCGGCTGTGTCTCATGGTCCTTTGACAATAAGGGAGTAATCGTTATAGAACGCGGCGACATCGATGAGGACACGATGATGATGGACGCCATCGAGTCGGGGGCTTCGGACATAGAAATTGAGGAAGAGACCTATATAATCTTTACCGACCCAAATGAATTTAGTACTGTGCGTGAGGCCTTGGAGAAATTGGATTACAGCTTTGTAAGTGCACAGGTAGAGATGGTTCCTCAGAATTACGTAAAGCTCGAAAACGAAGAGTCCATAAAGAACATGGAAAAGCTCATAGATATGCTGGAAGATAACGACGATGTCCAGCAAATCTGGCATAACTGGGAGGACGCATAAGCCCGTTTTCTAGTCAATTTGCTGAATCTTCTCACTTGCAAATTTTTGCACAATAGTATAGAATAATTCCAATATGCAAAAGGCATTGACAGGGAGAGTAGCGAGGAGCGGTTGCGGAAAGAGAAATGCGATCATCGGCTGAAAGTCGCATGCCAAAACCACCACGTGAAGTTCACCCTCGAGCCCCGTTTCTGAAGGCCAATAACAGCTGTTAGGAAACGGCGTGAGCCGCGTTAAGGTAAGGAGCATTTGCTCCGTCGAGTGCTGTCGTTTGACTGAACTTGGGTGGTACCGCGAAGATAAGCTTCGTCCCATTGAGGATGGAGCTTTTTTCATATAGATCCGGAGTATTACTTCTGTCCGGGGAAAGGATTTTGATATGAGAGAAAAATTAGAGAGCTTAAAAGTATCTGCTGAAGAAGCACTTTCTCGGGCTTCAGATAGCCGTGAACTTGAATCGCTGAGAGTCCGGTATTTAGGGAAAAAGGGGGAGCTTACTGCTATACTTAAGCAGATGGGTTCCCTTGCACCCGAAGAGAGACCAGTTATGGGTGCACTTGCAAACGATGTAAGAAATAGAATTGAGGAGATGCTCGGGAAGCGCTCGGTTGAAATTGAAGCTTTGGAGTTGGAGAAAAAGCTTCAGGATGAGGACCTAGACATTACTCTCCCCTCAAAACGTAAGGTCTTGGGTCATAAACACCCGATGAATATCCTCCAGGATGAGATAGTTGAAATATTTAGGAGCATGGGTTTTGTGGTTGCTGAAGGCCCAGAGATAGAGACTCCTTACTACAACTTTACTGCGCTTAACACTCCTGAAGGACACCCTGCTCGAGACGTTCAGGACACCTTCTATTTTTCCGATGACCTCCTACTGAGAACGCAGACATCTTCCGTTCAAATTCGTGCAATGGAAAACATGAGCCCTCCCATACGCTTAATAGCACCCGGCAGAGTCTACAGAAAGGACGATGTTGATGCTACCCACTCCCCTATGTTTCATCAGATAGAGGGTCTTGTTGTCGATAAGAACATCACTATGGGAGACCTAAAAGGAACTTTAGATACACTCTTCAAAGAGCTATACGGCAAGGACATAAAAACTCGTTTTAGACCTCACCATTTTCCCTTTACTGAGCCATCAGCAGAGATGGACCTATCATGCTTTGCGTGTCGGGGACAGGGCTGCAGGGTCTGTAAGGGCGAGGGCTGGATTGAGATGCTGGGATGCGGTGTAGTCCATCCGAGAGTTCTCGAATACTGCAACATCGATCCTACAGTATATACAGGGTTTGCTTTTGGACTTGGTACCGAACGTATGACCATGCTACGTTATGAGATTGAAGATATGAGATTGCTCTTTGAGAACGATATGCGTTTTCTGTCGCAGTTTTGAAAGTGAGGATTGTTATATATGAAGTTGTCCCGAAAATGGCTCAATGATTTTGTTGATATTACCGATATATCTGACCGTGATTTCGCAGCCGCAATGACTATGTCCGGCTCAATTATCGAAGGGTATTCATACCCCGGAGCCGATATAACAAATGTAGTTGTTGGTAAAATAATGGAAGTCGCTCAACATCCGAATGCCGACAGGTTGCTTGTGTGCACTGTTGATGTTGGCAAAAGCGATTCTGTGACTATAGTTACCGGTGCAAACAACATTAAAGTAGGCGACATTGTGCCTGTAGCACTTGACGGCGCAACATTACCCGGCGGCATTGAAATCAAAAAAACGACCATGCGCGGTGTCGCTTCCGATGGCATGCTCTGTTCTATTGATGAGTTATCCGTAACCTCGAATGATTTTCCTGGAACCGACTCAAGCGGCATTTTGATACTCAGCGATGATAATAACGATATTTCTCTAGATAATGTAGAACTAGGCGATGATATTAGACCGGTTCTTGGGTTGGATGACAGTGTCGCTGAGTTCGAAATAACACCCAACAGACCCGACTGCCTGAGTGTGATTGGCCTTGCCAGGGAGACCTCAGCCGTATTCGAACGGCCGCTCAACATATCACGTCCCACAGTAAAAGCGGGTCATGGCGATATTTCAGACTACCTCGAGGTCGAGATTGAGAGCGATCTCTGCTCTCGTTACGCAGCAAGGGTCGTAACTGACGTGAAAATCGAGCCTTCCCCTGCCTGGTTGCGCGAGAGATTGCGTGCAAGTGGAGTCAGACCAATCAACAATATTGTCGATATCACAAACTATGTAATGCTCGAGTACGGTCAGCCCATGCATGCGTTCGACTATTCATGCATTGACGGCAAAAAAATCGTGGTAAGGACATCCGGTAAAGGAGAAACCATTGATACCCTCGATGATAAAGAGCGCACTCTTATGGAGAATACCCTCCTTATTTGTGATGAGACAAAGCCAATAGCTATTGCGGGAGTTATGGGCGGTGCAAACAGTGAGATAACTGAGGATACCAAGGTCATTGTTTTTGAATCCGCCAACTTTGACGGCCCCTCCGTTCGAAGAACTGCAACTTCTATTGGAATGCGCACAGAATCCTCTGCACGATTTGAAAAGGGTCTCGACCCTGAGAATGTTATACCAGCACTTGAAAGAGCATGCGAGCTCATTGAGCTTCTAGGTGCTGGACGTGTAATTGAAGGAATTATTGACTGTTACCCTGCTCCGCAAGAGAGAACTTCCCTCGAGCTGGATGCTGATAGAATTAACAGTATCCTTGGGACTCAACTCTCAGAAGACTTTATGAAGAGTATTCTGAATAGGCTGGGCTTTGAAATAGACGGTAACACCGTTCGTGTTCCGTCCTGGCGCCAGGATGTTCAAATCGTTCACGATTTGGCAGAAGAGGTTGCAAGACTTTACGGCTACGATAACATTCCCATGACCCTGATGAAGGGCGATATAACAATTGGAGCATTAAGTCAGCAGCAGAGAACTGAGAAAGTAATCGAAAACACCTTATACGCCTTAGGTTATAGCGACATAATAACTTACTCTTTCATTGGAACATCAAGTTATGACAAAATCAGGATGCCTGGAGACAGCCCGCTACGTAATTCAGTAAGGATTATGAACCCATTAGGTGAGGATACTAGCATTATGCGCACTGTGTCACTCCCTTCGATGATGGAGGCACTCGGGCGGAATTACAAGAATCGAAATGATTGGGCACATCTGTTTGAACTGGCCACCGTCTACCACCCAAGAAATGATGAT
The DNA here is from genome assembly GCA_012520195.1 of Clostridiales bacterium. Taxonomy (GTDB): domain Bacteria; phylum Bacillota; class Clostridia; order Oscillospirales; family JAAYOS01; genus JAAYOS01. The sequence goes on along the minus strand of JAAYOS010000041.1, from coordinate 2,740 downwards.
CTCCCTGAAGAGAGAAAAGTAGTCACACTTGGCGTGTACGATGAAGAGTTCGATTTCTTTGATCTGAAGGGAGACTTAGAGGTAGTTCTTGAGTCCCTAAGGATCGATTACCGGTTTATCAAGAGCAATAAGCACCCTGCCTACCACCCAGGCCAGTGTGCAGAAGTGTACTCAGGATCAAAACTAATTGGCGTATTTGGCCAGGTTCACCCTGCTGTAACAGATAGCTATGGCATCGACACAAGGGTATACGCAGCTGAGCTCGACTTTAACACCATGTTCGACTCGATACAGCAAGAGACTATGTATAGGCCTATTGACAAGTTCCCTTCTATTGAGCGGGATATGGCGGTTGTATGCGACCAATCTGTGCCCGCGGGAGACCTTGTAGACACTGTACTCCGCGTATCTGGCGAACTCTTGAAGAGCTGTGAAATCTTTGATGTGTACACCGGAGATCAGGTGCCAAAGGGTAAGAAGAGCGTAGCTCTCTCACTAATTTACAGACATGCGGACCGGACGCTTACAGACGCGGAGGTAGATGACCTCTTCAACCTCTCTCTTTCTGCTTTGGGCAAGGAATTCGGCGCAGTACTGCGTTGATCTCTCTCCAACGATAATCTAGTTCATCTGTCTTCAAATTGAAAATCTTACTAAAACCCTTTACAGTCAGATGATTTGGAGGTAGAATATAAATAGTAGAAATAAGCAAAAGGGGGTTTTAATGTATGGATAATACTCGAAAGTTTAATCTGGCCGACGAACATAGGCTAGAGATGAAAGCAATACTTACCGCCGTATATGAGTCTCTTATGGAGAAGGGATACAACCCAATTAATCAAATTGTCGGTTATTTGCTTTCGGAAGACCCCACATATATAACTAATCATAGGAACGCCCGAAGTTTGATCCGTAAGATTGACCGGGATGAACTTATGCAGGAACTTGTCCGTCACTATCTGACTGACTGAGAAAATAACATTTTAGATACAGGGGTAGCATCGAGTGATGTTACCCCTTACTTAATGGAAAGATTGGGTGTTTGACATAAAACAATCACTGTGGTAAAATTAGTAACAAATTGTTACGGTTTTTACGTACTATGTATTGGACGTCACTATAATAATACAGAAACACGCAACCTGGACAACGTTTTTTATGAGTTTTACTAACCTTATTATAAATACGGAGGTACAAATGTCCGAACAAAAATTGTTAAATTTCAGGGGTTTTCCACTGCTCAGACAGGGCAACCTGATTTATTACGGCAACATCACCGACAAATACATCATCATGATGCAGATAATGGATTCAACAAAAGTTAAGGACCTAGAGCAGTCGACAAAGGTTTTGGTTCAACTCCAGCATACCGATCCAAATATAAGGGCCAGAAACCGTGTCTTGAAAAAGAGTGAGAAAAAAGGTCTCTATGAGGCTATGGATCTAGCTTCTGTCTGGCTTACTAGAGCTCTTAGCGAGTAGCGCATAGACCATAATATTGCAAATCTTATCATATACACATCCACACTCATTTAATGGAGGATGTCATGCATTGTATAAATCAGCTTTTTAGAAAAGTAGCAGCATCGGTTTTTGTGATCGCCGCCCTTACAGTGTCATCCTATGCCTTGGAAAGTGGTACCGTAAATGCCGGAGCGTTAAACATGCGCTCCTCCAATACCACCTCCTCAAGGGTCATCGATGTGGCAACTGAAAAAGAGAAGGTAATTGTTCTCGAGAAAGTTGGCGGTTGGTATCGAGTCAACTACAACTACCAGGAAGGATTCATGTCCGCGGATTACCTTTCTATATCATCGACAGAAGACTTATCGGATAATCCAATAGATGGGGTCGTAACAGGCTCGGTCGTTAATGTTCGCAGCAATCCAGGAACACAGAACCCAGTTCTTTTTCAATTGAGAGAGAAAACCTTCACAAAGATCATCGGCATAAAGGACGGATGGTATCATATTGAGTACGGAGAGCTATCCGGCTATATTCATGCCGACTACCTTGAAATCAAAAAGAAAGAACAGACAGCTGTCGAACTTTCCGAGTCAATCAACACAGACATAACCGATAACCCGTCAGTTACTGACGCTTTTTCCGACCTTCGGAGCGAGATTGTGAGCTTCGCAAAAAAGTACATAGGTACTAAGTACAAGTATGGAGGCCGCTCCCCTTCAGAAGGCTTTGACTGCTCGGGATTTGTGTATTACGTCTTCAAGAACTTTGGCTACACCCTTAATCCTGGAGCATCAAACCAGATGGGCAAGACTCTATCGATTAGCAAATCGGATCTCCTACCTGGTGATCTTGTCTTTTTCAACGCGGGAAGCTCCAAGAAAGCTACACATGTAGGCATCTACATCGGCAACAACAGTTTCATTCATGCCGTCAACTCCGGCAAACCTGTGACCATTACTTCACTATCTCAGAATTACTACAAGAAGTATTATGTTGGTGCCGGCAGAGTATTCCAGTAAAGCACTATCTAGTCCCTAATTATGTAGCTTCAAAAGTCAATAAAATGCACTAAAAAAGTAGTGTGCTTAAAACGCTGTTTTGGAGCACACTACTTTTTGGTCTATTTTAGTAGTTCTTCTATATATTCCTCAAACCCGGATTTCGTGAAGAGGATATTTACCACTTCAATAAGCGCTTTTGTTGACATTCTTTCAGGGAGTTCAAGGGATTTGAGCAGTACCTTTCTATTTGCTGAGCTACCTGCCCTTCCGGC
>JAAYOS010000200.1 GCA_012520195.1 Clostridiales bacterium | reverse complement strand
CCTGAGCTAAGTTTGTTAGCAGAAAATAAGGAGGCATTTCTTAAGATAGGAACAACTCCTATTATTTCTGGTTATGATTTGGTCGAGATGTGCTTCGACAAATATCAATTCTATGAATTCTTAATTGAAAACGGCTTTAAAACTATTCGTAGCTATGTAGATAAAGAGTTGTTCTATAAAGATATTCATGCCGGACTTATTGAATATCCTGTGTTTGTTAAGCCTGTAAAAGGCAGTGCAAGTATCAATATCAGTAAAGTCACAACCAAAGAAGAGATAGAACTACTTTTCAGCAGATATGACAATTTAATGATTCAAGAGTTTATGGATGGCATCGAATATGGTGCAGATACTTACATCGATATGATATCAAGCGCTCCAGTTGCAATTTTTACAAAAGAGAAGATTAAAATGAGAGCTGGTGAAACGGATATATCAGTATCAGTTAAAGATGATGAGTTGTTTGACTTGATCAAGAGGTTTGTTAAGGTCGCAGAATTTAAAGGGATCATTGATATAGATATTTTTAAAGTGAATGAAGAGTATTACATTTCTGAAGTAAATCCACGTTTTGGCGGAGGGTATCCTCATGCTTATGAGTGTGGAGTGAATGTTCCTCGGATGATTATTAACAATCTTGAAGGTATAGAGAATAAAGATGTGATTGGTCAGTATGATGAAGATGTTTATATGATGAAATTTAATGAAGTGAAGATTATAAGGAAATAAATCCTATAAGTGGGTGTGCTCGTGAATATACTTTTTCTATCGATAGGTAGGTTAAATAATATAGCGGACAATGGAATATATACAGATCTTTTAAGAGAGTTTAGGGATAATGGTCATAACGTGTTTGTGATAAGTCCAAGAGAAAAAAGACTAAACTTACCTACTGAACACTCTGTTGAAGAGGGTGTAAACTTCTTAAGAGTAAAAATCGGGAATATAACAAAAGTAAATTTAGTTGAAAAAGGAATCTCTACAATTATGATAGAGAATTTATTTTTAAAAGAGTTGAAAAAATACTACGCTGATATAAAGTTTGATTTAGTGCTATATTCCACTCCACCAATTACTTTTGATAAAGTTATCAGATATGTCAAAAAACGTGATGGAGCTAACTCATATTTATTACTTAAAGATATATTTCCTCAAAATGCAGTTGATTTAAATATATTTAATAAAAAGGGCCCTTTCTATTGGTACTTTAGACATAAAGAAAAAAACTTATACAGAAACTCTGACTTTATTGGTTGCATGTCTAAGGCAAATGTTGATTATGTTTTAAAACATAATTCTAATATCGATTCGGAAACTGTTGAGGTATGCCCTAATTCAATAGAACCTATGAACATTCAAGTTTCACAAAATGATAGAGTTCAGATTAGAGAAAAGTATGACATCCCGACAGATAAGACAGTTTTTGTATATGGGGGAAATTTAGGTAAACCACAAGGTATTAATTTCTTAATTGATTGTATAAGAGCTAATGAAGGAAATAAACAATCCTACTTTTTAATTGTTGGCTCAGGAACTGAGTTTGGAAAGCTAGAGAATTTTTTTAATAAAGAAAATCCTAAGAATTCTAAGTTACTTAGTCAATTACCAAAGATTGATTATGAATTATTAGCCAACTCATGTGATGTAGGTTTGATATTTCTAGATAAAAGATTTACCATACCCAACTTTCCATCTAGGCTTCTTTCATATATGCAGGCATCAATGCCTGTTTTAGCAGCGACAGATATAAACACAGATATTGGAGAAGTCATAGAAAGTGGTAACTTTGGTTATTGGTGTGAAAGTGGGAATCTAGAAGGATTCAATCAATTAGTTAATAAACTATGTGACAGAGAATTAAGAGTGGGTTTAGGTATAAATGCAAGAAATTATCTAGAAAATCATTATACAACAAAGCGCTCATACGAGATAATAATGAGTCACTTCAACAAAGAAGAAAAGAGGTAGCTAAATGTTTAAAGACAAAACTTTATTAATTACAGGTGGAACAGGATCTTTTGGGAATGCTGTAATGAAAAGATTCTTAGATACAGATATAAAAGAAATTCGTATCTTTTCTCGTGACGAGAAGAAGCAAGATGATATGAGAAAGCTTTATAAAAATGATAAATTGAAGTTCTACATAGGTGATGTAAGGGACCTTGGCAGTGTTAAGAACGCAATGCATGGAGTCGATTATATCTTTCATGCCGCAGCTCTTAAACAAGTGCCTTCATGTGAATTCTTTCCACTTGAAGCAGTAAAAACTAATGTATTAGGAACAGATAATGTTCTTACAGGTGCTATTGATATGTGTGTTAAAAAGGTTATTTGTCTTTCAACAGATAAAGCAGCATATCCTATAAATGCTATGGGGATCTCAAAAGCAATGATGGAGAAGGTATTTGTGGCCAAAGCAAAAACTGTAGATCCTGAAAGAACATTGATTTGTGGGACAAGATATGGAAATGTTATGGCTTCAAGGGGATCAGTTATTCCTTTATTCATTGAACAAATTAAAAATGGACAGCCTTTAACAGTAACAGATCCAAATATGACAAGGTTTTTAATGAGTCTTGAAGAAGCTGTAGAACTTGTAGTATTTGCTTTCCAGAATGCTGAAGCTGGCGATATTATGGTTCAGAAATCTCCGGCATCAACCATTGGGGACTTAGCTCAAGCAGTTAAAGAGCTTTTTAAAGCAGATAATGAAATCAAAGTCATTGGAACTCGTCATGG
>JAAYOS010000003.1 GCA_012520195.1 Clostridiales bacterium | reverse complement strand
TATCAGCGGGAGCAGGCATTAATTACTTTACAGGAAAGGAATTGGCTGGCACGGGAGATGCACGATAGCATCGGTCAAGTGATGAGCTATACTATCCTGCAAATAGAGTCGATCCGCAAGATGTTAGAATCCGGTAAGATCCACAATGCCGACAGTACGCTTGTTAGACTCTCGAAAGTGATAGAAGAGGCTAATGCCGGGGTCAGGGAATTCATATATGGGACCAGAACATCACTCATATTTAGTAATGGATTTCTCACAGCAATGCAAAAATACATATCGCATTATGAGGAGAGCTTCGGAATTAGCGTCGAAGTTGAAAACCGCGGTAACATAACCGATGAGGATATCGATTTGTCGGTAGGTGTTCAGCTGTTCAGGATAATGCAAGAGGCCCTAACAAATGTAAGAAAACATGCTCAAGCGAGTAAAGTGATCGTTACATATACAAAGGGGGACGATAGTGTTTTCGTATCTATTTCTGATAACGGTGTAGGATTTTCTGCAGAGGATGTAGACATCAATAAGTCGTTCGGATTAACGATAATGAGAGATCGGGCGAGAGATGTTGGTGGAGACATTCTGATTGATTCATCACCCTCTAAGGGCACCTCAGTCACAGTAATCCTTCCCATATTTACTTCTTTGACTGCAAGTGCAACGAATGAACTGGTCAAGCCAGTCGTTGAAAATGCTTCTGAAGATCATGCCGTTACAGTTCTGTTGGCAGATGACCATGTTCTTTTCATGGATGGGCTGAAAAATCTTTTGGACCAATATGGCTTCCGGGTTGTTGGTAAAGCTAAGGACGGACTGGAGGCTATTGAAAAAGCACGTTTTCTCAAACCCGACTTGATATTGATCGATCTGCAAATGCCCAGGTGTAATGGTATTGTTGCCACCAAAATATTGAGTAGTGAGATGCCCGACACAAAAATCATTGTTCTGACTATGTCTGACAGAGAAGGCGATCTTTTTGAAGCAATAAGAAACGGAGCTTCCGGTTATCTTCTCAAAGGGCTCGATACTGAGGACTTCATTGAGCAGCTACGTGGTATAGTAGCCAATGGTGTTGCAATATCTCCAGATATGGCCTCACAAGTAATGAAAGAATTAAAGTTATCAGAAAATTATCCCGAACCTGAACCTGATACTAGTTTGCGCACTCGTCTATCACCCAGACAGATCAAGATTTTATCTCTTGTTTCAAAGGGCCATACCTATAAGGAAGTAGCAGCAAAGCTCTACATAAGTGAGCGTACAGTAAAATACCAAATGTCAGACATTCTTAAGCAGCTAAATCTCAATAGTCGCAACGAGGCAATTACCCTTGCACGCAAACTAGGCCTGGTTAATGAGGATGTTGTGTCATTTTGACTTGAAGTGATTTGGCTCTGGCGACCGCACTCAAGGCCACATATTTCGACAAGGTTGCCTTATTTTTGCCCGCTTTGCCCTTTTTCTGCACCATAATGCAATTAGTTTCGTGTTAAAATTCTATTAACAAACTCTACTTAGGGGGAGAGCAATATGAGCAAAAAGAGCAAAAAGGTAAAAAAGGATTCTCCATTGGCAAATCCAACACCAAAAGAGGCAAATGAAATAAATGCCCCCGTTCCTAAAGAGGAAGCGTCAAAACCTGAGATTCTGCATAATATCATAAAAACAGGTCCGAAGCCCACTGTTGATAACAACAAGACGAAATTGTTCGGACAAAGTAAAGCCCCAAATTCAGACACATATGAAGATACTGTAATTTCGGCAGGAGCGGAAATCAACGGTTCTATAGTCAGCCGTGGTGCCATATTGGTCAATGGTAAGGTAACTGGCAATATTTCAAGCGAGGCAAATATTAGAGTTGCTGGCTCAGTTGAAGGGGATATTAGCGGTAAATCCGTAGAGATACAAAACGGAAGTGTCGTTGGTAACCTAAAAAGCGTAACCTCTATTACAATATCTGAGGAATCATCGCTCAAGGGAGATATTGAGTGTGAAAGCCTGGTCCTCAACGGTAATGTGGAGGGTAATTCTCAGGTCCACACTTCTGCTAAATTGGGAGAGAAAGCCATAATCTTTGGTGATCTAACAACGCAAAAACTCTCAATTCAGGAAGGCGCAACTGTTAACGGAGCAATTAAGGTCAATAGAGAAAAAGAGCCCCTTCTTAAAGATGAGGAGCCAGAGGTGTCTCCTTCCCAGGCATAAGTTAGGGTAAGGTCGTACATCATAAAAACACAGTTAATAAAAACAGCTTCTATTCCTAGTATACACAGGAACCGAGGCTGTTTTTGTAGTTTTCTGCGAAAGTAATATTATTCTGCTGTTATCCTAATTGTCATGAAATCGGAGAATATCGAAAGGCACACTTTGCGTATGCACTGAGCATGAGCAAATGAGACTTAGAGCGTGTCACGGTGAATATTCCTATACTCGGCGGGAGAAACACCGACCTTCTTTCGGAATAATTTAGCAAAATGGCTGTTATAATCCATTCCGCATGCGTTAAAGGCTTCTGAAACAGTAGAATTATTGACTAGTAGGGCTAACTTCAGCTTTTCGACTTTAATGTCTGTATAGAATTCGTGCGGAGTCATCCCCGTGTGTTTTTTGAAAAGCTTGGTAAAGTAGGATTTGCTTAAGCACGCTGCACGTGCTATTTCATCGGCATTAAAAGCTTCTTTCCAGTGCGTCTCTATGTAGTTCTTCCCGAGTTCGACCTCTTCCTTGCCGCGATATAGTTTGTTTGCTAAAAAGATGGCAGTAAAGTAGTTAACTGATCCGTCTTCGTTAATGAGCGGAAAGATAGTAATATCAGATGATATCGCCTGGACATCTCTGTCAACGATGTTGCCGCCGCACTTCAGGTCCGCATATGGAGTGCTAAAATCATGTAGATAGACTACTTTCCCTTGAAGAACTTGTCGTATTTTCTCGGTAGCGCAGTGCCTTTTTACAATGGGGTCTTCAAAAACATTGTATTTACCAATATGTTCTTCCAGCCTATCAATGCCAATTACATCAAGGGCTGCCTTGTTAATGAGCCGTACTGTGCCATCGCGAGAAAATACCTGAATGGGGTAGGGGATGAATTCTATAATCTTTGCCAGCAGTTCCTTTTCTCTGGCGTAGTCCTGAATATGTTCGGAAAAAAGTCTTTGAGCATCTTCAAGAATCACCGTTTATCCCTCACTTCTATACTGGAGCTGCTTATTTCAGACGATTTCGCCTTTACCGAGTATCATCGGATGACCAGATTCTCCGATCAATCTGCCCGCGTCGCGCACGACCACTTCCTTGTCAAGGATACAGTGCTGTAGTTCGCAGTTTGCCTGAATGACAGCATCCTGCATAACTATGCTGTTAAATACTTTTGAACCTTTCCCGATGTTTACCCCCCTGAAAAGGATGCTGTTTCTGACCTCGCCGTCTATGATACATCCATCTGCTATCAGACTGTTATGGACGGATGCGTTATTTTCATACTTGGTGGGTACCTGGTCCTTTATTTTGGTATATATAGGTCTGTCGGGATTAAAGAGTTCATTGCGAATATCTGCGTCAAGCATATCCATACTGATTTCGAAATAGGAACGGACACTGTCTACACAGCCAATATAGCCGTCGAATTTATATGCGCATATCTTCAGGTTTGAGAGATTTTTGATTAAGATGTCCCTAATGAAGTCGTGCTCACCGACAGAGACAGCCTCGTCTATCAAGTAGTGCAGAAAATCTCTCTCCAATAGTATTAAGTTCATAAATACATTATTGCTCTTTGGCCTGCCCGGTCTCATTTCGATTCTTGTTACAAGGTTATCCTCGCTTACTTCTAAGAGTACTCTGTTAGACAGTATTCTATTATCGGCTTGGTTATGCTCATAATACACCAAGGTTATTTCGGCATTGTTCTGTGTATGGAAGTCCATAACATCGGTGAAGTTTATGTTGAATACAGCGTTGCCCGTCGATAGTAGAGCGTACTGCTGTTTGCTTTTTCTTATAAAGCTCTCGGTAGATGCGAGCAAATCGATGTTACCTTCAGCGACTCCCGGTAAACCCCGTCTTATATAGGGTGGGAAAACACGTAAACCGCCACTCTTTCTGCTCAGATTCCATTCTCTACCCGAGCCGAGGTGGTCCATGAGGGATGAGTATTTGTGTTTGAGGACGATGCCGACGTTGGTGATCCCAGAGTTTACCATGTTAGAGAGGACAAAGTCAATCAACCTATATCTGCCGGCTATGGGTAGCGCGGAAATTGCCCGCCTTTCAGTAAGGCTGTAGACCTGGGAATTGCTTTCAGACAGGATAATACCCATTGTATTAGTCATTGTCTATCACCCCTTTTTCGTAGGTCCTGACCATTGAGTTTTTGAATATTACTGCTCCGTCTTCAATCTCAATGTTTCCGTTAATAAGTACAATGCCGTCAGTGCAGAGGTTGGACGCATAGGGGTTATCATCCCCGCTGTGTACACCGCAAACGACTCCTCTTCCGACTTTAGCCCCTTCGCCAACAATAGTCTTCTCAATTACAGCGCCCTCGCCTATGTGGGCGTTAGGGAAGATAATGCTGTCTATTACCTTAGCGCCTTTTTCGATCGTTACTCCATCCGAAATTACTGACTTATCCACATAGCCGCATATGTGACAGCCTTCTGTTACGCAACTGTTTCTAACCACTGCATCAGAAGATATATAGTGGGGTGGCTTTATGGGGTTTTTGGAATATATCCTCCAATTGTGGTCATGTAGATTAAATACCGGCGGAGAAGCTATAATATCCATGTTTGCTTCCCACAAGCTGTGTAGTGTCCCAACATCCTTCCAATAACCCTCAAATCGGTAGGCATAAAGGGATTCGTTATTATCAAGCATGTTTGGAATAATGTTCTTCCCGAAATCGTTGGACGATGCTGAGTCTAGTTCATCGCTTATGAGATATTCTCTCAATGACTCCCAGCTAAAAACATAGATACCCATAGAGGCCTGATTGCTGATGGGGTTCTCCGGCTTTTCCAGGAACTCAACGATACGGCCGTTGTCGTCAGTGTTCATAATGCCGAAGCGGCTTGCTTCCTCCCAGGGCACGGGCATTACTGCTATGGTAGCGGCAGCACCGGTCTCTTTGTGATATCTGATCAATCTTCTGTAATCCATTTTATATATGTGATCGCCCGAAAGGACCAGCACATAGGAGGGACTAAACTTCTCGATAAATGGAATATTGTGATATATGGCATTGGCGGTCCCTTTATACCACTTGTTTTCCTGCATGCTGACATATGGTGGAAGTACGTAAACACCGCCATTATTTCTATCCAAATCCCAAGAGCCCCCGTTACCTATGTAGGCGTTCAGGTCAAGCGGCTGATACTGCGTCAGCACTCCCACGGTCGAAATACCCGAATGCGTACAGTTGCTTAATACGAAATCGATTATTCTATACTTACCACCAAAGGGCACTGCCGGCTTTGCTATCTCGTCCGTTAAGGCACCCAAGCGGCTTCCCTGTCCTCCGGCAAGTATCATAGCAACACATTCCGTTCTCGCCATAACTAACCCTCCCTCTTACTTCTATAAATGTTACTGCTTGGTGCTCTCTTGCCCCGCTTCCTTAAATATACAGTAGAGAGTGGTGCAAGATCCATGCGAATTGAATATATGTTACCTCCGGTATCTGCTTCTCTAGTCGTTCTATATGAACGGGGAATTTCAATACTACCCCCGAAATCCTTCCAATCACTGTGCAGTACCTCATAATACTCCCCCTGTGTTGGGACTCTGATAGAATACTGCATTCTGGATACAGGCGTAAAGTTGGAGACTGCTATGAGATACTCTCCATTTTGTCTACCACGACGCATGAATGCAACAATACTGTTCTGGTTATCGTCAGCTTCGATCCACTCGAACCCCTCAGGTACGTGGTCCAACTGCCATAGGCACCGATTCTTATGGTAGACTAGGTTTAGCTCTTTTGTATAGTTCTGCAGTTTATTGTGGCTGTCATAGTCAAGCAACAGCCAGTCGAGTTGCGAATCATATTTCCACTCGATGAACTGCCCGAACTCTCCGCCCATAAAGAGAAGTTTCTTACCCGGGAGCGCCATCATGTAGGCATAGAAGGCTCTTAAAGAGGCAAATTTCTGTTCGTAGGTGCCGTACATCTTATCGAGGAGCGATTTTTTGCCATGTACAACTTCATCATGTGATAGGGGTAGGATAAAGTTCTCCGAATAAGTGTACATTATCAGGAACGTAAGAAGATGGTGACTGTCCTTTCTATATACGGGGTCCATAGAGAAATACTTTAGGGTGTCGTTCATCCAACCCATGTTCCATTTATAATTAAAGCCCAGTCCCCCCTCGTGGACTGGCATTGTAACCTTTGGAAAGGCGGTTGCCTCCTCAGCAATCATTAGCGCATTGGGGAACTCGGCAAATACTGTTTTGTTGAGGTACTGTAGAAATTCTACAGCCTCTAGGTTTATGTTGCCTCCCTCACGGTTTGGCAGCCATTCGCCCTGCTCTCGGCCATAGTCTCTGTATATCATGGACGATACAGCATCTACTCGAAGACCGTCAATACGGTAAATATCTAGCCAGAACATAGCGCTGGACACAAGGAAAGAGCGGACCTCGGGCTTGCTGTAATCAAACACCAGAGTGCCCCAATGGGGATGCTCGCCCAACAGAGGGTCCTCGTATTCGTAGAGGAATGTCCCGTCGAACCGCCGAAGACCGTGAGCATCTTTTGGGAAGTGGGCGGGAACCCAATCCATAATCACCTTTATACCTGCACTGTGGCAACTATCCACGAAATACATGAGGTCCTCGGGGTCCCCATAACGACGAGTAGCCGCGAAGTAGCCTGTAACCTGATACCCCCATGAAGCGTCGTAAGGGTGCTCGCAAAGGGGCATTAGCTCTACATGAGTATAGCCCATTTCGGTGAGGTAGGGCACAAGCTCGTCAGCAAGCTCGCGATAGTTTAGAAAGGCACCGTCCTTATGCCTCTTCCAAGAGCCCGCATGGACCTCGTAAATGAGCATCGGTGACTCGTACGGCGGTTCCTTTTGAGCACTACTAGCACTACTCTTAGAGTGCTTCCATTCATACAAATCGAGCCGATATGTGACCGATGCGGTGTTAGGCCTCAATTCGGCGCAGAATGCGAAGGGATCTGCCTTAAGTACTGTCTTTCCGTCTTTTGATGCAATGGCGTATTTATAACGCTCGCCCGGCTTGATACCAGGAACGAAGATACACCAAATTCCGCTATTTTTGACCCTCTTCATCGGGTGCTTGTCGGTGAGCCATCCGTTAAAGTCTCCAACTAAGCTCACATGAGACGCGTTGGGGGCCCATACAGCAAATCGAAAACCCGAATCACATCCGGCACCTGCTGGGATGAAAATGCTGCCTAGCATTTCGTATGATCTATAGTTTGTCCCCTCGTGAAACAGATACGTCTGAAGACTGGTCAGGTCGTGGGTAAGGTTGGTTGCCTTATTCAAAATGCTATCCCCCTGTTATACTCTGTTTGTTCTCAGGTGGCTGCAACACTTTCTACAAACAATTATTAATAAATCTGCAGACCGGTTCGTGGAGCAAAATATAGTAATAATCTGACTGGTATGGTACAATCAAACAAAGATGTTTATGTCAATACCTAGAACAATTATATAAGACAACACCGCTTAATTCAATCGAAAAAATGTAAAGATTGTCATGACTTCTGGGTAAATGGGGGATTTGAAGTGAAACGAGTATTGTTTGCAACGTCCGAAGCTTTTCCCTTCGCAAAAACCGGAGGCTTGGCGGATGTGGCCGGCTCACTGCCGGCAGCGTTCGACAGAAGTGAATACGATGTCAGAGTGATCATGCCAAAGTACGGCTCAATACCAAAGGAATACTGCGAGCAGATGAGGTTCATTTGTAGTATAAATGTTTCTCTCGGCTGGCGGAATAAGTACTGCGGCATATTCGAGCTGAACTACGGCGGCGTAATCTACTACTTTATTGATAACGAGTTTTATTTTAGTGGGACAACCATCTACAGCTATATCCATGAAGATGTCGAGAAGTTTGCTTTCTTCAGTAAGGCGGTTCTGTCCATCCTACCGCATATTGACTTAAAGCCCGATATCGTACACTGCAACGACTGGCAGACGGGTTTGGTACCGATCATGCTCAATGTCCTGTTCAGGCACGACAGTTTTTACAGTGACATCAAGACGATAATGACGATCCACAACCTGAGGTTCCAGGGTATATGGGGGATCGCGGAGACTCAAGATGCAACAGGTCTGCCCAATAGCTGTTTTACCCACGATAAGCTTGAGTTCTATGGCGATGCCAATCTGCTAAAGGGCGGAATTGTATACGCCGACCATGTCACCACCGTAAGCAACAATTACATGGAGGAGATCCAGACCCCGTACTACGGTGAACGGCTAGACGGGTTGCTCCGTGCAAGAAAAGACAGCTTGACGGGAATTGTAAATGGAATCTCCTATACCGAGTATGATCCGACAACCGACAACTTCATCTATGCAAAATATGATCGTAGGGACTTCCCGGGAAGGAAGAGGGAGAACAAAATCGCGCTCCAGAGAGAGTTGGGATTGAGTCCCGACAAAAAGAAATTCCTTGTCGGGGTCGTATCCCGGTTGACAGACCAAAAGGGGTTACCGTTGATTGAACAGGTGATGGGCCGATTTGTCGAACGGGATATACAACTTGTTGTTGTCGGAACCGGAGAAACAGGGTATGAGAACATGTTCAAGTACTACGCCTCACAATACCCAGGCTTAATATCCTCAAATATTCTATTCTCGAATGAGTTGGCGCACAAAATCTATGCTGCTGCGGATGCATTCCTAATGCCGTCTCAATTTGAACCCTGTGGTCTAAGTCAACTCATAGCAATGAGATATGGAGCCGTTCCGATAGTTCGAGAGACGGGAGGGCTCAAGGAGACTGTCATCCCATTTAACGAATATTCCGGAGAAGGCACCGGTTTTTCATTCAAGAACTATGACGCTGAGGAAATGTGGAATGCGATCCAGTATGCGAGGGAGATCTATAATGACCGTACTGTGTGGAACAGCATTGCGAGGAGGGGTATGGCACAGGACTTCTCTTGGGAGAAATCTGCTGCGAAATATGCTGATTTATACACAGAGCTACTTAAGTGAAGCAAGTGACAATATGATATATACCGAGGAGGAACCATGGAAGCAAGCAGGATTTTTACTAATGAGGACAACCTGAAAAATGCAATTATCGACAAACTGCGCTCGGAGTTCGGAAGGAACATTGAGGATGCGTCCTCAGAGCTCATATATAGAGCATGTGCTTTAGTGGTGAGAGAAAGCCTGTTTGTTAAGATGGCTGAGAGTGACAGGAGAGACAGGGAGAACAGAAGCAAGAAGGTGTACTATATATCAATGGAGTTTCTAATGGGACGCTCTCTTGCCAACAATATCCTCAACCTCATGCGGTCCGATGTGTTTAGGAATGTTTTGAACGAGTTTGGCGTAAATGTTGATGATATTACCCGCCATGAACCGGATGCCGGGCTAGGTAACGGCGGTCTCGGTAGACTTGCTGCCTGTTTTATGGATTCTCTTACGACTATGGAGCTTCCAGCTGTAGGAAGCACAATACGTTATGAGTACGGACTATTTAAGCAGATCATTAGAGGCGGCATGCAGATTGAAGAGCCCGACTGGTGGCTTGAGAAAGATAACAGCTGGGAGATCAAACGTCCAGAAGAGAGATTGGAAGTTAGGTTTGGCGGCAACATTGAGAACATCTGGGTTGATGGGAAGCTGAAGGTCAAGCACCACAATGCCGAGGTTGTCTGGGCTGTGCCCTACGATTTCCCCGTAAGCGGTTATGACGCAAACAGGGTCAACTACCTGCGACTTTGGGAGGCCCAGTCTCCTGAGCGATTGAACATGGAGAAATTCAATGAGGGCCGCCACCTTGATGCTGTAACCGAAAAGGAGAGATTGGAGCTTATCTCTAAAGTTCTCTATCCGGAAGACAACAATCCGGAGGGGAAGCTGCTGAGACTAAAGCAGGAGTATTTTCTGTCCTCCGCGACAATACAATATATACTAAACGAGTATAAGAAAAACTACGGTAACGACTTTTCCAAACTACCAGACAGGGTAGTTATCCATATTAATGACACACATCCCGCGCTTGCCATTCCCGAGATGATGAGGATACTTCTCGACGATGAGGGTCTTGAGTGGGTTGAGGCGAGGGATATTGTCTGTAGGACCTTCGCTTTCACCAACCACACCACTATGAGTGAGGCGCTAGAGAAGTGGCCCGTCTATATGTTCCAAGGGTTGCTTCCAAGAATATATTCCATCGTCAAAGAAATCGATCAGAGACTTGTGGAGAAGCATTCAAAATATTACCCAGGGGATAAGAAGAAGCAAGAGTACTTGGCGATTATTGCAAACGACCAGGTGAACATGGCAAACTTATGTCTCGCAGCCAGTTTTGCAGTAAATGGAGTATCACAGCTTCACGCACAGATTCTCACAGACAGTCTATTCGCCGACTACGCAAGGATGGAGCCGGCCAAGTTCCACGGCATTACTAACGGAATTACTGTCAGGCGTTGGTTATACCTTGCCAACCCCAAACTTTCAGAGCTTATATCCGGTCATATAGGCACAGGTTGGCTAAAGAATGCCGACGAGCTAGAGAGGCTTAAGCCTCTGGCAGAGGATGCCAGTTTTAGAAATTGCTTTGAAGAGACAAGACTCGACAACAAAAAGAGGCTTGCCGACTATATTAAGGAACACAACGGTATTGAGGTCGATGTTAATTCTATGTTTGACGTACAGGCAAAGAGACTGCACGAGTATAAGCGCCAGCTTCTCAATGCTCTACACATACTCTACCTGTATAACTGTCTGAAGGAGAACCCCAGAGACAACTTCACTCCGAGAACCTTCATATTTGCTGCAAAGGCCGCACCGGGATACCGCAGAGCTAAGGACATCATTCGCCTAATAAACGCCATTGCGGAACTCGTAAATAAAGACCCTGAAGTAAATGACAAGCTGAAAGTCGTATATCTTGAAAACTATGGTGTGAGCTTAGCCGAAATTCTCATCCCGGCATCCGACCTCTCCGAACAGATTTCTACTGCAGGCAAAGAGGCCTCCGGAACGGGCAATATGAAGTTTATGCTAAACGGTGCTCTTACTATCGGCACGTTGGACGGTGCAAATGTTGAGATGTCTCAATTGGTGGGCGAGGATAATATCTACATTTTTGGACTGCGTGCCGATGAAGTGGAGTTCAGATATGCCCATAGTTCAGATGAGGTAAAGCAGATATATACCACCGATTTTGAGCTCCACCGGGTCCTTGAACAGCTGCTCCACGGTTCGCTTAGCCACAACGATCCAAGCGCATTCAGAGATATATATCAGTCCCTACTGTTTGGAGACTACGGTATGCCCGACCCGTTCATGGTTGTCAGGGATTTCCGCGCGTACGTGGAGATGCAGAGCAAGGTCTCACAGGACTTTCTAAACGGGGATCTGTGGTGGCGAAAAGCGGTGCTGAATACTGCTTCAGCCGGATTTTTCTCGAGCGACAGGACGATTAGAAACTATAACGATTTGATTTGGCACCTGGAGTCAACAAAATGGTAGTAGAACACAACTCAAGAAGTACTATTTACCGGTCTCCGTTTGGGGCCGTACCATGCCTGAGTAGGATCATACTCAGGCTTTTTGCCAAGACCGATGAGATCCCCCGCTCTGTAAGTTTAATCTACCGGTTTAAGGATGAAGAGCTGATAAAACTCCCTATGTACTTTGTCCAGTCAATAGCTGCGGGAAGCCTGTATGAAGCGATAATCGAGGCTCCAGATACGCCAGGGCTCCTGTGGTATTATTTTAAGCTTGAGACGAACTCCCAAACCTTCTACTTTGGGAACAACGAGGAGGCACTGGGCGGAATCGGCAGGATGTATGAAGATGTTCCTCCCGAATATCAGGTTACAGTCTATAGGGGGGACTATAAGACGCCAGATTGGCTCAAAAGAAGCGTTGTATATCAGATATTCCCTGACAGGTTCTGCAGAGGTGACATGGATAGCTTTGAGGGGCACGGTAGGAAGAACATTATCCGCCGTGAATGGGGAGATATGCCTTACTATAAAGCAGAACAGTTTGGCGGCGAGTATCTGTCCAATGACTTTTTTGGAGGGAATTTGGATGGTGTCAGGAAGAAGCTACCTTACCTAAAAGAACTCGGTATTACAGCAATATATCTTAATCCCATATTTACGGCATACTCTAATCATAAATATGATACTGGTGATTACGAGTCTATCGACCCAATGTTTGGCGACAACGGCCTCTTCGAGTGTCTGTGTAAGGAGGCCGAAGAGCGGGGAATAAGGGTAATCCTTGACGGGGTTTTTAACCATACAGGGAGTGACAGCAAATACTTCAATAAGGATGGGACATACCCCACAGTCGGGGCGTATCAGTCCGAGGACTCGCCCTATTTCGGATGGTATAAGTTCACAAAGCACCCCGATGAATATGAGTGCTGGTGGGGGATAAAGACTCTACCCGCAGTTAACGAGAATGAGCCCTCATTTGTAGACTATAGTCTTACTGCGCCCGATGCGATCATTAAGAAGTGGTTGCATCTCGGCGCCTCCGGATGGAGACTTGATGTGGCAGATGAGCTCCCGTCTGAGTTCATTAAGACGATGCGGAGAGAGGTCAAATCAGCCAAAGAGGACGCAGTCATAATCGGGGAGGTCTGGGAGGACGCATCCAATAAGATAAGCTATGGAGAGCAGCGCGAATATTTACTCGGTGAAGAGCTCGATTCGGTAATGAATTACCCGTTTAGAAGAGCCGTGGTTGATTTTGCCTGCGGTGTTATAGATGCGCAGAGCTTTGCTGACAGAGCAATGTCTCAGAAAGAGAATTACCCGCGTGAGGCCTTCTACGCAATGCTGAACATGCTTTCCACCCATGATGTCGAGCGGATACTGACAGTGCTGGGAGGTGGACTGCAGTCGCACCAGCTTTCAAAAGATGAGCGGGCAAGCTTTGTATTGGATGAGGCCGCGCTGGATTTGGCAAAGAAGCGGCTTGAGAATGTCCTGCTGCTTCAGATGACAGTGCCCGGTGTGCCGTGCATTTATTATGGTGATGAAGCAGGCATGGAGGGGTTTGAAGACCCCCTAAACCGAAGGACCTACCCGTGGGGTAGCGAAGACAGCGATGTTATGTCGCTGTATCGGCGTATGATTCAACTACGCCGGACAAATAGCATATTTGTCGATGGAGATTATGAAATAATCTATGCCTACAAGGCATGCCTTGCTTATGCAAGGTCCACCAAAAGCAGGCTTTTGGTGTTGTCCATAAACATGGACACAGAAGACGAAGTCTTCGTGCGATTGGACATCGCACGCTTCCGGCCTGCTCAGGCCGTTGATTATCAATCAAAAGAGATCGTCGATCTCGATGATGGCATCATCATCTACGATCTTCCGCCCTTGGGCAACCGAACGATTGAGATACTTCTCGAAACCGATAACGCGGATACTTCCCCACCTCAGTGCCAATAAATATCCAACACCTGAAATATCAACCTGAAATATCCAACACCTGTGGTCTTGGGGTAGGAGACACAAATTTCGCTGATTTTGCGCAAAATCTTAAGTTGTGTGTGAATCTTCGGATGACGGTATGCGGTATACCACATATTATATATCACACTCCGTATAAAAGTGCTGGTTTTCGCCTCAGCGTTAACACACTACTCCGATTTTTGCGCATTTTTCGCACTATATGTAGCATTGGATATAATCTTCTCCTTGTGCATTAGGATAGAAAGTTTAATCTACTCTACCTCTTTGCTTTCTCTTTTCGAGAGAAATCCTTTACTGCTTTGAAGCCTTAAGTGCTACGGAGAAGAATCTTTCTCTTTCTATTTCCATTTTCTCTGAATCAGTAAATTCAACTCCGGACACAACACAACCCAAAAATGTAGAACCTGATCCCACCACTGTTGCTTGATTAATGTGTGGATTTACTATTACAATTTAGATATGTTTACGAACTCTTGTTTTTAGCGAAATAATGCTCGTAAATTGCCCTGTTTTATGATATAATGTTATAAATTTTCAAAAAAAATCCGCGTAAGGAGAGTGAATGCGTATATGAATCCTTTCTCACAGACCACACCGGAGATTATGGAATTTTCAAATTTGTTCGAGAACAACACAAGGATAGATCCATCCCTCTATGACAAATATGACGTCAAAAGAGGGCTTAGGGATTTGAGCGGAAAAGGTGTGCTGGCGGGACTGACAGTTATTTCTGAGATTGTCTCAACAAAGACAGTTGACGGCAAAGAGTACCCCTGCGAAGGAAAGCTGTACTACAGGGGCATTGACGTTGAGACTATAGTAGAGGGATTTTTGAAAGAGAATCGTTTTGGCTTTGAAGAAGTTGTCTATCTGCTAATGTTTGGAAAGCTCCCAACTAAGGATGAGCTGGACATGTTAAATAAAGTTCTTGCTTTTTATAGATCGCTGCCTACAAACTTTGTGCGTGATATTATTATGAAGGCTCCAAGCAAGGATATGATGAACACACTGGCTCGTAGCGTTCTAACTATGTACTCCTATGATGACTACGCTAGTGATACATCTATACCTAATGTACTCCGACAATGTCTACAGTTGGTGGCCCTTTTTCCCATGATATCCGTCTACGGGTATCAAGCTTATTGCCACTATCACGACAAAAAGAGCCTCTTTATCCATCCGCCTGAAGATCACTTATCTACTGCGGAAAATATATTGCACATACTTAGAGCCGACAGCAAATACACACCACTTGAGGCAAAAATCCTTGATTTGGCCTTAGTGCTACATGCAGAACATGGCGGCGGTAACAATTCAACCTTTACAACACACGTTGTAACATCTTCCGGGACCGATACTTATTCTGCCATCACTGCTGCATTATGCTCATTGAAGGGACCTAGACATGGCGGCGCAAATATCAAGGTGGTCCAGATGTTTGAGGATATGAAGGCCAATATCTCAGATTGGACCGATGAGACAAGCGTTGCAGATTATCTCGAACAACTACTTAATAAGCAGGCGTTTGATAAAGCGGGACTCATATATGGTATGGGCCATGCAGTATACTCCATTTCCGATCCGAGAGCCAACGTCTTACGGGGATTTGTTGAGAGTCTTGCGGAAGAAAAGGGCCGGAACGACGAGTTTAAGCTATACTCATTGGTTGAGAGGTTGGCGCCCGAGATTATTGCGCAAAAGCGTCGCATCTATAAGGGAGTAAGTGCGAACGTCGACTTTTACAGCGGATTTGTTTATAACATGCTCGATTTGCCGCTACAGCTGTTTACACCACTGTTTGCGATTGCACGTGTGCCCGGTTGGTCGGCCCACCGTTTGGAGGAGATATCAAACGCAGGCAAAATCATCAGGCCCGCATACAAATCGGTTTCGGAACCCAGAGAATATAAACCTCTTTCCGAAAGATAGCCGTATATATGCATTGGGATGAACACTTAATTGTGCTCATCCCTTAAATTTTGCTTTTAGACCACTATACTCAACAGTATAGTAAGCGACGAGAACGTATTTACACGGTATATACGCGGTTGCAATAAGACTTTTTGGTAAGACTGTGTTGACATTGTAAACAGGTGGGTATATAATGAGTTTACAATGTAAACAATATGGGTGATTTTGAGGTGATCGTATTATGACTAACCAATGTGTTAGCCTAACAAATGCTGAGTGGAGCCTTATGGAATGTCTGTGGGAGTCGTCGCCACGAACAGGCAGAGAGGCTGTAGAATATTTGAAGAAACGGGTGGGATGGAAACGCAGTACGACTCTTACAATGCTCAGGCGAATGACAGAAAAGGGCATTATCAAGAGTGAGAAAAGGGACGGCATCACAGTATATTCGCCGCTCATAAGGCGGGAGCAAGCAACTATACAAGAAACGCAAAGCTTTCTAGACCGGGTGTATAGAGGTAGCGTAAGTATGATGTTAAATACTATTGCGGAAAACGAGGCCTTGACAAAGGAGGAAATAGACGAGCTTTACGAGATTTTGCGTAGAGTCGAGGAGGCGAGAGAATGATTGAACTCATAATATCTTCTTCAGCACTAATTCTTATTGTCATCACTCTTCGGTACATCCTAAAGGGGAAAATCAGTCTAAGGTTGCAGTATGCACTTTGGTTAGTGGTGTTGGTGCGTTTGCTCATGCCAATTAGTATGGGGGACAGCCGCATAAGTATAATGAATGTGGTTGAGCATTCTGCGTTATACGAAAGTGCAAAGCAGACGTTTTCGGAGACGCAGGTCCCTTCTGATGTGATACGCAACAGTGAAATGACAGCGGAGGAAGCTCGAAAGGTGGGAACAGGCACTCTCCATGAGATTCAAGGTTATTCAGTGGAGAGCGGTAGCGGACACCTGCACACATATATATTCACAGATTCTCTTGCTACTGTACTTGCACGAGTACTAAAGACGCTATGGCTGAGTGGTGTAGCAATAATCGGTTTATGCCTAATTATATCTAACCTCATTCTAGCAGGGAGGCTTAGAAGAGCGAGAAAGAGAATATATCTTGATAATTGTGTATTGCCGGTCTTTGAGGTGGAAACTCTGCCGACTCCTTGCCTGTTCGGGATATTTTTTCCAGTAATCTATATCACACCGGATGTTTATGAAGATGAGACCAAGCTAAGGCACGTGCTGGCACACGAAGAGAGCCATTATCGCCATAAAGATCACATTTGGTCTGTACTCAGATCCTTATGTATTGTTGTGCACTGGTATAACCCGCTTGTATGGCTAGCTGCAAAGCTAAGTCGCCGAGATGGTGAACTAGCATGCGATGAGGCAACGATTAAGCGGATAGGCGAAGGGGAGCGTATAGAGTATGGGCGGACTCTCGTCGGGCTCACATGCGAAAGGCGCAGCCCCATGGATTTGCTGAGCTGCGCAACGACAATGACGGACGGCAAAGCGGGAATTCGCGAACGTATCACGCTAATCGCCCAAAAACCCAAAATGCTTATATCGGCACTCATAGCGCTATTGTTAGTTATTACTGTAGCTGTAGGTTGCACATTTACTGGTGCGGACAACGTAGTAGAGGAAACTGATCCTGGAACCGTTCGACCTAGTGAGGAAGGTACTGAGCATGAAATCGTTCGGCCTACAGAGGAAGGAACTGAGCCTGGAAACGCTCAGCTCACTGAGGAAGAGATTGAGCTGGTAAATAAAGCGCTTAGCCCACTTCTGTTTGATGATAATGGAGAAGTTGTTGGTGTAAACCCCATAAGTCATTTCTTCAAGTGCTTTTATGACAGGCCGGAGGATATCAATCTCGCGGAGTTCCTGCGATATTTTCCATCTGAAACTGTGACAGATGAGAAAGAGTTTGATGAGATAAAGGCGCATGAGAATTTCCCCTTTGGTGAGGAAGCGACCCTAGATCGAATGCCCGTCCCTACCCATAAGATAACCGCAAAATCGGTAAACGAGTTTCTCTTGAAATATACAGGCATTACGCTGGACGATTTAAGTGGTGTTGGTGCAGAAGATGTCATATATTTAGCTGAGTACGATTCATACTATAACTTTACAAGTGATTTTGCTGCAGGCACCTTCAATTGTACTCATGGTGAACGTGAGGGTGATGTTTTACGGCTGTATGATAGCGACCGAATATTACTCACATTAAGAAAGCAAGATGATGACTACCTGATAGTATCATTTCAACTACTTGGGGAGAGTCCTGATTACGGACAAGGGAAAGCGGACACCGGTACAAAGACAGGAAGTACTAAGCAAAATACTGTGGAGCCACCACTCCTAACTCGTGATATGCATGTCGGTATAGGTGTCATTTGTGACTATGCAGACAGCGAACGACTTATTTTCCATGGATACTTCGGTCTGTTTGTCTACGACCTGGAATTGGGGGAAGTTACATTCTCGGCCGATCTGGAGAAGGCAGTGGGTACTACTATCATACAAGGCAGTGAGGGTGCGGCGGTGCGTGTCAGCGCCGATGGCAACACTATTCAGCTCTACTTTCGCCCAGAGCGGGGAGAGCCAATAATGAGCTATTTCATTGATGCCAACACGGGTAACTTTGAGTATGACTACTATACGCCTCTAGAGGATTATTTTACTCCAACTGATGAAATGGATAGTAGGTTTTCCTTCGGTGACCTTATTGAGCTAACATATACCGACGGTAGTACCACTTGGTTAATCTTCGAAAATTGGCCTTGGGCTGAATAGGTGCGCGGCAATAGATAAATAGCCGGGTGATGATGCTTATTTTATTTGTCCTGCAAAACCTCGTTAAGAGCAGAGATACACTCAGCAACTTCTGGGTCACCCGGTGTTTGCATAAACAGGTTTGCCTGGTTGTATCCAGACCATAACAGCAGATTTGTAAGGGAAAGATTAAGCGTAAGCTCATTAAGCTTATACTCCTTGAGTTGCGGTACGTAGTTATACAGTATTTCCATCGCTTCTGGGTGGTCAACCAAATCACGGAGTTTCGTAGTAGCAGAGACTCCTACCGACTCACTAGGTGGGCCAAAGGACATCATATCTCTTACAACAAGGCATTCCAATGTGTCCTCATGAGTTCGAACTGTGAATGGGAGCGGCTCTCCATCATCGCTCTCAGTTCCACCGAAACTAAACTCAGGGGCTCTGGGATAGTCGAAGCGGTCCTTAAGCCAATCGCGGAAGCGATCAAACCAATCATAGAAACCGGGAACGATTCCAAGCTTAGTGGGGGTGGCAATCAATTGACTGGGTGCCCCATGCATCCCGGCGGTGAACACGTGGTATTCTACAGGGACATCTGCCTTGCTCATAGCAGTGACCATTTGTAGTGATTGCTCCATGCTAACCATGGCATCCTCATATGTATGGACAACAAAAGCCGGAGGTGTATGAGGTCCAACATACTCTGCTGCTGATACCTTTTTAAGAGTAAGTTCACCATTTTCAGCAGCAGGCATATCGATGTTGATGCATGGGTAGCAGAGGAGCATGGCGTTGGGACGATTCTCTGTACCCGAAGCACCAATTGCTTCCTGTATCTCGGGGAGATTCCACATCGATCCGGCTGTAGCAGCGACATGCCCACCTGCTGAGAACCCAGCAATTGTTATTGCATTTGCATCTACGCCCCATTCATCGGCATGGTCACGAATGAGCTTAATTGCGGCACCTGCCTCAATAAGAGGTTGTGGCCAGAGACATTTCAGGCCAACTGAATAATGCAGTACGAAGGCATTGTAGCCTGCAGCGAAAAACGCCATCGCCAGGGGCTCTCCCTCTCCATATGAGAGGCCAACGTAAGCACCGCCCGGGCAAAGGATGATTGCCGGTGCTTTTCCCATAAGCGGGTTTGAATCCTGTAGATAGCAGAAAAGTTTGACGTCAGGATTGCTTCCTATTGGTAGTGTTAGTTGTTTCATTTTGTTTTCCTCCATACGTATTATGGTTCTCAGTTTAACATAACTATACCACGAATTAACAAGTTGTTCTAGAGAGGCAATGAGAGGATTTATGAGAAAGACTATTAAAAAGCTCTCACTTCTTAGACATCAAAACTGTCTGAGAGTGAGAGTTTTTTTGGTATGTTGGCGATTACGGCAAATACTCGTATCCGTCAGGGTTTACGTTAAATGACTCAGAAGTGCCGGTGATGTACGCTTTCATGGAGTGGATCTTATCCTTTATTGCTGCGTATGCATCGCCGTCCAGTGTTGCAGTGTGCTCCAGTTTTTCACCGGGGTTGATAACTGTTGAGGTCAGTGCCATTGTAAACATTTTGCCTTCCGACCACAAGTATAGGCTATTACCTTCGGCATCAAAAAGCTGGAAGTCGAAGTGTTGACCTGAGTTGTAGTTGATTGTGACGGGATCCTTAGTGTTATTCTCTATAGTCAACTTCATTTCAATAAAGTCGTCATTCACTGTAGCTTCGGGGTATACATCGACCCTAGCTAAATTCCTAATAGTGGTGAGTAACCTCTCAATGACTGTTACGGCTTCGGCTCTGGTTGCGGCTGCCGCGGGATATAGCATGTTATTGCCCCTTCCCTTAACAATCTTAAGAAGAACTGCATGAATTATATCATTCTTGTATGCCTCAGTAATGTCGGCATCGTCCTCAAAGGGTGCCGGCATCATCATAATGATTGCATAGTTTCCATCTGTTTTGTAGTTAAGAGCACTGATGACATAATGAATCATCTCGTCTCGACGGAGTGGATCGTCCGGACGAAATAGGTCAGATTCAGTGACGATGCCGGTAGTTACAAGATTGTACAACTCCACTGCACCAGGTGCATCGTTTTGAACATCAGTAAAAATCTCATTTATATCGGGTGCTGCGAAGTACGCAATGTTTATGCCAAGTGCGGTGTGCAGCATGCGGCAAAACTCCATGCGGGTAATGTGCTTATCAGGTGAAAAATCTTCATTTTCAGGGAAGACCCCTGTAAAGTTACTCTCCAAGATGGATCCTTCAGCCCAGTGACCACGGATGTCTGAGTATTCGAGTGCAACTGCAGACCACATTGATGTGACCAATGCGAATACCAGCAATATTGATAATAAATATTTCTTCATATGCTACCTCCTTGTGCGGACCAAAGTCCGGCTTTTTGCTTTGGTTTGCACTTAGGTAGACGTGATAATTGGCTTTTTGTTCCGTGCAAAATATGTATGTCAATCAATAGTCACTCGAAATCCCACAGTTCAACATTAAATACACCGATGTCCTTGTTGGGTACTCCGTCGATTGTGCCAATGAGTAGAAGTCTTCCTTCAGATATCCACTTGATTGATGATATCTCATCCGCCATACCCTCAGGAAGAGTAAACCGCTCGCCTCTCCCGGGTTTAGAAACACTGAACTCCAGTGGGTCACTAAACAATCCGGCGACATATAATCCGCTTTCGGAGTAGATTCTAAATCGAACAATGCTGCTCATCCGATATTTTTCCTCTATCTGCTCACAGATCTCTTTTATGTCAGTAATACCCTCAAAATCAGCTCCGTCCTCAAAAGAGAGAATGGTAAAGGTATTATTCGCGCTATCAGAATCATCATCTACATAATTATTGTCGCTAACAGATCGATAATTACTTAATTGCATCTCATATATGGCATCTTTCTCGGAAAAGGTTAGAAAACTCAGGATTTCCTCGGTAATACCTCCGGAGGGGCTTCTCTGAGAAAAGAAAAAAGCAAACACTGGGTGCATTGATGGGCTGTTCTGTAGCCTGCGGCCATACTCAATATCGCTTATGATAACATCCCCAGAGGAAGAGACCGAGGCTATACGAATCATTGTAGGCATTTCGTTGTAGACCTTGTCAAGGAACTTGATGATCCTACTATATGTGCTCACTTCGCCCAAGATTATGCTGCCATCAGCTCTAGCCATATCAAGCGAATATTCTTTAGGAAGTGAATCTATAGGAGCAAACCCGTGCGGAGTTTCTGCCGTGATGTTCGATTTACCCAATTCAAAATAGCCAAAGTAGATGCGACCATCGAATTTCTGAACGACACGATACTCTCCCGGGGCAAACCGGTAGTCGAAAAACGACAGATTCACCCTTCTGTATCGATGTGAATTAGGGTTCAGTATATACCCGATGCCTGTAAATGCCATGGGCTTCATGGGGATGTTATACCAAACGCCGTCCAACAGCACATCAACCTCATAGTCTCCGGCGCCAAACATCAATTCCCATTTACCGTTATTATGCATTACAAAATCAATATA
>JAAYOS010000040.1 GCA_012520195.1 Clostridiales bacterium | reverse complement strand
GATGGGCGTTTAACTCTTCTACCGCCCTCCTCCTCGTCCGAAATACCCTTATCCTCTCACACTCGGCGCTCATCGTGTCCAGCCCATATACAGACTTATGAGGCAGATACCCCTGGACGGAGGTGTAGGACAGACCTGTGATCTCACACATCTCTTTCACGCTCTTCCCTTCGCTGCGCAGCTTCAAAATCATATCAGCGTTTGGTGAGGAAAAGTATGTTTCATTATCACGGATGGATGCCGTTATCAGCAGCTTGCGGAGTTTTGCCGGAGAGAGTCCAATCTCCTCAGCTATTGCCTTCAGCTTCGGTTCTTCCTCACTTGTCCACAGCCCTACCACTTCATCCAAGAGGGAATTCATCAATTCTTGGGCACGCTGTGTGTGCTCTGGATGTTTTTGTTTTCTGCCCATGGTCGATCTCCTTTTCCGTTACAATCCGATGCAATTACAAACATGCAGGGCCATGCTGTCAACCTGGGGCTGTGCATAACCGTTACATTCCGATTCGCAAGCCCTAAAAAAATAGGCGTCCACGCCATCTTTCATGCTCATCCACAGCAGCATCTTCCTTTATATTGGAACCACCACTATCTGGCTCATCATCAATCAGTTTCTTCAACTTCACACCCAGCGCCCTCGCAATCAACCTCAGATCACTCAGACTGTCCCAGTTCCCATTTTCGATCTTGCTTATCTTCGATTGGCTGAAGCCGACCATGTCGCCGAGCTTTTCCTGACTCCAACCGCGTTTTCGGCGCAGCTCTCTTATTCGGGCTCCAATCTTTTTTTCTCACCTCCAGGTCAATTCTACTGCTGAACTGACCCGGAGGTCTATAGCTTATTTGGAATAATCGGTGCAGTCCGGCTGCTTTCCTAAATCACGTTCGTACATACTCTGTAAAGTAGATGCCACCCCGTAAAGTTCCTGGTAGCAGTGGGGACACAGTTGGCCGGAACCATCAATGTAATATTTCCTCTGGTCAACTGGATAGTTGATATCATACGGTGTGGGTTTTCCACAGCGGATGCAGATTTCTTTCATAGTTTTATTTGGCACTCTCTATTCGAATAGTACAGATACAAAAATAACCGGCATCCTATGAACATTCATCAACACGCCTTGGGACTGCAATGGCACTCCGCCATCAGAAATTGTCTCCGCTTCCATCGTGCCGATTTGAAAATGTGAGAATCCCACCTCTGTACCAAGTGTTTGGTAATAATCGACCGTGTTCTCATCGACCTTTCCACACCTATCAATGATATGTATGGGTGCTCCCATAGTCTTTGCCATTTTGCAGGCATACCAAAGCATCATCTCTGTGTATGAGGATGCTGGGTTTTCTTTTATCTGCTCCGAAGTCAAACCATATTCGAGCATGAAAGGCACATAATGTAGAAGTGAATCTACATCAAGCTGTGTTCCGGGATTCCAGCAAATGACAGCATCAACCTCTTGATTAGAAATTAGACTATTTCTGAAACTCTCATCCACGATGTCTCCTTCAAGGATATTTACTTCAGTCTCATGTCCTTTTTCCCTGAGTAAGTTCTTTGTCATTTGAACACAATTATGATTCTTTTCTACAACAATGACCTTATGACCATCTTTTATTAATGACAATGTGCTGTAGCCAACGCCGCATCCAATCTCAAGAACAGTTTTATATGGCTTAACTATTTCTGCCATTTGGCTATAGTAGCCATTATCAAAAAAGAATTTTGAGCTTGATTGCCACTTATCAGCATATATCTTGTCAATGCTCATGTGTTTTCCTCATTCAGATCGCTGCCAACCACGTCTTCTCCTCTGACATAGAAGCATACGGAGCGTTTGCTAATATTTCATCCATGAAATTGAAGTAACTTTGGGGTATGATTATCTTCCTTTCTTACTTTCCCAGTATGGCTTCCCCACCATAGGCAGCAAAGTAAGATGCTGTCCTCGGG
>JAAYOS010000039.1 GCA_012520195.1 Clostridiales bacterium | reverse complement strand
AATTTATACAGAGCGCCAATGTATTCAGGCGAAATTAAGGGTGTTGGACCGAGATACTGCCCCTCTATTGAGGACAAGATAGTTAAATTTGCAAATAAGGACAGGCACCCTGTTTTTGTTGAACCTATGGGACTCAACACTGAAGAGATGTATCTACAGGGTATCTCAACCTCTCTACCTGAGGATGTACAAATCGAAGTTGTGCGTTCGGTCAAGGGTCTTGAGCGTGCAGAGATAATGCGACCAGCCTACGCAATAGAATATGACTGCGTTGATCCACTCGAGGTTGAGCCCACTCTAGAATTAAAGAAGGTATCAGGCCTATATGGCGCAGGCCAATTTATTGGAACCTCTGGATACGAAGAAGCTGCTGCGCTAGGAATCGTTGCAGGAATAAACGCAGCGTTGAAAATTAAAGGAAAACAACAGATAGTATTAGACAGATCTAACTCATATATTGGTACATTGATCGATGACCTTGTAACGAAGGGAACGACTGAACCTTATCGAATAATGACATCAAGATCTGAATACCGCCTTTTGCTCAGACAGGACAATGCTGATTTGAGACTTACAGAGTTAGGGTACGAGATAGGCCTTGTTTCACGTGAAAGATACGAAGAGGTCCAACAAAAATATGAACTGGTTCATAATGAAATTGAGAGGATCAAGAGAGTTACAATTAAACCTACGGAAGAACTAAATGATATGCTTATCCGAGCCGGCACCTCTCCCATAGAAAATGGTGTTAGACTTTACGAGCTCATAAAGAGACCCCAGTTAACTTATGAGATGTTGGCTGACTTTGACGAGTCAAGACCAGATCTGAGCCGTGTGATAATTGAGCAGATTGATATAGCGACTAAATATGAGGGATATATAAAGCGGCAGCAGGCTCAAGCAAATGAGTATCGTCGACAGGAAAACAGAAAACTACCAAGTGATATTGATTATAACGATATTACGGGAATCAGCTTTCAGGCACGGCAGAAGCTAAATGATGTGAAACCCAGGTCTATAGGACAGGCTTCTAGAATCCCGGGTGTATCTCCAGCCGACATGGTGGCCCTGATTATTTGGCTAGATAGGAACAGGTAGGGAAGGGGACTGTATAATTTGAAGAGTTTGCTCTTAGAACTAATGCAGGAATGGGATATGACACCGTCAGATGTTGAACTCTGTCAATTCGAAGAATATGGACGTCTCCTTGCAGAGTATAACCGTAGAATGAATCTTGTTGGTAATGCCGAGCCTGAGGAGATCACAGTGCGCCACTTTATGGACTCCCTGTCACTTGTTCGAATGGGCCTAAAAGAGGATTCTTCTTTAATTGACATTGGAACAGGAGCTGGATTTCCAGGTATCCCCATTAAAATAATGAGACCGGATATAATACTGACTCTTATCGACTCAAATGGCAAGAGGATGGACTTCTTGAGACAAGTCAAGGATGCACTGGGATTAAAAGAAGTAACTGTTATTAAGGCACGTGCCGAGGAATTGTCGTTGACAGAAGAATACAGAGAGCAGTATGATTACGCAACTAGCCGGGCTGTGGCCGGGTTAAATATGTTATCTGAGCTATGTTTACCGTTTATAAAGGTGGGCGGCCTGTTCTGTGCAATGAAATCGATGGATATCGACGAAGAAATCCAGGCGGCGAAGAGAGCCATAAAAATAATGGGGGGGAGGAACATCGAGTCGTATAAATACACCTTGCCCCAACGCGATATTCAACTACAGATAGTCAGAGCTGAAAAGGTGAAACAGACGCCCAAAGGATATCCCCGCCGCTTCGCAAAGATAAAGCAAAACCCACTATAACCAAATAATGACATAAGTTGAGTCAACTCCAATCTCATTTCCGATTGAGATTGGAGTATTTATGTGCGCCACACATTGCGCGTAGCTAGATAGATTCTCTCTACAGTTTTCGGCATTTCCCTCCGATTTTCGATATAAAATCACTACAGTAGCACCTAAAACACCAAATATGTTGTAAAAACCTATCGAAAATTGCGATAAGTTTAACTTTACACGATAAATAATTCAGATATAATGTATTTAGGCAAGTTGGTACGGGGGAGGGTTTCATGCAGATTGTTAATGAACATAATCTATATGAAAGCAACAGGATCCAGTACATATCGATAGACAAACTGCGCCCAAATCCCAGCCAACCGCGAAAGCTCTTTGACAGGGACAGCCTTAGTGAGCTTGCCGACAGCATATCTATGTATGGAATCCTCCAACCATTAAGCGTAAGAAAGAAAAACGAGTATTATGAGTTAATCAGCGGTGAACGTAGATTGCGTGCAGCAAAGATGATAGGTCTAAAGACAGTTCCATGTGTAATTCTTGGAGTGAATAATGAGGAGTCTTCTATACTATCACTTATTGAGAATCTACAGCGAAAGGATCTAGACTTTATCGAGGAAGCGGAAGGTATTGCTCGGCTAATATTAGCGTATGGACTATCGCAGGAAGAAGCAGCCAAAAAGATAGGAAAATCGCAGTCCGCGGTTGCTAATAAGCTGAGGATACTAAAACATCCTCGAGAGGTGCTCGACAAACTGAGAAAACATGGCCTTACTGAAAGACACGCACGGGCACTGCTTAGGCTTGATAATGAACAGGATAGGTTAGATACTATTGAGCAAATAGTTGAGAATGATCTAAATGTTGCTGATACAGAAGAACTTATCGAACGAATGTTGAATAGTTCCGGTTCAAAGGCAGCAAAGAAGTTAAATCGTTCCTTCTCTTTTATAATCAAGGATTTTAGAATATTTGAAAACACGATCAAGCATGCAATCAATGTGATGCGAGAATCCGGGCTCGATGCAAACTACGGGAAGGAAGAGGATGAGCGTAGCATCACACTTACGATAAGAATTCCTAAAAAGGCGAGCTAACATTTCATTTGCTATTTACGGGGAGTATGGCCTGTGCAATTTGTCCGCCACTTGCGAGAGCAGATGGCGGGCTCTTTTTGTTCTTCACCACAAGTTTGTACTAATAGAGTAATGTTTCACGTGAAACATTACTCTATTTTATGGCCAGTGTGTATGTTAAGGTACATAGAGTATTAATTACAAATCAGCTATAAGATTGATGCTAGTGCTAACATTGCATATTGCTGTAAAGGCTAAATTATCGAAGTTCTTGATTATCTTTTCAAAAACTCCCTCTCATAATAAGAAATAAGTTAAATAATCTTAACTCGATTTGCTTGACTTAATGGATATAAATACTACAATCTAATAGTAGGGAGCGTTACTGAGAGTTGTTGCAGACGATCATTAAGGAGTTTTGTGAAACAGTTTGTGATAATCTCAATGTAATGCCAATTATGCTAGTTCCAATATTGAAAAAACAGCTCTGCTATTTGATATTTATCCTAGAAGGGTACACAGGTAATTTGCGGCCGTATTATTGCGGTCTTTTTTAGTAGGTCATAAATTACTATGCAAAACTTACACATTACACCACTTCTTACACGTTCAATCTCAGTGCATTTGAAATTTCAGGGTATTCCAGGTAGAATGATAGAAGTGAAGTCAGGAAGAGAGAAATAAAGCAATCATATACTAGGGCTTGACTCGATCTAATAATAGTATTCGCTAAAGATGTTTCACGTGAAACATCTTTAGCGGTTAACGCCTTTGATTTAAGTTAATAAAATTCTAAGAAAGATCTGGTGTAGGATTTTAACAATAGAATAAACAAATAGAATATTAAGAATAAGTGCTTGAAAAGAGCCGAATACATGTAAGAAGTAAACTCGTGACAGGTTTTTGTACAAGTATGAAGAAGTCTAGGAAATTGCAAGGTTGAAAAGTTGTATTGGTTGAAGTATAATGACAGAAAAGATAAATTGAGGTGCAGTGAATGGGTCGAATAATTGCAATTGTCAATCAAAAGGGCGGTGTAGGCAAAACCACAACATGTGTAAATCTCACTGCATCTGTCCATGATAAAGGTAAAAAGGTGCTTCTTTGCGACATGGATCCGCAGGGCAATGCAACTTCCGGTATGGGATTGGATAAGAATAGAGAGAATACTACATATGACCTTATTTTGGGGGAAGTGGATGCTGAATCAATTATAGTGCGAACAGATTACGGTGATGTTCTCCCCGCAAATAAGGTTCTTTCAGGGGCAGAAATTGAACTAGTAGGAATTGAAAAACGCGAGTTTAGGTTAAAAAATGCTATTGAAGGCCTACGCGATAAATTCGACTATATATTTATTGATTGCCCTCCTTCTTTAGGGCTTCTAACATTGAATGCACTGTGTGCAGCAGATTCGGTTCTTATCCCTGTCCAGTGTGAATACTACGCACTGGAGGGACTTAGTGACCTCATATATACAATAAGAGTTGTAAAAAAGGGCCTTAATAGAGCACTGGAGATCGACGGAATATTGCTCACTATGTACGATTCACGTACCAACTTATCACTCCAGGTGGCCGAGGAAGTGAAGAGACACTTTCCTGGAAAGATATATTCGGTTGTAATACCGCGTAATGTGCGCCTAAGTGAAGCACCCAGTCATGGTCTACCTATACTTGCTTACGACAGAGCATCTCGAGGTGCTGAAGGTTATTTGAGGCTAGCAGAGGAATTTATAGAGCAATAAGGAGTTCAACATATGCAGGAGGGATATCATGGGTAAAAAGACATCAAAAGGTCTTGGAAGAGGTCTTGGTAAAGGTCTTGGTAGTCTATTGGGCGAGGAGGCATTAGAAGCAGTCGTTCAAGAAGACTTGGGAGCCGATAAAGCCGATTCGGAAGATAAACTGCATATACACCTCCTTAGGATCATAGATGTGGAGCCTAATGCATCACAACCACGGAGCAGCTTTACTGAAGAAAAGATAGATGAACTAGCAGATAGCATTGAAACACACGGTGTCCTACAGCCGATAACCGTTCGCCGGATAGACAGTGGTTCATACCAGATAATTGCGGGAGAACGGAGATGGAGAGCTGCGAGAAAAGCAGGACTCAAAGAGATTCCAGCGATTATTATTGAGGCAGATGATCTTAAGGCCACAGAGCTTGCCATGGTGGAGAATCTCCAACGAGAGGACCTCAATCCGGTTGAAGAGGCAGAGGGATATCGTGTACTTATGTCAACTTACGGTCTCAAGCAGGAGGAGGTAGCGCAAAGGGTTGGAAGGTCACGCTCTGCAGTTGCAAATGCTGTGCGCCTCCTATCCCTTGAGTCATCGGTTTTGGAGATGCTGCGAAATGGCGATCTGTCGGGGGGACATGCTCGAACGCTGTTAACTCTGCCCGAGAAAATGCAGAAACTCTTAGCCGAGCGTATCATATCCCAACAGTTATCAGTTAGGCAGACTGAAGCGCTTGTAAAAAAGATTCAGAAACTAGAAGAACAGGACGTTCAAGTTGAAAAGGATGCTCCAAACACTGTGACTGTTGACTATATTAAAGTCCTGCAGCAAGAGCTTGGAGATAATATTGGAAGAAAAGTGAAAATAATTGATGGTAAGAAGAAGGGTCGCATAGAGATAGAATATTACGGCAATGATGATTTAAATCAATTAGTAGAAATGCTTTCCTCTCTGGGAAATTCCTAGATTGATTTAAGCCATATGTATCTGGAATCTAGTGATCTACAAGTTATATTATAGATACAGCATTAATTAATATTTACACACGAAAAAGGAGCTGTAAACAATGCTTGATATAAAAAGAATAAAGGACAACCCTGAAGAGATAGTCCGACTCCTAAAATATAAGGGGAGAGACGCAGAAAACGAAATAAACAGGATTCTTGAGTTGGATGCAAAAAGGCGTTCAATGATACAGGCTACAGAATCGCTAAAAGCTGAGCAAAACAACGTCAGTAAGCAGATTCCAATCCTTAAGAAAGAGAAGAAAGACATATCCGATCTATTGGTACGTATGAAGGGCATTTCGGATACTATAAAGGAAAATGATCAACTTTTAAGGGATGTCGAGTCTGAACTTAGAGATTTGATGCTTGATCTGCCCAACCTTCCCGATGCCGATTTGAGGCCTGGTGGAAAAGAAAACAATGAGCAGATAAGTGCTACAGGCACAAAACCGGAATTTGATTTTGAGGCCAAAAACCATGTAGACATCTGTACCGACCTGGGAATTATTGACTACCCAAGGGGCGCAAAGCTCGCAGGTAGTGGATTCTGGGTCTATCGCGGGCTGGGTGCAAGACTAGAATGGGCACTTATTAACTATTTTATCGATACACACATCGCTGACGGTTATGAGCTTTTGTTTGTCCCTCACATGCTTAACTATGATTCGGGACTCACGGCTGGTCAGTTTCCGAAGTTTGAGGACGATGTGTTTTGGGTCCAAGAGGATGAGCCAGGTCGAAAACGCTTCTTACTTCCTACAGCCGAGACTGCTCTTGTAAGCATGCATAGAGATGAAATTCTCGACGAGAAGGATCTACCAAAGAAATATATAGCTTTTACACCATGTTATAGACGTGAAGCGGGTAGCTATAGGGCAGATGAGCGCGGAATGATTCGCGGACACCAGTTCAATAAGGTCGAGATGGTCCAGTACACAACACCCGAGGGTTCGGATGAAGCCTTTGCAGAATTAGTTAGAAAAGCTGAAAAGCTTGTTGAGGGACTGGGATTGTATTTCCGTACGGTAAAACTCGCTGCGGAGGACTGCAGTGCATCGATGGCAAGAACATATGATATTGAGATATATATTCCCTCCATGGGTGGATTCAAGGAAGTCTCGTCAGCTTCAAATGCTAGAGATTATCAGGCTCGCAGAGGTCAGATGCGTTACAGAAGACAGGATAACGGAAAAATCGAGTTTGTTCACACACTAAATGCTTCCGGTCTAGCCACATCCCGTGTGCTGCCGGCTATTGCCGAGCAGAATCAACTCGAAGACGGATCGGTTGTTATTCCTGAAGTACTTCGCAAGTATATGAACGGCTGTGAGATTATTCGCAAGGCCACCTAGGAAGGCGTGAACAGATGATGGCGGATACAATTGCCGCACTCTCCACTGCACCGGCAAAAAGCGGTATCGCGGTCATAAGAATATCGGGCGACAAGGCCCTTGATTTAACAAATCGTGTATTCATACCAAAGGGAAAAAGCCGTTGGATTCCACGAATGATGAAAAATGGGACACTCCTGAACAGAGATGGAGATCCTATAGACAGCATACTAGCAGTATGGTTCAAAGGCCCAAACAGCTACACCGGTGAGGACATAATGGAACTACACTGTCACGGCTCTCTCGCTGTCATTAATGCGGCCCTTTCTGCGCTGTATTATTACGGTGCCCGAGCTGCTGAACCGGGTGAATTCACAAAGAGAGCTTTCCTTAATGACAGGCTTGACCTTGGACAGGCGGAAGCAGTAGGGGACCTGATAGAAGCAGTAACTGAAGAGGCGGCTGTTAATGCTAATGCCCAATTACAGGGGGCTCTCAGCAAGAAGCTCGAAGAGATATATGATATGCTGACCGATCTGTTAGCCCACTTTCAGGCGGTTGTTGATTATCCCGAGGAGGATATCGAGACCTTCTCGGTAGAAACCGCTCATAGCGTAATGGAAGATGCTGCTTTTCGACTTAAGAAGCTAACCAAAGGTTATGAGACGGGTAAGGTTCTTAAAGAAGGTATCGACTGTGTAATAATCGGTAGACCTAATGTAGGGAAATCGTCTCTGTTCAACACGATGCTCGGAAAGCAGAGAGCTATTGTAACTCCCGTAGCGGGGACCACACGTGATGTAGTTGAGGCGTATGCCAAAGTGGGAACCGTAACTCTAAAGTTGCGAGATACAGCCGGAATAAGGGAGACTGAAGACCCTATTGAGGACATTGGTGTAGAAAAAGCGAGAGACGCCGTAAAGCAGGCAGCACTTGCCATTGTAGTAATAGATGGCTCTCAGCCACTAACCGATGAAGACCGGACGGTCTTAGACTTTGCTAAGGACAAGAAGGCTCTGCTCATAATAAATAAGAGTGATATGGAGCAGGATCCAACGATCAATGAAGAACTACAGCAGTGGACTGGAAACTTCAAGGGCATAGTTGAGATTTCGGCGAAGACTGGATCAGGTATAGATCAACTTGAGCATGTGATAAATGAGCTCTATTCTATGGGAGATATCAAGCCCGACGGAACATTTATAACAAATGCTCGTCAAGAAGGTGCTTGCAGAACCGCTGAGTTGATATTAAGGGGTGCTATAAACAGCATCAATGGCGGATTTCCTCCCGATATGATACTCTACGATGTTGAGCAGGCAATGGAGCGAATTGGAGAAATACTTGGCAGAAATACTCCGATGGACATAATAGATCGAATATTTGAAAACTTTTGTGTAGGGAAGTAGTAATACTTCGATAAAACAAAAAGCCTGTTGTATGATGAAAACCATACAACAGGCTATCAATTTGCTTTTTATCGGATACGAGAGTTGAGTAGGGTGTTCAAAGTCCACTTGCCATTGGCATAGGTCGCTTCGTATAGAGCTCCGTAACCGTCGTCCTGTTTTGACGAGAAGTCTATTGCTGCAACCGCATAGGCTCCGTCATAAGTATAGAGGCGAACGACCATACTACGTCCATCGGGGAAGAAGTAGTATCCGTTTTCTCCCAACCTTGACACAGTATCGTCTTTGATTGCATCAGCATAGTCTCTAATATCTTTAGAGACTGTTGAGATACCACTTGTAAGGTTCTTGACAAGATAGTTTTGCTCAACACCAATGAACATGTTGTACAGAACAGCAAGTGTGTTGTTGTACTCTTTGCGGTTGCCATAAGTTGTTTTTATTACATCAGAGTACAGAGCAGTTAGCTTCTCGTTGTTTGCGTTGGCTCTATTAGTGAATGTATCTGAAGAGATTCGGGTAACTTCAAAGAAATCACAGTAAGTAACATGTTTATTTAGAGAGTAGAGTCCAACAATACCGCTAAGGTCCTTCTTAATGAAAAATACATTTCTATAGATATTTTTATCCTGCGGATTGCTAATTCCTACGTTAGAAAATGCAATGTAATACATGGAGGGGTCAGAGACAAGTCCAACCGGTATTACGAGGCCTCCACTGTCGAGGGTAAGGGGGAAGGATTGTCCATCTATTGTTACTACACCTTCAAACCCGCCTGCAAATCCACCGGGAAGTCCGGAGCCTTCCACAGGTTTTCCCTCTATCTTGAAAAGGAAGTCGATATGATCAAGGACTGGAACCTCAAATATACCGGTTTTATGCAGTCTGCCTCCAAAATAGAGAGTCTCTGCCTTATCGGTTACTTCAGGAATGAGTGGGTTCAAATCAGCAGGCTCTTTGCCGTCATAGTTTGGCGCAACAGTGTTGACTTTTTCGACCAGCTCGCTCCCGTCTTCTATATAACTCAGGCTTCTCAATGTGAAATTGTTTCGTAGTATGTCTATAACAAACTCAATATCCCCGTCTACATTTTCGTAGGAACTGATCCAAATCTCCTTTATATCGGTCTCAAAACCGTTTTCGGTAGGCTTTGTCCAAGCGCCGACAGCTTCCAGTTCGGATTTCTCAACTATCCGATCCTCTCCATATTGCTCACGAAGTACAGGAATCAAATAGTTACGTAATTCATCTTCTGTGAGAAATCCCGCGGAAGAAAAATCGAATGTATAGCAGCGGGCAGGAACGGCCTCAATTGCCTTATCAACTGCTTTGCGGTATGACTCAAACATGTCAGATTCCGGTGTGATGGGGGTGATATTAGGGGTTTTATCCTCGAAAACAGTATAATTGCTCTTGTCAAGGTCAATCTTAACAGCAGAAACCTTGGAGCCGCACCCGGCTAAGATGGAAATAAGAAGCATGAAAATAATTACCGGGGAAATAAGTCGTTTCATCTCAGAGTACCTCCATGTTATACGTACTACAACACAATATTATACTATAGGTCAGTTGTAAAATCAATTTAAAGTACTGAGGAAACAACGTTATGACATTATTTGGACATATCGGTGCTTGAGGTTGCCATTAGAGGCTACAATTAGATGTTCTGGCCTCCACAATGTTATCAGTTTTCTATCTGGTCAAGTTGCTTCTTCATCCATTCAATATGACTCAAAACGCATTCAGGGGCAGGTCCACCGGGTGCATTTCTTTGCTTTACACAGTCTAGCAAATCTAGAGATGCGTATATGTCTTCATCAAATAGCGGCGAAAATGATTTTAGCTCAGATATGTCAAGATCTTCGATTTTTAGACCCTTTTCAGTGCAATACTTTATGATTGAGCCCGTTACAGTATAGGCGTCGCGGAAGGGGGCGCCTTTACGTGTTAGGTAGTCAGCACAATCTGTAGCATTAAGAAACCCCTCCGCTGCTGCGTTGTACATCTTACTCTTGTTAACAACAATGCCTAAGAACATTGGGACAAACACGCTAAGGCACTGCTTTACAGTGTCAATTGAATCGAAGATGCACTCCTTATCCTCCTGCATATCTTTATTATAAGCAAGGGGCAGAGACTTCATCACTGTCAGGATTCCCATAAGATTGCCATAGACTCTACCCGCCTTTCCCCGGATCAGCTCAGCAACATCGGGGTTCTTTTTCTGGGGCATTATTGAGGAGCCGGTAGAAAATGATTCATCCAAGGATATGAAACTGAACTCGTGGCTACTCCAAAGAATTATTTCCTCGCATATACGGCTCAGGTGCATCATAATGATTGACAGCGCGGATGCGAGTTCAATAACAAAATCCCTGTCGGACACAGCGTCAAGACTGTTTCGGGAGATTGTTGAAAAACCCAGAGAGGAGGCGGTCATATTTCTATCTATTTGGTATGTAGTTGTAGCCAAAGCGCAGCTACCTAGTGGTGATACGTCGGTGCGGGTATAGCAATCAGCAAGGCGCTCGTAGTCACGAAAGAACATCTCTGCATAAGCCATGATATGGTGCGCGAAGGTTATCGGCTGAGCTCTCTGCAGATGTGTGTATCCTGGCATGATGGTTTCTAGATGATTGGAAGCAGTATCTGTTATAGCTTCTATTAGGCTCTTCAAACCACCACATATTTCTGAGATTTCACGCTTGATATACATTCTCAGGTCCACAGCTACCTGATCATTTCGGCTTCTAGCAGTATGTAGCCTCTTGCCATTCTGCCCAATCCTTTCGGTAAGTAGGCTCTCGATATTCATATGGATATCCTCATTATCTGAGGTGAAAGTAACTTTACCGCTCTCAATATCGGCCAAAATTCTGTCCAGCTCCGATATTATCTCGTCAGCTGCTGAGTTGGAGATGATGTCCGCTGATGCAAGCATCGCTGCGTGTGCTTTTGACCCCTCAATATCTTCACGGTACATCCGAGAGTCAAAATGAATGGATGACTGAAAGTCATTTGCTTGTTTGTTGGTCTCTACAGAGAAACTGCCACTCCAGAGCTTCATTTGTAATCACTCATTTCAGTTATTTCTCCTCTGAGAAGTGCGTTCATTTTGACAGGTAAGCCAAAAAGATTGATGAAACCTTCGGCATCTCTCTGGTTGTAGTCACTCTCTCCGAAGGATGCAACCTCCTCAGAATAGAGAGAGTAGGGGGACCACATGCCTGCAGGAATGATGTTACCTTTGTAGAGCTTCAGCTTAACTTTGCCTGATACATACTTCTGCGTGTTGTCAACAAAAGCTGATAGTGCTTCTCGTACGGGTGTAAACCACTGCCCATTGTAGACTAGGTCTGCGAATTTATAAGAGAGTAGCTTTTTAAGATGCATTGTTTCCTTATCAAGGGTAAGAGATTCCAGAAGTTCGTGTGCTTTGTAGAGTATGGTTCCTCCCGGTGTTTCATACACACCACGGCTTTTCATTCCAACAAGGCGGTTCTCAACAATGTCAGCAATCCCAATGCCATTCTCGCCGCCAAGCTTATTGAGCTTCTCAATAAGTGTTACCCCATCGGTATGCTCTCCGTCTACCGCCACCGGTATACCCTTATCGAACTCTATTGTCACATATGTCGCTTTATCAGGTGCAAGCTCTGGAGAGACGCCCATTTCAAGTATTTTTCCGTACATCGGCTCATTTTCCGGAGATTCCAGATCAAGGCCCTCGTGACTCAAGTGCCATAAGTTCTTATCCTTTGAATAGTTCGTCTCCCTCGTTATTTTGAGAGGGATATTATGTTCTTCAGCGTAGTCCATTGCATCATCGCGACTCTTGATATCCCATTCACGCCAAGGCGCAATCACTTTCATTTCCGGGGCAAATGCCTTGATTGTTAGCTCAAAACGTACCTGATCATTACCTTTGCCT
The DNA here is from genome assembly GCA_012520195.1 of Clostridiales bacterium. Classification (GTDB taxonomy): domain Bacteria; phylum Bacillota; class Clostridia; order Oscillospirales; family JAAYOS01; genus JAAYOS01. The sequence continues at coordinate 29,662 of JAAYOS010000039.1, read as the reverse complement.
GTGCAACCGTGAACAATTGCTTCTGCGCCCTCTTGCTTTGCTATCTCAACTATACGCTTTGCGATGATCGGTCTAGCAAACGAAGTCCCCAAAAGGTATTCACCTTCATACTTTGCTCCCGCCTTAAGTGTCGGGAAAATGTAATCGTAGACAAACTCTTCTCTGAGGTCCTCAATATATAGCTTGGACGCACCAGTCTTTAGAGCCTTCTCCTCGAGACCGTCAAGTTCTGTTCCCTGGCCGACATCTCCGGAAACAGCTATCACCTCACAGCCGTAATTCTCCTTAAGCCAAGGAATAATGATGGATGTGTCCAACCCGCCCGAATATGCAAGCACTGCTTTCTTAATTTTTTCCATAGTAACCTCCAGGGACGTATAGTATTAATGAGTCCCACCGCTGTATTACCGGCACGCGGTCTGCCGAAAACCAGAATCGATAGTTTAGAATATAGCACACTATGTATAATTATGCAAGTACAAGAATAATAATTTGGAATCTTTAGAGATATTGGTTAATTATTCGGACCATTGTGTATAGTTGATGTATATTATTCCGTAATGGTAAAGATGTGTGAGAGCAAAAAAAACCGCCCATTGCGAATGGCAAGGACGGATATGAAATTTATCTATTTGCAGAAAATATGCTTTCCTAATCTCATTACCTGAGGTCTGGACCAAATCCACTTGCTAGTTGCTGTTGAAGGATTAAAGTAATAGATACAACCGCCTGTGGGATCCCAGCCGTTTAAGGCATCAGTAGCAGCTCTGTATGCAGACTCTGCGACAGGTTCATTAAATTGGCCATCGACAATAGCAGTGAAAGCGCCAGGTTGATATATTACACCCGACAATGTGTTAGGGAAGGAAGGGTGTCTAATACGGTTCATGATTACAGCACCCACAGCTACCTGACCTTTGTACGGTTCTCCTCTTGCCTCTGCAGATATGATGCGTGCCAAAAGGTAATAGTTATTATTATATGATGCACTAGAGCCACCACCTCCAGAGTGGTGCTGCAGGCCCAAATATTTGAGTGTAACAGGGCCACATATACCGTCAACAGATATACCCACACTTCGCTGGAATGCCTTCACAGCAGCAGTTGTCTGCGATCCGTAGATACCGTCAATCGAGCCTTTGTAGTGACCAGTCCTCTGTAAAACCTTTTGAATGTCGCGGACCGCCTCTCCCCGTGAGCCCTGTCTGTAGATAGCTGCTGAAGCGTTTTGAGCAAAGATAATCACTGCAATATTTACTGCCAGGATTAAGACAAGAGCCAAAGTCAACCTTACTTTTCTATCATTAAAAAAATGCTTTATTCTACTGTCCAGCATAGTCTACCTCCTGTTCTGGGTATAAATAGTTTGGTATGACTACCAAGGAAATATACGGCTATATTGTTCGGTATTTTTTTCATTTAATGAAATTATAAGTGTATAAGCCTGCAAATTGCTTGACAGTACAGTCGGTTACAATTAGAATGAAAGAAGGACATTTTTTTGTTTTTTATACGGCGTACGCGAGCGCCGTCTAAACGATAATTGTCTATCGCAAATATTAGCGGGAACACCTTCCAGTTTGTGTTTGCGGTGTTAATGAATATTAATACGGAGGTGCTCTATAGGACACAATGATTAATAACAACCTAGTCCTTGCCGCCGCCATCAGTGCGCTAGATATAATTATTCCTGTCGCCGCTGCAATTATCACAGGTATTTTATGCTTTATTGCGGGAATTGCATTCCGCCGGAATGTGGCAGAGAAGGAAATTGGAAGTGCTGAGGAAGAAGCTAAGAGGATAATAAATGAATCCATAAAGAATGCTGAAAACAAGAAGCGGGAATCGCTCCTTGAAGTCAAAGAAGAGATTCACAAAGCAAGGCTTGAGTATGAGCGAGAGGAAAAATCAAGAAGGCAAGATCTACAGAAACAGGAGCGCCGTCTTGCTCAGAAGGAAGAGAATCTGGACAGGAAGACCGATCAGCTTGAAAAGAAAGAGGATATACTAAACACAAAGATTCAGAAAAATGATGAGATTGAGAAGGAACTTGAGGAGCTAAAGAGTAAGCAAATAGAGCTACTCGAAAACATTTCACGGCTCACGACCGACGAGGCTAAGAACTATCTCCTCAGCCAACTCGAGACCGAAGTAGTCCACGAGCAGGCAGGAAAGCTCAGAGAGCTTGAGGCAAAGTTTAAGGATGAAGCGGAAGATATGGCAAGGAATATCATATCTCTTGCAATTCAAAAATGTGCAGCGGACCATGTTACCGAGACCGCTGTTTCGGTCGTACCCATACCTTCTGACGATATGAAGGGTAGAATAATTGGGCGAGAAGGACGAAACATTCGCACATTCGAGACTTTGACTGGAGTAGATCTCATCATTGATGATACCCCTGAAGCGATCACGCTTTCCGCCTTTGATCCTGTTCGTAGGGAAGTTGCGCGTATCGCTCTTGAAAAGCTTATCGTTGACGGGCGTATCCACCCAGCCCGGATCGAGGAAATGGTGGGTAAAGCGACAAAAGAAGTGGAGCAGACAATTAAGAGAGAGGGAGAACGCGCTGCGTTTGAAACCAATATCCATAATCTGCATCCCGAAGTAATAAAACTTCTTGGTCGTCTGCATTTCCGCACAAGCTACGGACAGAATGGTCTCCAGCACTCAATTGAGGTAAGTCATATTGCCGGTCTGCTTGCTGCTGAGATAGGTGCGGATATAACACTTGCCAAACGTGCAGGGTTGCTCCATGACCTCGGTAAAGCGGTAGACCATGAGATGGAGGGCTCACACGTCCAGATTGGAATAGAACTTGCCAAAAAGTATAAAGAAAACCAGGCAGTTATTCATGCTATTCATGCCCATCATGGAGATGTAGAACCACAATCCATTGTTGCTTGTCTGGTACAGGCAGCTGATGCAGTTTCTGCAGCAAGACCCGGTGCCAGAAGGGAAAACATTGAAACTTATATCAAGCGTCTTGAAAAGCTTGAAGAGATAGCAAACACCTATCCCGGAGTTCAAAATTCGTATGCAGTCCAGGCAGGTAGAGAGATTCGCATTATGGCTAAGCCTGATGAGATATCGGACGATGAGATGATTGTGCTTGCTCGTAAACTCTCCAAGAAGATTGAGGACGAGCTTGAATATCCCGGCCAGATTAAGGTGCATGTCATTCGCGAGACACGTGCCATTGAGTACGCAAAGTAATATATTCGTATAAAGATAATGGGATGCATGAATTAACAAAGTATAGCTCATGCGTCCCATATCATTAGAAGTTTTTTGATAAGTTGGATTACCATGGGTTGGGTTATCACAGAAAGAATTGCTTAAGGGGTGCAGTATGAAAAAGAATGTGCGCATGCTCGCAACCGGAGGACTTATTATTGCTCTGGATGTTGTTTGTACCCGGTTTCTGTATTTCTATACACCTGGAAATGTTGACCGCATAAGTCTGCAGTTTGTACCGAATGCCTTGGCTGGTTTAGTATTTGGGCCCTTTTGGGCAATGCTGATCACAGTCATGGGCGATGTGGTCGGAATGATCATAAACTCCAGCGGCATGGCGTTTATGCCGCTTATTTCGCTGGCATGCGCTGCAAGAGGTCTAATTTACGGACTATTTTTACATAAGAGGCCACTAACAGCTAAGCGATGTGTATTGGCCGTAGCAGTTGTTACCGTTGTTGTAGAGCTTGGAATAATGCCAATCAATCTCGCAATGCTATATGGAGAGGCCTGGAGTACAATAATAGTGCCAAAACTCCTGACACGGTTTATTACAATACCAGTTTACGGACTTACACTCTATTCAGTTACGAAAGCCATGCAGAGAGCAGGGGTACCTGCTGTTAAAGACGCAATACGTACAGGAAAATAGCTCTTATCAGCTTATGCAAAAACAATGAACCTGGGGTCGGTCTCTACGTGTGAAGAGACTTTCCCCAGGTTTCTTTTTATCTGAGAATATAAACTATCATAAAGATAAATCTTTGAGTAGTAGTTAGTATGCAAATCCCCAATAAACCATGCATTCAGCAGGCTTTCCGCAAATAGCACAATTGTCATCGATGTGCTCCTGTTCAAAAGGAATACATCTCGAAGTCATGCTGGCCACTTCCTTGACGCGATCCTCACATGCCTCATCACCGCACCACATCATTTTCACAAAACCGATCTTATCACTGACGATCTCAGCTGCCTCTTCAAGAGTATGAGCGGTATAGGTGTTATTAATGAGGTTTTCCTTTGCTCTGTCGAACATACCCTGTTGCGTCTCTCTCAGAATTTCATTTACACGCGAAACGAGGTTTTCAAAAGGTACCTGTTCCTTTGAGCGATTATCGCGACGGACAGCAACGCACTGTCCATTCTCAATATCACGAGGTCCGATTTCTATACGGAGAGGGATGCCCTTCATTTCGTACTCACTGAACTTCCAGCCAGGTGATTGATCCGAGAAGTCAGCTTTTGCACGAATTCCTGCGCTCTCTAGCGTTTTAAGCAGCTCTGTGGCCTTCTCTACGACACCAGGCTTGTGTGCTGCGATTGGAATAACAACTACCTGAACTGGGGCAACTTTCGGGGGAAGCATTAGCCCAGAGTCATCCCCGTGTGTCATGATAATTCCGCCAATAATACGAGTAGATACGCCCCAGGATGTCTGATAGGGGACCTGAAGAGTGTTGTCCCGACCAGTAAACTGGATGCCGAAGGCCTCTGCAAATCCATTTCCAAAATAGTGCGAGGTCCCAGCTTGGAGAGCCCTGGCATCATGCATCATGCACTCAATCGTGTATGTGGACTCTGCTCCAGCAAACTTCTCTTTTTCAGTTTTTACGCCTTTGATAACAGGCATTGCGAGGAAGTCCTCACAGAGCTCGGCGTAAATGTTAAGCATACGCATTGTCTCTTCGAGGGCCTCTTCCGAAGTCTCATGAAGGGTGTGACCTTCCTGCCAGAGGAACTCACGGTGCCGCAGGAACGGACGCGTTGATTTCTCCCAGCGGAGAACCGAACACCACTGGTTATAGAGCTTAGGTAGATCACGATATGAGTGGATAATATTAGCATAGTGTTCACAGAACAATACTTCGGATGTCGGTCTTATGCATAGGCGCTCCTGAAGCTTTTCAGATCCGCCGTGCGTTACCCACGCCACTTCAGGTGCAAAGCCTTCAATGTGGTCCTTCTCCTTTTGAAGCAGACTCTCGGGAATCAACAGTGGCATATATACGTTCTCGTGTCCTGTCTCCTTAAACATTGAGTCCAGCTTGCTTTGGATGTTTTCCCAGATGGCATAGGCATAAGGTCGAAGAACCACCAGACCCTTCACCGAGGAATAGTCAACAAGCTCGGCCTTCTTCACAACATCGGTATACCATTGCCCAAAGTCGGTCTCCATCGAGATGATCTCTTCAACGAATTTCTTTTCCTTTGCCATAGGAAATACTCCCTTCGGTTTGAATTAATTTTATTCTACTTATCTAACATGCTCTCAATCTTAGCAGCTGCTATATCTAGCCAGTCCCCGTCAAAGAGCTCGATTAGTCCCTGGTCGCTGGCCTCTGAAAGTGTTGGGTTTATCGGAATCTGAGCCAAAACCTCAAGCCCGTGCTTTGTCGCAGTATCTTCAAGCTTGCTCTCTCCAAAGATGTTGATTCTCTTGCCGCAGTCAGGACAGGTCGCATAGCTCATGTTTTCAACAATACCCAGTATAGGGATGTCCATCATTTTTGCCATAGCAACAGCTTTCGTAACGATCATTGAGACAAGCTCTTGTGGTGAGGTCACAACAACAATGCCATCAACGGGCAGTGACTGGAATATGGTCAGTGGTACGTCGCCAGTTCCGGGAGGCATATCAACAAACATGAAGTCCACATCCTCCCAAATGACATCTGTCCAAAATTGCTTTACAACTCCGGCGATGACAGGTCCGCGCCAAATGACAGGTGATGTCTCATCCTCTAACAGAAGGTTTACTGACATAATATCTATACCCATTTTTGTGCTTACAGGAAGCAGTGCGGAATCTGTAGCACCAGCTTTACCGTGCAGGCCAAACATTTTTGGGATAGAAGGTCCTGTTATATCCGCATCCAGAACAGCGGTTTTGTAGCCCATTCGGTTAAGAAGAACAGCAAGCAGAGCAGAGACCATTGACTTACCTACGCCGCCCTTACCGCTGATAACGCCTATTACCTTTTTTATAGAGCTGAATTGATGGGGCTCCTCCAGGAAGTCTGCAGGATTATTCCCGGACGCTTCACGGGATGGACAATCCACGCCACAAGTGGAGCAGTCGTGTGTGCAGTTATCGATGTCTGACAAAAAATCATCTCCTAAGTAGTCTGCATATCCACCGGATATGTTAAATTATGAGCCCGATTATGATGCTCAGATACATTACAGATTATAGATTCGTTTGAATATGTTGTCAAGGAGAACACCTAAAACTAACAGACCGGTGTGTTTATGACAGAAAGAAATCTGGCTTGGATAGCCAGATTTTTGAAAAGAAGAATATGCGATCTGCTTACATAATAAGGGGTCACAGTATGTATCTTTAACAACAAATTATTGAACTTCTGACGTAGCCTCATCTTCGATATGCTCCCTTTGAAAGAGGTAATGGAAGAAGATAACTTGATGGAGGAAATATGAAAAAGCACCTGGAAAGTTTAAAGGGAGCATATCACTTAGAAGCGAGGCACACATCAAAAAGAAGTTAGTAATTATACTGGAGGAATTGCTTTAATAATCTCCCAATTATTTCCGCAACTCGTCCAAATTGATTTTCACTAGGAAGGCATCCTTTTCACTCACGTCTCCTTCCTCCATCTGGATGGTGTCAAAAAATTCGATGGAGTGCGGATCCTCTGTGGTGTACGGCCTCCACTCTGGCATCGGTGTTCCGTTATTGTCCAATCCGTTGGGATCACCGTTCTTAGCGAAGTTTGTCCAATAGTTACAGATCATACGGGCGAGGTCGTAGTGATGTCCATCAAATGGACGCCAACATTTCATAAGTGTTTCAAACTGGAACCAGAGGTCAGCGGAGTGGAATGCGCCTGCATCATCTCCGGGAATGGTGGGTCCGAAGAGATATGAATAGAGAGTTCTACCTTGCTCAGCACATAGTGCATACATCACTTTGTTACCGAGATCCATTTGCCCTACTGCAACAGCCTCGTCCAGTGGGAGCCCGGTGCGTTTGCAGATATCTAGATACTCTTCCGCATATTTTCCCATTGTCCGTTCTACAAATGCTTCGGGTGTCTCACCCTCATCTGGGGCGAGGATAAACTCGTTGGTGGTGTTGCCGACCATAATGGGCACATTGTGGACCTCGTTTGCCACAATAGTTTCATTTGTGCTTTTTACCAAGTACTTTCCATCTACAACAGCACCCCAGAAATAGTCGCCTTCGATGAATTTATCTTCAATGTACTGGGCATCCATAGCGCGGGCCTCAGCGAGGGACTTGGCCCCGATCCTTTCGAAAAATTCAACTCCCAGCTGTTCTGCCTCTTCCAAAGTCATTGTAGGCATTGGCCGACTATTAGGATAAAGAATTCCTATAGCACCAATAGACTCTACGATGGCTTTCTGGAACAGGCCTTTGGTCTGAGGCGAGCACAACTGTGCCATCACGCTAAAAGCTCCTGCCGACTGGCCAAAGATAGTTATATTGTCCGGGTCTCCTCCGAAATTAGCAATATTTCGTTTTACCCACTCAATGCCCGCTTTTTGATCTTGGAAAGCGAAGTTGGCAGGGGCGTCCGGGTTTTCTGCTGAGATCTCCGGATGACATAATAGTCCAAACACATTGAGCCTATAACCAATGGAAGCTAGTATTACTCCTCTAGAGGCTATGCGCTCACCGTCAAACTCCATCTCGTGTGCATAGCCCTCTTGTAGTCCTCCGCCATGGATCCAAAGCATTACCGGCAGCTTCTCATCGGCGGTTTTAGCTGGAGTCCAGATGTTGACTCTAAGAGCGTCCTCGCTCATGGGGACTTCCGGATCTACATGCCACTCCTTGGAGTAGAAAGCATCGGGGTCCAGACCAGGAATCTTTTGCATTGCAATAGGTCCAAAGTCGTAGCACTCACGAACGCCTTCCCAGTCTTGAGCGGGCTGAGGCGGGCGCCAACGATTTTCGCCAGATGTGTCGGCAGCGAAGGGAATTCCCTTGTATACTGTGATTCGGGCATCGGTGCCGGGGAAGCCTTTAACCAGGCCGTTTTCGGTCTTTGTCATTCTCAGCATAGCTTTACCTCCTTAATCGAAAATATTAGGCAGTTAATCCTTATTTATCCGGATAAGAAAAGCCCTTTTCTCGCTGTATGGACCTTCAGACATTGAGATTTTATCAAATAACTCTATGTTCTGAGGACTCTCTTTAGTGAATGGGGTCCAATAAGGCATAGGAGTCCCATCATGATCTGGGCCGTTTGGATCGCCGGTCTTGGCAAAGTTGGTCCAATAATTACATATCTTTCGAGCAAGATCATAGTGATTGCCCTGGAAGGGGCGCCATGACTTCATTAGGGTTTCAAAGGTGAACCATAAATCCGAAGAATGGAAGGCGCCTGCATCATCGCCGGGAATAGTGGGACCAAAAATGTAGTAATAGAGAGTACGGTCCTGATCCTTGAGGTACTCGAGTGCAAGCTGGACTCCAAGTTCAAAGGATCCAACAGTAACTGCTTCCCTAAGGGATACTCCTTCTCTCTCAACTATTCGTCTGCAGATCTCCATATACTCATCTGCGTGTGGGCCAAAGTTTTGGTTTACCCATTGCGTAATAGTGGCTTCGTCCTCCGACGATGGACCAGTCATGAACTCATTAGATGTATTGCCGGTCATTATAGGTACTTGACTCATTTTCCCTTGTTTTAGGATTTCTGAAGGGTCATCTGTTAAGTAAACCCCGTCAATCACAGGCCCCATCGCTAGTCCTGATTCAAGAAACCTTTCTTCGATGTACTTGGCATCCAACTTGCGTGCTTCATCAAGGGTATCACAATTGAGCCACTCCTTAAGAAACTTTACTCCCAACTGCTCAGCTGCCTTTAGATCGAGGCGGCTTGAATGCATGGGGGAAGGGTAGCGGTAGCTTACACCACCAGCTGATTGAGGGATCGCCCGAGTAAAGGCGCCACGCGCTTTGGGTGAACAGAGATGTGACCAAACGCTGCCACCACCAGCAGATTGTCCGAAAATCGTCAGGTTATTGGGGTCGCCGCCAAAATTGGAGATGTTGCGCTTAATCCAATCCATGGCGAATCTCTGGTCAAGCAGACCAAAGTTTGCAGGTGAGTCCGGGGCTTCAGCAGTGATATCGGGATGGCACATAAAGCCGAAAACATTGACCCGGTACGCTACGCTGACTAGAATAACACCTCTTGAAGCAATCCGCTCACCGTCAAACTCCATCTCATGAGCGTACCCTTCCTTAAAGGCTCCCCCGAAGATCCACATCATGACAGGCAATTTCTCGTCAGGGGATTTGGCAGGAGTCCAAATGTTGACACACAGGCTGTCCTCTCCCATGGGAATGTCCGGATCCACATGCCACTCTTTAGAGTAGAACGCGTTGGGATCCTCTCCCGGGATTTTCTGCATAGTTATGGGTCCAAACTCATAACATTTTCGAATCCCATCCCACTTCTCGGCGGGCTGGGGTGCTCTCCAGCGATTCCTTCCGCTGGTTGGTGCTGCATAGGGTATCCCCTTGAAAACTGTAATCCGCGCATCTGTACCGGGATACCCCTGTACTCTGCCGGATTCGGTCTCAGCTATTCTAAGCATTACCATACCTCCTTTATCACTAACCTTTATACTATTTAGCGTTCTGAATGTTTTCCAGAGTGTTTCGGTTGCCCATTGTTGTCATGCGTAGAACCTGTTACCGCTACTCCTGTTTCAAAATACCGTCAATACAAATGTCGGTATAAAAGTCAACAGGCTGTGTGTTTAATTTGATTTCGTCATGGAAATTCATAACAGCTGGTAACTCTTCGGTGTATGGCTCCCATCGGGGCAATGGTGTGCCTTCGGTATCATTCCCATTGGGATCTCCGGTCCGGAAAAAGTTGCACCAGTAGTTGCACATCTTTCTTGACAGGTCATAGTGGTAACCGACGAAGGGGCGCCAGCATTTCGCGAGGGTCTCAAAGAAAAACCACAAATCACTGGAATGAAAAGCACCACTGTCATCGCCGGGAATTGTAGGACCAAACTCATAGGCATAACGAGGGGAGGTGATCTTGCCCTGCAACTCTTCACCCCTTAAGAAGGTTCGGCAGCCTATCTCTGTGGTTATGTAGGTCAGAGCCTTCCGGGCAGCGGCTGGATCCTTCTCTGGATTTATGAGTTCAATAATTTTCTCGGCCTCTTCTTTAGAGAATGCTTCTCTTAACTCTGCGATGATGCTCTCAGCGTCTTCTCCCGATGGACCTGCAGAGAACTCATTGTTTGTCCAACCAACCATTACAGGCACGTCAAGCCGCTCGCCTCTACGGAGCTTATGGGCCGCGGGGCCATGCTGGAACCTACCGTCTACTATGGAGCCAAACATACGGTTATATTCCGTTGTCTTATCCCGAATATAGATTGCGTCCAAAGCACGTGCTTCGGCAAGTGTTTTTACTCCCAGAAAATCGAAGAATTTTACGCCCTCTTCTTCAGCTTCTTCCAGACTGTAACTAAAGCGGGGAAAATCAGTGTAGTTATCGCCTACGATGCCGCTCATTATAATTGCCTTCTGAAACAGTCCCTTGTTTTCAGGGCAGCATATTTGGGCTGAAACGCTCATGCCGCCAGCAGACTGACCGCCGATCGTGATGTTTTCAGGATCGCCTCCAAAGGCAGAAATATTCCTCTTTACCCAACGAGTGCCAAACTGTTGGTCCAGATGTCCGAAGTTTGCCGGAGCTTCAGGAGACTCCTTTGTGATTTCGGGGTGGCACAAGAAGCCAAAGATGTTGACGCGGTAGTTTATTGTTACCACCACGATGCCGCGACGGGCAATGCGCTCACCGTCAAACTCCATCTCTGCCGTGTTACCCTCCTTCAGACCTCCGCCAAAGTACCACACGAATACAGGAAAATTCTCATCTCCTGTCTTAGAGGGTGTCCAGATGTTCAAGTAGAGGCAGTCTTCGCTCATTGGGATCTCCGGATCAACATGCCACTCTTTGGTGTAGATGTTATCGGGGTCCAAACCGGGAGGAGTCTGCATAGATATCGGTGCAAACTCTTTACAGGGGCGAATTCCATCCCAGTCTTCGGCTGATTGTGGAGCTCTCCATCTAAGCTCCCCCACAGGAGGTTTGGCGAAGGGAACACCCTTGAAAGCAGTAATCCTTGGATCGGCGGCCGGGATGCCCTGTACCCAGCCATTTTCCGTCTTAACCTCGCGTAGATAAACCGACATTCGCTATTCATCCTTTCATATGTGCCGGGAGGCGTATTTTGTGCGAGGGAATCAACTCTTCCCTCAGGCATTGTTTATAAGTTGTTATTTTAATGTATCCGATGCCAATAGTGTAGCCCCTGATGATTTAGCTAATGTTGTTAACGTGTTTCAGATAGCACTTGATATATTTGTTGCATTTAATAGAGTTAGTTTGTTGAACAAATCAATTTCAGATTCAGTATAGCACCCTATTTTAGAAGTTGTCAATGTTTTGTATTAACAATTATAAGTAAATTTAATAATAAGTAAGTACAACAATTGTTGAAATATGCATGTTTGTATTTAATGGCTGTATTGACAACTAATAGCATTTGTGTAGATAATGCACTCTGAATACGTAAATATTTGCGATATTTTGGTGATTGTGAGCACAACGAGAAAGGGCGGCGTTCTGGATCATAAGAGAATATGCCTTTTCAAATCTACACTATTTGTAGTTATTATAGATATATTGCGAACTGGTATATCAGATATTGTAGTACTGATAGCTAGATGTTTCGGTGCAGATAAGGAGTTTGGAAAGAATATCCTGCCATCAATGGCTCTAATAGAAGAACAAATCGCAATAATATCAAATCAGTCATTTCGCTATTGGGCAATATAAACAAAATAAGTACAAGTTATTGTTCAACTATACAAAATGGGCAAATTTCCTTGACAGCGGACAACTCAAGTAGTACCATTTGAAAAAAGAAAGCATTCAAATTATACGATTTTTTGAGCAAATCAAATACAACAATACTGAATGTTAAGGAAAACTGACTTGAGCGATTCCTTAAGAAAGGCGGACCAAAATGATCAAGGAAACGAGAGTAGAAAACGGAGTGGTCAGAGGCGTCGCCGCCGCTGATCCAAGGATTATCTCATATAAGGGTATTCCCTTTGCTGCACCACCCGTTGGTGCTCTGAGGTGGAAAGCCCCGCAACCCGCAGCGGATTGGCAGGGTGTCCTGGACTGCACCAGGTTTGCGCCCATTAGCGTTCAGTGTAAGCCGGGTACCGATCCCGACAACATCTATACCAGGGAGTGGAATGTTGATCCGGATATTCCGATGAGCGAGGACTCACTATACTTGAATGTCTGGACTCCGGCCAAAACAACAGAGGAAAGGCTTCCTGTGTTCGTTTGGTATTTCGGGGGAGGGCTCGTAGAGGGTAACACAGCAGAGATGGAGTTTAACGGAGAGCGCTTAGCCCGTCGCGGAATCGTTGTGGTCACCATCAACTACCGGCTTAATGTATTTGGCTTTCTGGCACATCCGGAGCTGACTGCGGAAAACCCAGACTTCCCAACCAACTTCGGACACCTGGACCAGATCTTCGGTTTACAGTGGGTCAAGCGGAATATCGCGGCTTTCGGCGGTGACCCCAATAATATAACTATTGGTGGGCAGTCGGCAGGAGGTAGAAGTGTACAGGTTCTTCTGACCTCGCCATTGACAAAGGATCTGTTCCATAAAGCAATTGTTATGAGTGGGATCCGGTACGGAGGATATGGCGGAGTTAACGCCCACGGTCTAAATAGGACTCTTTCGCAGGCAGAATCAGATGGTGAGGACTTTTTTGCCCATGCCGGGATCAAGAGCCTAGAAGAGGCCCGAAAGTTAGATGCCCAGGTATTAATAGAGAAATTCCGTGATTATGCTGGTATCGGTTCGGGACTAGGACCCGGCGTTAAAATGTGGTCTCCGGTCATTGACGGAAAGGTTCAGACGGGTCATTTCTCAGAAATGATAATCAAGAACAAAAGGCATATGGTTCCTTTAATGATGAGCAATACATCTACTGAGTCGTGGGACTCCCCAAGGGTGAACTCCATGGAAGAACTAGAGGCACTAGCTCAGGAGATGTTTGGCGACAGTGCCGAGAAATTCCTTGAGGCGGTCAAAGCTGACACATTGGACGAGTCGATAAAGAATGCAACCTTCTGCCCAATGGAACTAGGTATGAGGCTATACTTTGAGGCCACTTCCAAGGTGCGTCCAGAACTCGACAACTGGGGAGCAGTCTTCGACGGCGAAATTCCGGGATGGGACAATCCCGGCACATTCCACTCCTCCGATCTGTGGTTTGTATTTGAATCGCTTGCTTCCTGTTGGAGACCCTTTACCGGTAAGCATTACGACTTAGCGAGACATGTCTCTAACTATGTAAGCAACTTTATTAAGTCGGGTAACCCCAACGGGCAAGACATCGACGGCACTCCGATGGCAGAGTGGAAGCCATATCGGGAAGCTAAAGGCCAGATGCGCTACGGCCATCCGTCCGGACAGTTACCTGACTCTTCAGTAACACCAGTAACGAAATTCATGACAGATTACTATCTCAGCCAATATTGATCTTTTGCGATCAATGCAAAACTTTGTATCAACGGCGTAAGCCTTGATAAATACTTCGAATATGAGGGAAAGCATTATGAAGAAGTTCGCAGCGATCCTACTAACACTCATCCTTGTGTTCAGCCTCGTTTCCTGTGACAAGAGCGAACAGGCTGGCAACTCTCCAGATCAAAGTAAACCGAGTGGATCTGCCTCGAGCGACAAGGGGCAGAGCGAAGAAGTCAAGAGCTATAAGTTTGGTATCATCTATACTGCCAACAACTACTTTTGGGATAAGGTAGGTGATGGAGGTAAGGCAAGAGCTGAGGAGTATAACGAAACCGGCAAATACGACATAACTGTCTATGCTACGGGTCCCCAGACCACAGGAGCCGCCGGCCAGATTCAGCTTCTTGAGGACATGATCTCCCAGGGTTATGATGGAATAATCATTTCCGCTTCCGACACAACTGCCCTACTGCCCTCAATCGATAAGGCTGCTGATCTTGGTATCCCAGTAGTGTGTATGGACACCGAGGTTCCAGATAGCAAGCGTCTCTGCTTCGTTGGTACCGACAACTACAACTTTGGTGTAGCGGTAGCTGAGGAACTTGCCAGGGTCTGCGGCGAAGAGGGTGGCGTAATGGTCCAGCTGCTTGACCCAGCCATGCGCTCAATGGCCGAGCGTCTTGCCGGTTTCGAAGACACCATTGCAAAATACCCGAACATGGAGATCCTCTTTACTCAGGCCGATACAGGTGGAGACTTCACACAAATTGCCGCTAACCTGGAAACCATGGTTGCAAAGTATTCCGATTTTAAGGGATACGCAATGCTATATGCAGGCGGCGAGAATGCCATAAACATTTGGAAAGCCAATGGCTGGACCAAAGAGGATAAACGTTGCGTCCTGTCCGATGACCTGGACTTCATAATCTGGGGAGTCAAGGACGGCACGGTTGATTCCACAGTCGTACAGAACCAGTTCAACTGGGGCTATGAGGGAGTCCGCGTTCTGGTCGAATACCTTGCAGAAGGCATAACACCTCCAGAGTTCGTTGAGACCCCATGCTATGCCTGCACTAAGGAGCTGGCCGAGCAGAACTATCCCGACGTAAATCCTGAAAGCTGATTAAAACGTGAACCGTTTCTAGAATTACATATCAAAACAGCTCGAAAAGACCTCGTTAATAACGGTCGAAATGACGGGGCAGTCTCAATAGTCCCCGTAGACAGCGAATTCGTAAGGGCTGTCTCAAGCAGTGGTCAATCACTGTGGCGAGACAGCCCGCATTATAAAAAATACCTTCCTCCGCAAACTGCAAAGGAGACATTAGCTTATGAAGAAGAAATTTAACCTCTTTACCTGGCTTTTGGACAAGAGAGAACTCAGCCTGACCTTATTGATCCTGGCCATGGCTGTCATCCTTTCTTTCACTACCGATACATTCGCGACAAGGGATAATATTTTCAATATCTTTAAGCAGGCAGCAATCACAGCTGTTCTTGCCTGCGGTTTGACCTTTATCATTTCGGGCGGCGGAATAGACCTGTCCGTTGCTAACAATATGTGCCTTGCAAGCGTCGTTCTGTGTATGGTCTATAACGCGACCCAAAGCGATATTCTTGCTTTGTTGGTGGGTGTCGTTCTAGCAGCCACTGTTGGCGCACTAAACGGAGTGCTTGTGACCAAGTTGGGACTGCCGCCGTTTATCGTTACATTGGGTATGTCTAACATAGCAAGCGGTCTTGCACTTGTTGTGACCAAGGGCTATCCAATCAACTTCAGTAACAAGTCACTAATGTTTACAGTAGGGCAGAAGAGTCTGTTCGGTATTCCAATTCTAATTCTTCTAATTCCTTTCTTTACACTCATCGGTCAATTCGTATTGCGCAAGACCGTCTTGGGTAACCGCTTACAGGCTTGCGGCGGTAATCCAGTGGCCGCATCTCTCTCAGGATTGAACGTGGCCAACTTAAAGATCCTGACCTACACCATAGGCGGAATATTCGCCGGCTTTGCAGCTTTCATGTTAGCCGGCCGTATTAACTCAGGTAACCCAAGTGCCGCGGGTACAGTCGGTATGGATGCTATTTGTGCCGTTGTTGTAGGAGGTACCAGCATGGCCGGCGGTGGTGGTACGGTTGTAGGAGCCATGGTCGGAGCAATTCTAATGCAGTTGATCAAAAACGCGTTAATACAGTACGAGGTCAGTATGTACTGGCAGACCGCCGTAATCGGTATCGTTCTTGTCTGCGTATGCGCCCTGGACCTTGTCACCCGCAAAGCAGGAGAAGCGGGGCAGAAGTAAGACCGCATTAAATCCAGTTGGAGGTGGCAAAAACATGACCGAAAACATACTGGAAATGAAAAACATCAGCAAATCATTTCCTGGCGTAAAAGCCCTCGACCAAGTTTCCTTTGATCTGAGGCCGGGAGAGATCCACGCCCTTATTGGGGAAAACGGTGCAGGGAAAAGTACACTAATCAAGTGCCTCGGTGGGCAGCAAATGCAAGATGAAGGCGATATATATATTGATGGAAAAAAAGTTGAAATAACCAACGCCAAAGTATCGAGAGATTACGGTATTGGTATTATATATCAGGAGTTCAATCTGGTGCCCGCCTTTACTATAGCGGAGAATATCTATTTGGGACGGGAGTACAAGAAGAATGGCATGATCGACCGTGCCGGCATGATCCGAGACGCAGATGAAATCCTCAACTCCCTCGGACAGGAGAACATTTCCGCTAATACCCCAGTTTTCAAGCTATCTACTTCGCAGCAACAGATGATTGAGATCTGTAAAGCAATCTCCACCAACTCTAGGATAGTTGTCTTTGACGAGCCCACTGCGGTCCTTACTCAGAAGGAAACAGAGTTGCTGTTCCAGATAATCGCACGGCTGAAGGAACAGGGAGTCGGCATTATATACATCACTCACCGACTAGATGAGGTGTTGCAGCTTTCCGACAGAATCACGGGATTAAGAGACGGAGTTGTAACACGAACCATCAATAATGGCCCTGATGTAACGAAAGACGATCTGGTCGCTATGATGGTTGGCCGTAAGCTTGATGCATACTATCCCGCACGTACGGTAGAGCCGTCTGATGAAGTCATCTTCGAGGCAAGGAATTTCTCTTATAGAAGGATTTTTTCGGATGTCAACATTAAACTGCATAAAAGCGAAATATTGGGCGTTTGCGGTCTGGTTGGAGCCGGACGAACAGAGACAATGAAGTCCATTTTTGGGGTTCTTCCCCATGACAGTGGAGAAGTATTCATTGATGGCAAGAAGGTAGAACATATCAGTCCCCACGAGCTTATTAAACACGGTATGGTGCTGCTGCCAGAGGATAGGAAAAACGAAGGATTGAGTCTGATGCAGACGGCAGCCATCAATCTGTGTATACCCAACTTCGATCAAATCAGTAAGAGAGGTCTGGTTGACTCCAGATTACGTTCGAAGTTTGTGGATAAGTTTTTCAACCTGCTAAGCGTTAGACCACCACTTCCCAACCGCCTAGCTATTAACTTCAGCGGAGGAAACCAGCAGAAGCTAATTATCGCGAAGTGGCTTGCTAGAAATCCTCGCATCCTCGTTATGGATGAGCCCACGAGGGGAATTGACGTAAACGCAAAAGCAGAGATTTACAACATCATGAATGAACTGACCGAACAGGGTATGAGTATCATTATGATATCTTCCGAAATGGCAGAACTGATGGGTGTCTGTGACCGAATAATGGTTATGTACGAGGGAAGATTCATCGACGAATTTACCCGGGACGAGTTTGACGAGCAGAACCTTGCTAGAGCCCAGTCTGGTATACGAGTACACGCGTCCTAGCAGGATAACACAAGATTGCAAAACACCCCAACGTGTCAGGCTTAGCCGGTGCAGGGTGTTTTGTATCTTTAATACGTATGATTACTCTACCACCTCAGGAGGTAAGAAAATGCTTAGAGCCACTAAAACTGAAAATGGTCTTGTAAAGGGACTCGTAGGTACAAACGCTAGAATAACGGTTTACAAAGGTATCCCTTACGCAGCACCACCTGTAGGAGAAAACCGTTGGCGCGCCCCTCAACCTTCGGCAAACTGGGAAGGGGTCAGGGAGTGTTATGAATTTGGGCCTATTTGCTATCAAAAAACACCGGGGAAGGATCCCAATGCTTTTTACAGTAAAGAATGGCATGTCGACCCGGACATTCCTAACTCTGAGGACGGCCTGTACCTGAACATATGGACTCCCGCTAAAACTATTGATGAGAACCTGCCTGTCATGGTATGGATCCACGGCGGCGGTATGCAGGAGGGCTACGCTCATGAGATGGAATTTGACGGTGAGGAGTTTGCCTCCCGTGGGGTTATACTCGTATCTGTGGGATACCGGCTCAACCTCTTCGGGTTCCTTACGCATCCGGAGATCACTGCAGAGAGTCCGGAGGCACCGTCAAACTTTGCGCTCTTAGATCAGGCTGCTGCCATTAAGTGGGTAAAGCGGAACATAAGAAACTTCGGTGGTGATCCTGAGAACATCACCATATTTGGACAGTCGGGCGGTGGGGACGCAGTACAGTTCCAATTGGTGTCTCCGCAAACAAAAGGGGATTTTCAGCGCGCAATCATACAGTCCGCGGGTTCCCGCATGCTCCTCTATCCTCCTATGCCCACTTTCCTACCCAAAGGCGATTCCATGGAAACGGCATATGAGCTAAGTACACGGCTCTTTGAGATGTGCGGGGTAAAGACACTGGCGGAAGCACGTAAACTGGATCCAGCCATCCTGCTGGAGAAGTATATCGAGATGAAGCGACCGATGGTTCCTGTGATTGATGGGAAATTCATAACTGAGCTACCGAATGATGCGTTTCCAGCTAACCGACTCCACGAAGTGAGTTTGATGGTAACCGCTACCTCAGACGAGTTCATGGCAGGAGTGACAGGTGCACCAAAAGAGTGGGTCGAAGCAAGCTTTGAGAACCGTGCAGAAGAATACTGGGAACTTGTCAAAGAGGCCGCTGGTTCTGATAATGAAGAATCTCTGAGGAAAGCCGCTGACTACTCTACATTCAATATAGCAAACAGGGTAACTGCACAGGTATTAGCCCAAGTAGGGCGTACTGTTTACTTCTCGGAGTTTGGACCTACCATACCGGGAGATGATGCCGGTGCCTTCCATAGCTGCGATCTTTGGTTCCAGTTCAACACACTGATCCGTTGCTGGCGTCCCTTTGACGGGCACCACTTTGATTTGGCAAGAAAGATGTGTAATTACTTCGCAAACTTCGCGCGTACTGGTGACCCGAACGGAAAGGACAAGGACGGTAGTGACATGCCAGTCTGGTTACCATATGATGCAGAGAACGGCAGAGCAATGCAGTTCTTTGACACGGTCCAAATGGAAAAAGAAGTAGATCCAAGAATGGCGCTCATGCTGGACGAAAACAGAAGACGTTATGCAGAGCTAATGTCTAAGTCCTGAATGTCCTGAGGGAGGGGGGCACACGATTACTCAAAGATAATACTAGCAGAATGAGCGGTATCAACCTCACGGAATGCGAGCATAACCTTGGACTTGGTGAAGCGTCGTTTGACGGTGTGTTCGGAAACTAGTAGGGGAACCGATACTGTTGTATAAATTGAGATTTGCATAGTTCTGCAAGGTTTTTTTGTGAAAAGACTTGCATTTCCCCCTATTAGAAGATAATATTTAGCATCAGAGGTGATTCTGTGCAGCCGAAGTATCAAATGATTGCATCTGAGCTGAGAGCTCGCATTCAAACTGGAGTGTATAAGGATGTCAATATGCTCCCTACAGAGCATACTTTGATGAACGACTTTCAAGTCAGCCGTCAGACTATCCGTAATGCCCTTACGGTTTTGGTGGAAGAGGGATACATTTACAAACGGAGGGGCAGCGGTTCTTATATCAGGCAGAGTGTAGAGCCGAAGACGACCTCACATCGACGCTCAGTAGCGGTTGTAACTACCTACATCAGTGATTACATCTTTCCCAGTATTCTACGGGAGATAGAGGACGTTCTGTCCCGGAGCGACTGTGTACCACAGCTTTTCGCAACAAATAACCGCATCTCGGTTGAACGGTCAATTTTGCAAAACTTGCTTGTGTGCAATCCTGACGGCATCATTATTGAGGGCACCAAGACCGCACTCCCCAATCCTAATCTGGAACTTCTCCAACAGCTGATGGATAAGGAAATACCAATGGTTTTCATCAACGGAATCTATCCTCAGCTTCAAGATGCCATATCCGTTCTAGACGATAACGAGGGCGGAGGCAGGATGTTGGTTGAGTATCTAGTAAGCAAAGGGCACCGAAGAATTGGAGGCATATTTAAGTTCGACGATATTCAAGGTCATGGCCGGTACGCCGGCTATACCCAAGGCCTCCATAGCTGTGGACTACTTCCTGATGACGATTTAGTGTTATGGTACAGCACAGCCTCGTATCCTCTGGTATTTTCGGAGCCTGTGGTAGCCCATGTTATTAAGCGTTGGAAAGCTGAAGGGTGCACTGCAATAGTGTGTTACAATGATGAAATGACATGTTCGCTCCTATCCCTCTTGGACAAGTGTGGAATATCAGTTCCGGAGGATATGAGCCTTGTAAGTTTCGATAATAGCTATCTGAGTGAGATGAGTTCTATCACCACCCTGTCCCATGGAAATAACAATGTGGGAAACGTGGCGGCGAAGAAGATCTTGGATCTCATGGATGGAAAAGATGCTGTCTCGGAAAAAATCTCGTGGAAGATAGTCGAGAGAGACAGTGGCTGATAGTTGCATTAGAGTAAGATAATGTAAAGGCTGCCTCGCCAGGGACCTGTTGTCCTTAGCGAGGCAGCCAGTTTTATCTTATGAGTTGCAGCTTAAATTAACTGCTACTTGTCCTGACTAGAGTCTTTTGATTCTACTTGTTCGGGTGCGGAGGGAGGTGTGGTGGGAAGAGAGTTTGACTTTCTTGAGAGATTATGCTTTCTTCTCCTGCGTGAGATACCTCTGGCAACAAAGATGACAAAAGCAACAATTGCAGCAAGCGGTATGAGAAGCGGTGATCTACCCACTAGCCAGACAAGGAAATCCTCACCAAAACTGATGACTTTTCTAAGTGTTGAGCTAAATGTAATTGATATCCTCTCCCCGAGGGATTCTGGCTTTGCAGGTGTTGCGGTATATTCTCTCACTTCCTGGAGATAGACAGTTACAGTGCTATATGAAATGAGGTCATCGTATCTTCGCAGAGTACCAGTTAGGCTTTCAATCTCATAACGCACGTTTCCTAACTCATTTTCCAGCTGAAGTATATACTTAAGTTCATCGGTATAGTTTGCCCTGTTGGTCTGCTCTAGCATCTCAATGAGACGCTCCTCTTTAATTTCAAGGACACGAAGCCTCGCTTCTGTGTCAAAGTACATGGCTGTGACATCTTCAGAGTTTGTGGAGGAGGTTACAACCGTAGCAACGTCTCCGCTGCTCTTCATAAAGAGTTGAAAATTCTCGGTAGGGATGCGGATCGTATATCGCGCATTGCGCAGCCGGGGTTCCCCCCTAGAAGTCCGTCCCTCTCCGGTGACTGTTGAGGACTGAATAAAACCTCCGCACTCACCGATAAGTGTGTGGAGAGCCTCTTCGGCGGCAGCAAAATCTGTCGATTCCAGAGTTATCTCACCGACCCAAATCATCTTTCTGGCCGGATCAGCAACAATGGAACTGTCAAAGCTTGCATTGCCTCCATCATCAGAATCATATTCGTAGGCGGAAGGAGCTTCTTCGTAAGATCCGCTCAACCCGTCTTCGCCCTTACCGTAGGAGCTGGTTGCTGAAGGGGCTTGCGCTTCGGAAGCCTTCATGTCCTTTGAAGCGGACGAACAACCAAAAAGCAGCGCTAATGCAAGAAGCAGTGCTATAGATAAAAAGAATCTCTTTTTCATATTGTCCTCCTGTTTACTTTAAATAAGATAATGATTTACCAGCCTTAGCTTGGAGTGCCAACAAGCGGTGTCGTTGCTAGATATCAGTATCTACATTTGAATTAGACTTAGGAAGAGAGAATTTGTTCCCGATCTGCCAGAACGCTTCAAATCCGAAAATCCGGGGGAATAGTATACGTTTGACTGCGTAAACAGGGGGAGTATTAGTCTTCATCATCCTGTTTTCTAGAGAGACGAAATATCTATAGACAACTTGGGCTTCTGTGTCAGATATCTCTTTCCCGCTATAGAATGATCGCATAACGATTCTCACAAGTTGATCGAAGGTACAGACCTTGCTATCTATCAGTCTGCCAATTCTGCTAGCAAGCATAGCCGCAGTTTCTCCTGGTCTGCGTTCGAACATCTCATCCTGATCGGATATAAGGGCTAAGATTGCGTGCCACCAAATCTCCACAGCCTCGCTCTTCGAATACTTGGAGAGCAATCTTCTGCTGCTGTAGAAAATTCTGTGTGCAATTATTAGAAGTGTATTTACAAGAGCAATACTGGCGATGACAATGAGCAACAATCCCCAGGCTGGCATTTCGAACTCGACTTCGGGAACTTGAACTGTAGGGAGTACTTCCGGAGATGGTTCAGGTAAGGGGATATCAGGCTCGGGAGGAGTTAATGATGGCTGGGTAGGCCTTATTTGCGCCTGTCTTGAGGGGGTGGCATCAAAAGGAATCCATCCGATGCCTTCGAAGTAGAGTTCGGCCCAGGCATGTGCCTGCTTGCCAGTTACAGTATATACGGAGTCTTTATGTGGTGCGTCTGTTAGAAGGAAGCCTTCGCAGTATCGTGCGGGTATGTCAATTGTTCTTGCCAATACGACCATTGCAGTGGCAAAATAACTGCAGTAGCCTCTACGGGTCTGTAAAAAGTAATCAACAAAGTCTCTACCTTCTGGAACTTCTGGTGGCATTAGCGTATACGTGAAGTTCCTTGACAGATAGTCCTTAATAGCCAAAGCCTTGATAATCTCAGACTCGCTATTAACGGAAGAGGCAATATCGTAACCCAGAACCATAACATTGGAGGGAAGTGAGTCCGGCAACTGCAAATATGTGTTTCGTAACTGCTGCATCTTCTCTAAAGGTTCCTCTTCGACTGAAGCTTCGAGCTCCAAAAGAAGGTCGATGGTGGTTTCGGTCAAAGGAACGATTTGCCTAGCTTCGACGGTGTATCTACTATATATATCTATGCGTTCTTTTGGATAAAGCTCCCCTAAATCATTAAAATAGGGGATGAAGGACTTACTAGATGAATAGACGTCGGCAGGCCTTGTGGGTGAAAAAATAGAATATTGATTGTAGTAATTCTGTATCCTAAACCTTACCTCTCTGTATAGACTGCGTCCTAGGTCCTCCAAGAGTTCTGGATCGGGGCGCTCAAGATCGAAAACATCTTTACGCTTAGCCGACCACAGAGGACTATTCAGTCTGTATGATCCGATATCAGAATAATTAAGCCAGCCTCTTCCGCTGTAATAGGTTTTTGTCGCGCCCTTCAACAATGAAGGCGAAATTCCCTCTACAACCAGAACAGTATCGTCGGTGGGGGAGGCAGGGCCTCCTAATTCGGATGTGCTTGGATATCCAAGAGTGGAAATTGAGAAGGAATACTGCTTTCGGGTGAAGTCGGTGTACTGTCCGATATAGTCGACGACATCATCCACCACAGTTTCAATAAACCGAACACGGAAGTTGTCTGCGCTCTTAGGCAGAGCCAGAATGGTGAACATAGCAGTAATAAGCGCTATAGGCAATGAAAAAGCAGCTAATGCAGTTGCACTTGGGATCCTAATTGTGCGCTTGTCAGCCTCTACGGTTTGCCCCTCTTCAAAGAGTTCATCTTCCTCGGTATAGTCTTCTGTAGCATCAGACATATCGCGCAGATAGAGGCGCCTGGAGAATGAATAGACATATACTGCAACAATGGCTACAGTTGAAAGTGCTATAGGAAGGAAAATATTATGGTGCCCCAAAGTCCACTCAGTGATAAATACTGCCGCTGCTACAAAAAGCATTGAAACACAGCCACGAAGCCTTGATGCAGATATCAGAGAGAAAAGAAGAGGCAGTATTATAAAAATAAAAGCCAGAAAAGGATGGTACTCAAGAGCCAGCTCTTCGGCACCACGCAAGAAGGACCAGGTATCTTTGACGAAGGGGAATAAGCTGTCGGTTATCCAGACTAAGGCTTCACCGTGACGAAAGGCCCAATATGTATATCCAAGGGAAACAACGACCGTGGCAATGGTAGTCCATTTATTGTAGAAGATCAGGGAGAAGATGAGTAGAAGCACAGCGGTGTACAGGAGTGCGGTAATCCAAGTCACTTCCAGATTATTAACCTTTATAAGCGAATAGCTTATGCCGTATGTATAGAGCAGAGAAACCAGATAGCCAGTGGCAGCAAATGAAATCTGCTGTTTTCTTGTCATTGGTTCCCACCTCCCAACTGCAGCGAAATATCTTCTCCTGGGATCAGCGAGAGAGCGCGTATTCCGCGCAGAGAGAGTTCGCCGAACATCCTTATAAGGTTCTCGTCGGGAGTGTTGTCTTTTAGGACGGAGACAAGAGTTATTCGGCAGTCGTTTTCGGAGAGGTAAACCAGCATCTCAAACAGCTCGTCGGTAGGCGACCGTGTAATTACGATCAGACTGCCGATGTTACCCATGAGAGTTCTCTCCAGCTTAACTGCCGAAGAGATGCTTAAGTCACCGCAGAACTTTATTCGCGCCAAAAGCTCACGAAACGCAGGAAAATCAACTGGCGATGCGCCGGATAGTTCAGTCCGGCTATCGGCATATGTAATCATTGTGATAGATTGATAATCATCGGTCATTCTCTTGCAGAAGGTCGCGGCACACTCCGCAACAGTGTCTTCAAACTGCGCGGCTTCCTCTCCCTCCAGTCGGTGCTCTGTACAGTCCACAAGAATCAAGCTATCGGTTACAAGGGAGCCGTCAAACTCCTTGATCAGAAACTTTTTGTGGCGGGCTGAAAGCTTCCAGTGAATACGCTTTAATGGGTCACCCTCGCGGTAGTCACGAATCTCCGCGATTGACGAGAGTTCTTCCGAACGGGTTTGGGTAGTATCTTTTGTGCCTTCCATCTCGCGATTAACGAGGGAGCCGGGAGCAATTTCTCTCACCTGAGGGTATACTAAGAGATCAACGGGTTTATTATGATAAACAGTGAAGGGAACTGTAATAGTAATAAGGCCAAATATATCAGTTGCCTCAAGCTGAGTGAAGCCAAGCTGATAAAGACCGCGATATGGGCACTTGATTGGGACCGAAAGGACTTCGCTCTTCCTTGGAAGCAGTGATGTGGAGAGATGGCACTCCTCGCCGGTATACAGAGTTTCAGGCGTGCTGTACCTTAGTGTCAGATGTGCAAAAGGGAAGAAAGACTCATTGTGAAGCTCGAGCTGTAGTCTAACCGAATCACCTTTTACTGCACTTTCAGGCGTGGCACTCTGGAGGAAGCGAATTGACATAAATGTTATTAATATGTTAAGCAACGATATAACGAGCATGCTGAGTTGGAATATGACTACCCATAAATATATCGGATCACCGGTATAGAACAGCACAAGCAGAGCAATTACTGTCAAGCTGAAAAAGGCGATTCTACGGCGTCTCATACCGAATCAGGTATCCTCACCATGTTGGTGATGTTTTTAAGAACTCGCACAGCCGTCATATCCTTTAGCTTTGCTTCTGGGCGTAGAATTAAGCGGTGTGCAAGTACGTGGGGTGTCATAAATATTACATCGTCAGGGGTAACATATTCACTACCGCGTATGTAAGCATGAGCCTTTGCACCATTCATAAGGGCGATTGCACCTCTTGGACTTGCACCTAGAAGCAGGTCACTGTTTGAACGGGTCTGTCCAACGATCAGCGCGACATATTCCTTAATTGCGTCGGAACATACAACCCTATCGACTTCATCCTGCATCTGAATAATATCTTCCGCGGATACAACAGCTTCAAGCTCATCTAAAGTAGAAGCTACACCGTCGTGCCTGTCCAGGATGTAAATTT
The DNA here is from genome assembly GCA_012520195.1 of Clostridiales bacterium. Lineage (GTDB taxonomy): Bacteria > Bacillota > Clostridia > Oscillospirales > JAAYOS01 > JAAYOS01. The sequence goes on along the minus strand of JAAYOS010000039.1, from coordinate 3,784 downwards.
CCTCGCGAATTCCGGGATAGCCCAGAGATATCTTGATAAAGAATCGGTCGAGCTGAGCTTCGGGTAGCGGGAATGTTCCGATATGCTCTATAGGATTCTGAGTAGCAAGCACGACAAAAGGCTTTGGCAAATCGTAGGTGTTAGAGTCAACGGTTATCTGCCCCTCTTGCATCGCTTCGAGCAGACTTGACTGTGTTTTCGGTGATGTTCGGTTGATTTCATCCGCAAGGATGATCTGGTTCATTATAGCTCCCTTTTTGAACCTCAACTCCCCAGTTGCCATATCAACCATCGTAAATCCGGTAACATCTGAAGGCATTAGATCGGGCGTGAATTGAATGCGCTGGAAAGTACAGCCAATCGAAGCTGCCAGAGCCCTGACCAGAGTTGTCTTTCCGATACCCGGAACATCTTCGATGAGGACATGGCCCCGGCTTAGCACAGCAGACAGCACCAGGTCAATAGTCTCGTCTTTACAGATCAGCACCTTTTTGATGTTATCTCTAACTTTCGTAATTCTATCTAGAGTATCCATTGTGCCCCCCTTGTGAATGAATGTTTTCATATGTGGTTCCAAACCCTAGGTCTGAAACTGCCTAATATCATCAAAAATAACACCACTAGTATTACACAAATTGAATAAAATGGCAAGCGGAAATAGAGAAGATATACCAATTGCGTCCCATATATATCGGATGAGTAATGATTTATAAGCCGTCTGTTGTGATTAGGATTCGAGAGTGCTATAATACTGCTATTAATCAGGCCGAAAGTACGATATTCTAACATATATTATTGAGGTAGATACCATGGATTTGAGTCTAATGCTCCTGCTAGGAGCTATCATTTTTATTCTTGTTATGGTGTTGTTTCGTGCAACCCAAATTGCCGACAAAAGTGTACCCAAAGAGGGCGCCAAGGTCGATGATAAGATATCGAGTCGCGCGGCGGAGTCTCTTTCAGCAATGATAAAGTACCCCACACTGTCAGAGGATGCAAAGGTTCCCGACGACTCCCAATTAAACCGTAGCGACTCATTTGAAAGAATGATAAGCTACATTCGCTCTCGCTACCCGAAAATCTTCAGGATATTGACCGTCGAAGATATTGAGGGTAATCTTCTCCTACATTGGTCTGGAAGTGACTATAATAAAGACCCTATGCTCTTCTGCGCAAACATGGATGTGGTGTCGTCTGAGGGCAACTGGGAGCACCCGCCTTATTCAGGAGTTATTGCAGAGAATAAGGTCTGGGGTAGAGGCGCGATCGAGGCTAAGGGAGTGCTCTGTGCACTTCTGGAAGCAACAGAGTTGTTGCTAAGAGAGGGGTTTAGACCTAAGCGGGACATATATGTCGCTATAGTGCGTGATGCAGAATCGAAAAACAACGGTGCGCGCATTCTTTCAGAGGCACTCAACAGGCGGACTAATAGATTTGCTGCCGTTTTTGGTAGAGGAAGCTGCATATCTCGTGACTTACTTCCACTGGATAGAGCTCAGGCGATAATCGGGGTAGCTGAAAAGGGCACGATGAAAATGAAGCTCTCTGCAAAGGAGAGGGGCGGGTCTATCAGCTCACCACCGAGGTATTCCGCAATCGGTCGGTTAAGCGAAGCTATCTGCAGGCTTGAGTTTCGTCCTCAGTCCATAAGGAAATCCGAAGTCATGAGAAAGATGATAGAGGCATTTTCCCCATATATGCCCTTCAGACTGAGGGTCTATGCCGCAAATCTCTGGCTCTTTGAGGGGAAGCTTCTAAAAGCGCTTCAAAACTATGAAGGATTCTCTTCTATGCTCAGAACAACCTTTGCTGTAACCCAGACACATTCCGGAGGTAAAGAAAAGCTAATGCCATCGACTGCCGAGGCCACTGTATATGCTCGATTGATCAGTGGAGATTCCTGCTCGGATATTTTTAGTTTCCTGGAGGATTTGTTAGGGCCTACAGGCGTGAGCATAGATGTAGAACTCGCTGAGGAAGCATCTGCAATATCGAATTATTCCGGAGAGGAGTACCGTAGGCTGAAGGATACGCTGCAGGAGGTATTCGGAGGCATAATAATAGCCCCCGGCATATTGTCGGAGGACACTTCATTATCGCCATTTAAGCATAATGCCGATGCGGTTTACAGAATAACACCGTTTGTGCTGACAGAAGCGGAAAAAGCGACGATTCGCAGTGTAAACGAAAGGCTTGATGTTGAGACACTAGGGAGGGGCGTGTACTTTTACAAGCAGTTAATATCCAGTATGTAAGGGTAAGCGTGGGATAATATTGCTCTCTTTGCCACTTGAGGCAGTAACTTTGCATTTCTTTTGCTACCCTGCAAAGGTATAATGAGGTCAAATCTCGTTTTGGGGGTAGTTTTCTTGACCAGTCAGATAATCGGAAGCAACATGCTTGTGCTTTTTCTACAGCATGATGAGCTTGATGATCTGGGTTTATGTTGTGGAGCAGCTGAAGGTAGAGAGATGAAGCGACTTGTAGTCGACACATTGAGTAATCTCGGATACGAGTCGAACGGTGATATGAAAATAGAAGTCTTCGACGGTAAACAGGGTATTTTGATATTTGCAGAAGCGGACTTGGAGTCGCTGGTTCGTTATATGAGGTTTAGCGACCTTGAAGACCTAATTGATGCTGTTGGAGCAATCAACGCTCGGCAAATCCGGTCGAAGCTTACATATTATATGGATTGCTACTGGCTCGAACTGCGGGGTGCGAGAGATGCAATCGAGAAAGCGGCTCTTCAGTTGGGCGAGTATGGGCACCATATAGATGCTTTTGATTATAATGAGGGTGTGCTGGAGGAGTATGGCACTTTGATTGAAGAGAGAAATGCAATCGGCACAATCAGAAGTGCGTTCTATAGTTGTCGCAGCTGATTACACATCATTGTTGATCTTTGCGTACTTAAGTGACTCTGAGACTGCTACTTCATCGCAGCGGTTGTTGTATTTATTATCAGAGTGGCCTTTTACCCAGTGCAGCGTAACATCGTGAACCTCTAATAGATGCAAAATCCTGTCCCACAGATCCGGGTTGAGGGCAGGTTTTTTGTCGGATTTAATCCAGCCCCTCCTTTTCCAGGATGCGGCCCAGCCTTTGGAGATACCGTCAACAAGATATTTTGAATCTGAGTACAGATCAACTGAACAAGGTTCACGGAGCGCCTCAAGGCCTGCTATTGCTCCCATAAGTTCCATTCTGTTGTTTGTGGTGTCTGCTTCTCCGCCGCTGATTACCTTTTCGTGCTCATTATATATGAGGATTGCGCAATAACCGCCAGGGCCGGGGTTGCCGGAGCATGCACCGTCGGTATACATTTTAACCCTTTTTAACTTCTTATTAGTATTTGAGGTGTTGGGAGAGTTTTCTGAATTTTTCTTATACATAATATTAAACTCTAGTCCTTTCTGGCTTTGAGGTGTGCTTATGCGGTTTGCTTTTATGTGGTTTGCTTTATTAAGATTCATGTTCTCATCCAAATTATACAGTATATATATGTGAAAGACAATGCGATACATGTGCTGACACTTCTGGAACACTTCTACGCCCTTAGCAGGGGCTCTGGGGCCGAACAGACAAGATGATGTTCAGAACATCTGGCTAGTTACGCTATACCCTTAGCAAAAGCGGAACAGACACAAACTAAGATTCAAAGAATCTTTTTTTGGTCGGAAGCAAATAACAGTTGACAAAACGGGATCATACTTGTTATACTGACAGTCGCTTTGTGAGACGTCATTAGTGGGCGCCACCAGTAGGGCGACACCGAAAACTT
>JAAYOS010000038.1 GCA_012520195.1 Clostridiales bacterium | reverse complement strand
GTCGGCATAACTGCTTAGAGCAGCTCCTTTACCGGTGTCGAAGCTGTAGCCATTTTCTGTGGCAAACTCGTACAGAATTACGGCAACTTGCTCGCGAGTGAGTGCATCATCCGAGCCGACAATATCCGCAAATGGATTGTCACCGCTATAGACTGGGTTTCCGCTCAGAGTGTAAAGTGCTTGGGCAAGTTCAGCCTTTGTTATGATTTCGTATGGTCTCAAGGCGCCGTATTGCGAAATTTCCATAAGGCCCTTTTCAACGACAGCGTCTGCAGCCTCCTGATACCACGGACCTACACCATCAACAATAAGCGCACCACTTGGTGTGCGGCTGAAGCGGCTAAGCTCTGCCCAAACAACTGGAAGGTCGTTCGGCGTTACGATATGTGCCCGATTCTTATTCACCGCTAACCAAGTATATGTGTTTCCGTCTTTGCTCTTGAACGCGTCGATAACAAGTTCCTGCTCGCTTCCGTCATCGAGAAGGTAAGAAATCGATCGTAAAGAATCAGACTTCATTCCCCATTCGCCAAGCTCCGCGTTATACTCGTATATGCCGGGCAGGTCGTTCATCGGCCACAGGTTTTTCAGTGCTGTTTGAGTAAATGCTGATGATCCTAGCTCCATCACCGAAAGTCCACCAGCAATATAGAAAGTGGGAAGCGGACCGCCGGTGGCACATGCTGCCTCTATCTCTTCAGATGAAGCAAACATTCCCAACGCATTGGGGAATATGCCCGCGAAGCGGTTCCAGTATTTGAGACCCAGATTCCATGTTTTATCTGACCCCATCGAGAAGCCGCCCGCATAGACACGTGTGGCATCATAATATGGATAATCCTCGAGCTCCATATCAAGAACCTCTATGAGCTCATCTACCGTGAATGAAGGATGCTGGTCAACAGATAGCGCAATAATGCCTGCTTCCCGTGCAAAAGTAGGTAAACCAGCCATTGCTACTTGGGTCTCAGCGTCTCCTCCCATACCGTGGAACCAAATAAATAATGGAACAGAGTCTTTGACCGTGAGATCAATATTGTCGGGTATATACTTATAGTACTCGATTACGTTTCCGGTAGACAATGTCCGGCGCTCGTAAACCTCAACAATACCTTTTTGATGGTAGTTGTCTCCGGCCGCGTCGACTACCTTATCGTAAACGACTCGTAGAAGCTCGGCATCTATACCGGTGGTTTCAGAGTCAAGAACAAGGTATCGTCCTGTGCCCTCTGCGTACGAAGCGGCTACTTCAAGGGAATTTTCGGGGCCGCTAATAATTGCAATACTCATCGGACCGCCGCTCTCGCCCTTGACCTCCAGTGTGGAAGGATTGAAGAGTGCGACAGCTCCGGGCATGCCGGTACCGGGGAAGGTCTGGGTGGCATAGTTTGCGACAACCTCATTTGGCACCGTGAAGTTCTTCATAAGGTAGTCCGCACCCTTGCCCTCGCCGATCATCTGAAGATTCAGCTCAAAAGCAGGATAATACGTCTTTGTTTCTCCCGTCTCTTCGTCGGTAACTGTGGCTACTCCGTCAACAAATTCAAAGGACGGTACGCATGAGTAAAGATCGTATATTCCCTTAATCAGTTCAGCAGCGTGAGTTCCTTCTTCAGAATCATCCCATGCCTTGACCGGATTTGCAAAGAATACACACAGCCCGTCGCGGGTTGCAATTTCAGCAATTCCGGTATCCTTCGCATATGTCATAACATCAGCTTTAGTTGAAAGTGCCTCGTCAGCGAATACCACTAGCAACGGTGTTCCGCCTAGGAAGTTGCCTACGCGGTGCGAGGCAGGGACGTATACAAAGCAGTCTCGGTCTGCAACAGTGACCTTGTCAACACGCTCGGTGCTGTTTCCAACAATGTGAGCAGTAACTGTGTCTTTAACCTTTGTGTCGGCTTTAGCTTCCTTCACAATGCTGATGGAACCATCTGAATTGCGCCTAAACTGTTTAACGAAGTTCCAAATGACTGGAGCATCGGTTGAAGTAACGGTATGTGCTCTGTTCTTGTTGACTGCAAGCAGTATGTAAGTGTTTCCATCAGAGCTTTCAAACCCGTTGATAACTAGTTCCTGTGGAGTGCCATCATCAGGTAGCAGATAAGACACCGAATAAGTGCTATCAGGTTCTTGTCCCCACATTCCTGTATCGGCATCATATGTATACTCTCCAGCATCGTTAAGCTTAAACAGATACTGCATGGGTGCCTGAATTTGCTCCGACGGGAGCTCGGGCAGAGGAGACACACCGCCTGCAATATACAGCACCGGCAAAATTCCGCCTTCTACTACCGCTGCATCCAACTCGTCAGAAGGCTGCACCATTATTCCTCCAGTGGGAACTATTGCGGCAAATCGTTTCCATTGCTGCAATCCGGTATTCCAGGTGGTCGCAGCACCCATCGAGAATCCGCTAATGTAGACGCGGGTGCCGTCCAAATATGTGTTTTTGGCAAGCTCGGCATCTAACATTTCAACTATCTCATCGGGATTAAACATCTGATGTTGGTCAATTGCCAGAACAATTATACCGAACTCTTTTGCATACTCTGGCCATTTTGTCATTTCAACCTGAGTCTCTGCGTCACCGCCTCCGCCATGGCACCAGATCATCAAAGGAATTTCGCCTTTGACTGTCAAATCTAGTGTATCGGGAATGTACTTGAAGTATTTCATTGTTTTGCCTGTGGATAGAGTGAGGCGCTCGCATATTTCAATAATTCCATTCTGGGCATAGTTCGAGGCATTTTTGTCAACTACCTCATCATAGAGAGAAATAACCAGGTCCTTTCTAAACCCAGAAACCTTCGGTTCATCCATTACTTTATAGATGTTTTTAGTACCGACCGCATACGAAGCGGCCACTTCAAGCGAGTTTTCGGGGCCTCCGACAATGGCGATATTCATTGCGCCGCCGGTCTCACCCTTGACTGAAAGTTTAGATGGATTGAAAAGCGCAACCGCGCTTGGCATACCGGTTCCGGGGAAGATCTGAGTAGCATAGTTTGCGGAAACCTCATTCGGCATCGTAAAGTACTTCATAATATAGTCCGCGCCCTTACCTTCGCCGAACATCTGAAGATTCAACTCAAAGCCTGGATAGTAAGTCTTTGTTTCCCCTGTCTTTTCGTCGGTTGCCTCAGCTACGCC
>JAAYOS010000037.1 GCA_012520195.1 Clostridiales bacterium | reverse complement strand
ATCTACTAAATATCTACTAAAATACCTGCTTCAATATCTACAAAATATCAAGGACCATTACTTCAGGAGCTTCTGTTGTGCAGGGCATCCACTCCGGGAGCCCGACACCGTTCGGGTCTCCGGTTTTCATGAAATTCGTCCAATAGCCGACCATACGGTTTGCCAGGTCATAATCTTCTTCGGTAAAGGGCCGCCAGGAACGGTGAAGTGTATGGAACATATACCATAACTCTGCACTGTGGAACGCGCCCTCCTCATCACCGGGTAGGTTCCTCGAAAAGTAATACACGTAATTGGGCCTCCTGCCCAGTTTCTGCTGTTCCAGACTCCAAGCGATACACCCTTTGTAGAGTGGGCTCTTCTCTCCCTTTTCCAGCATCTCCGGAGTAACTGTAAGGTCGTTTGCTGTACTTCCGAGCATGTAATCGATATCGTGCGTAATACCCTTCTCAACAGACGCCCCATATGTGTCGACAAGCACTTTGCCGTCTATAATTGGGGTAAAAGTCAGTTTGCCGCTCCTTCTCATCTCGCCCATTGCGGCCTCAAGTCCCTTTTTTAGTAACTCCTCCGCAGGCATTGCCCTCAATTCTGCGATGGAAGAGACACCCATTCCTTTCATCAGGTCATCGCCCCCATCCTCAGCTGGTGCCTGAAAACGATCACGGTTGATACCGGTATTGTAGCCACCGGCACTCTGCATGATAGCGCGCCTGATAAGTCCCTCTGTAAGAGGTGAGGACACAAGGGTTTGAACGCTCATCGCTCCCGCTGACTGTCCAAAGATAGTCACGTTATCAGGGTCGCCTCCAAATGCCTCAATATTTTCATGTACCCAACGGAGAGCAGCAATCTGATCGAGAATTCCGTAGTTACCGGAAGTGCCGCCCTGCTCAGCAGACAACTCTTTGCAGGAGAAGAACCCGAAAATATTGCATCGGTAATTGATCGTAACGAGGATAACACCTCTGCGTGTATATTCTTCACCGTCAAATGTGATCTCGCTTCCATAACCGCCCAAAAATGCGCCTCCGTGAATCCAGAAAGCGACAGGCAGCTTTTTCGCTGCAGAATCTGCTGGTGTCCAAATATTTAGATAAAGACAGTCCTCGCTTGGTTCTGTCAGATACTCTGGGTCTGCGTAAAACTCCTTTTCATAGAAGCTGCCTGGCTCGTGGCCAAATTGCATACATTTGCTTGGCCATTTGTCTGCATCAAGTACGCCGTCCCACGCTTCCGGCTCTTGCGGCGGACTAAATCTAAGCTCACCAACTGGAGGCTTTGCATAAGGGATCCCCTTATACACAAGAGCATCCCCCTTAAGAACCCCACGAATCCTTCCATACTTTGTCATGACTTCCATTTGCTTATCCCCTCATTTCATATACTTCAAACCTAGACACAGGTTTCTCTGTTGAGTTCCATCTGATTGCTGGTATAATGGTCAATACGAAGATGTAATTGATGTAATTATAGTAATCATTTATATCTACCATACTTATTTATATCTACCATTCAAAAACGGAGGACATACATGAAGTACAAAAAGTACATAATATTCGACTTTGACGGCACAATTTATAACAGTGGTCCCGGCGTTATGAAAGCATCTAGATATGCCCTCGAGTCGTTCGGGATAGAGGTAAAGAATCTCAATGATCTAAGAGGCTTTAACGGGCCTCCCCTTTGGGACTCCTTCATGAAGTTTTACGGCTTTAGTAGAGAAAAGGCTGACGAGGCAATCAAAAAATACCGGGAGTACTATAATGTTTTGGGTCTGCATGACGGTGAGGTATACCCCGGCATCCCCGAGCTGTTGCGCGACCTCCATGCCGTCGGAAAAACCCTGGTGCTGGCGACCTCGAAAGCCCAGCAGTATTTCCCCGAGTTGCTTATCGATCTCGGTCTGGACGGATACTTCGACATTATTGCTGGCGCAACAAGTGACGGCTCCCGTTCGACAAAAGAGCAAGTGCTCAAATACGCCCTCGAGCAGATCGAGATCTCCGACATGACTCAGGCAGTAATGGTTGGAGACCGAAAGTTCGATATAATCGGCGCAAAAACGTTCGGCATACAATCTGTGGGAGTCCTCTACGGCTATGGTGATCGGGAAGAGTTCGAGACGGAAAACGCTGACTATATAGTAGATGGAGTGAAAGACCTCCGTAAGCTACTTCTCGGAGAATAATCCCTCTCTACTATTTCAGTGCATATCGGCCCGTGTTAGGTTCGGTCAGTATATTCATTTTGATATCTTTAAGGTAGAACACGCCATCCTCAAGTATCATATAGCTATTTACACCGTCTTTTGGAAGTGAGATAGATCCGGGGTTGAGGTAAGTATATTCACCAATAGACTCGATTGCCTTAACGTGGGTATGGCCGTTTATGAGGATATCGCCCTTTTTTAGCGGTGGCAGGTTGCTGGGATTGAAAACATGACCGTGCGTGATAAACAGCATACGATCCTCAATTAGCATTGCTGCATACTCCGCCATTATAGGAAACTCAAGTACCATCTGGTCTACTTCAGAATCACAGTTGCCACGAACACAGAGTATTTCGTCCTTTACGCTGTTTAGAAGCTCTGCAACTGCTTTTGTATCATATTCAAGGGTCAGGTCGTTTCTGGCCCCGTGGTATAGAAGATCACCAAGCAGGACGAGCTTACTAGCCCCCTCCTTTTTGTATATCTCCAGGAGTTTTTCACAATAGGTCTTTGAGCCGTGAATATCAGATGCAAACATCAGTTTCATTACGAATCAATCTCCTTTACATTCCGCTTATTGCATTTTGGCGACTTATTGCATTTTGGCGACTTATTGCATTTTGACGACTTAACGTAGTACTACGTGAAAAATTACTACTTCGAAGATTTGAGCGCCCTCATGCGTTTGCCGTGGTCAAGTATCCGCTTACGCAGCCGGAGATTCTGCGGCGTCACTTCCAGAAGTTCGTCGTCAGCAAGAAACTCCAGACACTGCTCAAGGCTGAGTACTCGCGGCGGGACAAGCCGCAACGCCTCGTCGCTTCCAGCTGCTCGAATATTTGTAAGTTGCTTCCGCCTACATACATTTACAGTTATGTCCTCTGCCTTGGGGCAGACACCGACAATCATTCCTGCATAGACAGGAGTACCGGGACCGATAAACAGAGCCCCTCGCTCTTGGGCATTGTAGAGGCCGTAAGTCACCGCCTCTCCGGTTTCATAAGCCACAAGGCTTCCTGTGTTCCTGCGCACTACATCGCCCTTTACGGGAGCGTAGCTGTCGAAGACAGATGCCATTATCCCCTCACCGTGGGTGTCGGTAAGAAACTCACTGCTGTATCCGAACAGACCCCTGGAGGGTATCATAAACTCAATCTTCATGCGGCCGGCACTGGGCTTCATCTCCACAAGCTCGCCTTTTCGCATACCGATTTTTTCAATGACCGAGCCTACAGAAACCTCAGGCACATCTACCACAAGGCGTTCAATCGGCTCACAGAGCACGCCTTCAACTTCCCTATATAGGACACGCGGAGGCGATACTTGAAACTCATAGCCCTCCCGACGCATCGTTTCTATGAGGATTGAAAGGTGCATCTCACCACGTCCAGCCACGTTGAATGCATCTGTCTGGTCTGTTTCGGACACTCTGAGAGATACATCTCTTAGAGTCTCACGGTAAAGCCTATCGCGCAGATTCCGGGACGTGACATACTTGCCCTCGCGACCGGCAAACGGAGAGTCGTTGACCGAGAAGGTCATCTCCATTGTTGGCTCCGATATTTTTACAAAGTGAAGCGGTACAACCTTATCAGGAGAACAGATTGTGTCTCCAATAGTTATCTCACTTACTCCTGAAAGCGCCACAATACTCCCGGCCGAAGCCTCAGGTACAGCAACCCGCGTAAGTCCTTCAAACTCGTAAATGCTTACTGCCTTTGCTTTGATGGACGGCTTGTCCGCGTGGTAGTTGCAGACAACGATTTCATCATTTTGTCTCAGTGTACCTTGCTCTATACGCCCGATCGCTACGCGGCCGACAAATTCGTTATAGTCTATTGAAGAGACAAGCATCTGTAGTGGTGCATCAGAATCTCCTTCGGGCGCAGGGATGTATTCAACAATAGTGTCAAACAACGGTTTCATGTCTGTGCCTGCAACTTCGGGAGAATAGGAAGCAGTTCCATTTCGACCGGAACAGAACAGCATGGGTGAATCCAATTGGTCATCGGTAGCTCCCAGATCGATCATTAGCTCCAGTAACTCATCTACTACTTCATTTATCCGTCTGTCTGGCCTATCTATTTTATTTATGACAACTATCACCCGATGGCCCATCTCCAGGGCGTGTGATAATACAAACCTGGTCTGCGGAAGAGGTCCTTCAGAGGCATCAACCAGCAGGATAACGCCATTAACCATCTTCAAAATCCGCTCCACCTCACCACCAAAATCAGCGTGGCCAGGTGTGTCAACAATATTGATCTTTACATCGCCATACTGTACCGCCGTATTCTTGGCCAGTATAGTGATGCCCCGCTCGCGCTCCAAGTCGTTTGAGTCCATTACGCGGTCGACCACAGTCTGATTATCCCGATATACCCCGCTCTGCTTGAGCATCTGATCGACAAGTGTGGTCTTACCGTGATCAACATGGGCAATAATTGCAATGTTTCTAATGCTATTGATTTTCAATACAGTGCCTCCCAGCTACTACAACTGTGTAAAATAATATTATACAATAAAACCCGAATTATTTCAATTATGTATGTGGCGGGAGCTCTAGAAAACAACACATTATTTGAGCCTTACAACCTAGTTATACTAGCTATATGTAATACGATATATAGCTATATTCAAGACGATATAATGCGGAAATGCGATGTGAAATATGCGGTCAGTCGCGAAAATATGCGGTCAGTCGCATACTTTGAATATCGTAAGATACATATGATGCGAAAAATGCGCAGAAATCGAAGTAATGTGTGAACGGTGAAGAGGAAATCGCCTCATTTATGCGGTATACGTTATAGATAATGCCGTGTACGATATATCACCCTGAGAGAATCCACACACAACTCGAAATTCTGCGCAAAAAACGCGATTCTACGTGCAGAGGTACACATAGCTCAAGATTTTGCGCAAACTCCGCGTCCTAAACCCAGTATGGCGCTTCCCAACCAGCACAAGCAAGCATGCCCTGCCTTTTCCTTAACCTGATTCAACACAATCCATTTCCCGTGACCGATCTCACTGCGTCATCCGCCATTTGTGGGCGGTCATTATTCGCCTCTCGTGGGCCTATTTTTTCTCTTCTTGTGTTTCATTTAATACTACAACTCGCCAGTCGGTGCCGGTATAGCCTAAGTTTCAGATAATTTTCCTCATATGGATCTTTTCCGCTCTCATGGAGAAATGGCATTGTTGGGGAACACAAAGCGTAACCTCAACTCATAAGGTTGTATTAGATTGACAAGCAAACCGTTTTTTGATAGTATTTTCGCACAATCTGCATTAATCAGGATTCGCACAATCTGCATTAATCAAGAATAGTATTCAGCTAGAATTTACGGGATGCGATTCTAAAAAACCGGAGGTACAAATGTCAGCGAAAAGTAGTTTAGCTTTCTCTCCATTAAAGAGATCAGCACCAAAGGCACTGATCAATGTGGTTTTGCTTATACTTATAATCAATATGCTCCCTCTAAGTGTCTTGGCTGCAGAGCCGGCCGGTGCAACCGAAGCAAGCGATGCATGCTTGGAGTTCATAAAGAAGTACGAGGGATTTTCTGCAAAAGTGCATTCAGACGCTAGCCACTACTATATCGGATATGGAACGACATGCAGCCCGAACGACTATCCAAACGGTATAACCGAGGAGGAAGCGCACGACCTACTCAAACAGACTGTACAAAGAGTAGGTAGATCCCTAAACATTTTTCTAAATAGATATAATATCACACTCAATCAGAACCAATATGATGCCCTGTTAAGCTTTACATATAATCTCGGCACCAGCTGGACAGGCTACACCAACAGACTTAGAACCATCCTCATCGAAGGTGTCGAGAATTACACAGACGTAGAGATTGCAGATGCAATGGGTATTTGGTGCCATATTGGGAAGGATGTTAACAAGCAGCTTCTGAATAGACGCATTTCGGAAGCCAGGATGTTCCTCTATGGAGACTACGGTACGGGTGACTCACCCAACTTCAAGTACCTAATACTCGATCCGGGTGACGGCGAAGTCAAGGCGGACGTTGTACTTTTTGAGAGCAATAAGCACTATGGCCCACTTCCCACAGCGGAGCTCAACGGATTCACCTTCCTGGGCTGGTACACCGATAACGACCTTAGGATTCAATCAGGCTTTATTGTGGAAAAAAACTACGAAGTAAGCGCTAAGTGGGCAAAGGGTACCGTAGAGGTGCCGCCAGACGATCCACCTGTAGAACTACCGCCTGCCGAAGAACCGCCCGAAGATGAAGAGCCGCAGGTAGATCAACCCATAGTCGAGAATTCTGCAGAGGACTACAGCGATATCGCCCCTGATGCGTGGTACTATACATATGTCAGCGAGCTCATAAGGGATAATGTTATCTCGGGCTACCCCGATTATACTTTCAGACCCGATAACCCCACCACCTACGGCGAGGCTCTGAAAATGATAATCCTGGCCGCGGGTTATGATGAACAGGAAGCTAGTGGCCATTGGGCTTCCGGATACGCTGATTTT
>JAAYOS010000036.1 GCA_012520195.1 Clostridiales bacterium | reverse complement strand
TTTGACGAATTTTGAAAATCTCAATAGAGATATAGGTTGTTATGTAAACTTCAGATATTTTTTTGTCAACAATCTGGGCCTTTGAGTTATCAGAGCATTTTACTATTTCGAATCTCAAGCCCTTTGAACCAATAATGTTAGCACTTGTGGATAACTCTGTGGATAATGTGTAAAACTCTTTGTAACCTATGTGGGGTATAATATTACGTAAACTGTATATACCCATTATCGTGATCCTATAGGGCTAAAAATTTTGCGGTTTATGGGCATTTTCTCGCTATTTTCATGAAGTTTCTATCCCACTGTAGAACAAACTAATATTGTAAGTCGTGCATATAATGTCGGAATTGTATTGGTTATCGCGGTTTTGCTGCATTTTATCAACTTATATACAATATGTAATATTCACTTTACACCTACGATATATATCTCGATTATTATTCTCCAACCTCTTACTGAAATTGTGGATAATGTAACATTTGCTAGAAATTTGTCGAATATTAGGGATATTTGGATTGCCACAAACTAATCAGGATACTAAGGTAGGCCATATAGATGCTATCATGTTGACTGTGGGAATTGGCAAATTGGTATGTTGGTGTTGGTTTGTTTGCTTTGTTGGAAAACTGGGCTAAAATCCGCACTTGGGAAAAAAGTATAAGCGATGACACTCTTTACCTATTATTCGGACGTAACTTCTCTTTGTGCCATCTAATGGAAGCAAACTCATATTTGCACCATCTAGTGGAGGTAGCTTCTTATATACGTCTAAAAATAGAAGTAGCTTATTATTCTCGCTATTAGAATGACGTAACTGACGTAACTAAAATCGCGACACATTAACCTTAACCGAATGAATTTACACACAATAATGACTTGACCACATTTCTGCATGGAAACAGAAAATCTTCAGATTTTGCGCAGAATCTTGAGTTCTGTGTGAATCTTCAAAGGCTGATATGTGGCATGCGACATATTTTATAACATATACCACATAAAAGAGGCGATTTCCTCTTCACCGTTCACACATTACTTCGATTTCTGCGCATTTTTTGCATTATATGTAATACTCGATATAACGTTCTCATTGCTGCCGCTTGGTAAGCGGTGGTTAATTCTCTCGCTGCTGCTTGGTAAGCGGTGGTGAGTTCTCTCGCTGCTGCTTGGTGAGCGGTGGTGAGTTCTCAACGCTAATGCTTGTTAAGGGGTGGTGAACTCTCTTTACCGCTGCTTGGTAAGGGCGGGGATAGTTCACTTATACAATTTAGGATTATGTGACTTGGAGATAAAATAGACCTAGTCATTATTGACTGAAATATTGCTTTGTGGTATTATATGAAAGTGCTTCGGCACTTTTCTGCTACTGTAGCTCAGTCGGTAGAGCAGCTGATTCGTAATCAGCAGGTCTGTGGCGGTTGATAAGGTAGACCACATAAAGTATAAGTTGACAAACAAAACGAGAACGGCAGACACCGCTCTCTCACATATGCTACCGTGGCTCAGGGGTAGAGCAGCGCACTCGTAATGCGCAGGTCGTCGGTTCAAATCCGACCGGTAGCTCCAAGCAAAAACCATACCTATTTGAGGTATGGTTTTATGTTTTTTGGAGGTGACATGACAGTGAAAAAAGACTATACTGTTTCTATGAAAAACGCAGAGGCGTCTGTGCGCATGGAGGGATATGCCGCAACTCCTAAGATGCGTCAGCAGTGTAAGCAGGTACTCAGCGGTAAAACTACAACCGCTGAATGCCTCAAGCTGTTTACCGCCGCGAAAGCGACAGGCTCATAAATAACAATTGTCAAAGCTGGGCGGCAACTGATAAGATGTTGCCGCCCGGCTAATGGTCCATGCTGTTTACTTAATATGTCGTATTCTATAAGCTACAGAATAAGTTTCACAAAATGCTCGAAAAGACAATCTGCCATTTTTATAATAAACGTATTTGCCTCAATTTTTTCCACCCAATCCTTGGGAATTGAGCTCATTCCGTGTAAAGCTCCAAGGAGATTTCCACAAATCGCACCGGTCGAGTCGGTATCGCCGCTGTGATTGACAGACATGAGAAGCGCCTTCTTGAAATCCGGTTCTTTCAGCACGCAGTAAAGGCCAATCGCCAGCGCCTCCTCGCCGACCCATCCCCCGCCCAGCTCCTCAATGGCCTGTTCGGGAGATGTGTCGCTTTCGCTCAGGGCTATCGCCTTTGAGATCGCCCTGTAAACCTCCTCGAAATCCCGCCCATAATACTCAGGCATCTGAAAGAAAGCGTCATAACCTATTTCGTCAAGCAGCTCTTTCTCCGCATCTTTAATACCGCACCAGACAAGCAGTTGGCGTTCGGCCACGCTCAATGCCTGAAGGATTGACTCTCCTCTGGCCAGCACAGACACGAAGACAGAAAGGACGGCGGCGGCGTGATAGCCGGAGGGGTGACCGTGGGTGATTGCCGCAATTTCCGTCCCCCTCTGATAGGCTGTTTGCGCACGCTTCGCAAAGGCCAGGCCGACTGGAGCAATACGCATAACCCCACCGCAGCCCTTACTGTTGTTCAGCGGTGCCTCCGTGGTGCCTATCTTGCCGCTTGCCAGTGCGAAAAGGCAGGTATTTCCCGGAGCGCGGGACGCAAACAGTTCCTTATAATCCAAGATGAACGGTATTTGCCCATCACGTTCATATGGCGTAGGTTTCAAATAGAACGGTCTGGGACTTTCGCCTGTCTGGGTGTAAAGCCAGCGGAGGTATGCCGGGTATACGCCGCTGGCTACGAAGGAGCCGATTCCTCTGCTTCGTATCCGCATTGAAGCGTTAAGAAGCCCGCTGGCTGTGAATAGCGTCATCTGAGTGTCGTCGGAAAACAGCGCCTTTCCCGAAAGGGGATCGATAAGTAGATCCGTTAAACCATCCTCACCATAATGGTGCCTGATCTCCGATAAATCCATAAACTCAATCGGATATCCCAGCGCATCGCCAATGGCGCCCCCCAGCAGGCAGCCTCGGAACCGATCACGCATATCCATACGGTATCAATTCCCCTCCATTTCTTGAAAGACAGAGAGGATTTGTTCAAGCATCGGTTGCGACGTTCTAAATTCCGGCCGACATGCAATCACTACATTGGCCGTTCCCCAGTCGGCCTGATATCTGGCAGTACCCTCGACAAATATATTATTTCCTCTGGCGTTTCGACCTATGGATCGGACTTCTTCGAGCAGCGGAGAAAAGTCCCGATCTTTTTTGGGAGAATCACAAAACCAATCCCATCCGGTCAAAAATAGGATATGAGTCGGCTTGTAAGTATCTATTTTTCTCTTGAGAATCTTTCTACAAATTGAGGCCTGCGGGTTTTGCATTTTTTTAGGTGGATTGTCTGTGTGCGGCGGTGCAATCTTATAGAGATTACTCCACGCAATATAGTCAGTCCACAGGGGGTTATCCTCGGGCCCATGAATCTGCTCCCACACTGACTTCGCCATATTCCAGAATGGATGTGAAAGGGAATAGCTTTCATCTGTATTTACCAATTGGCCTTCTTTAAGCTTTACCCAGTTAAATCCCACGGTATCGAACTGAGTCTGCGCCGCGTTGCCAAATTCCTCCGCACTTCCCGCAGGTAAGGAGTTCCATCCATTGACCGCCCGTCCCACAAGCAGAAACCTGCATTTTTGCTGTGCCTCGTAGTATTTGCCTTTCATAGCGACAAAGTGGGACAGGGCGGCAAAATCTGCTGTTATACCCTCCCATTCGCTGCCGGCCCATTCCTGCTTTGCCTTGGTTACTGTGTATGACTTACCTTCAAATGCCTGAAACAATGCTTCATATAGCTTTTTCATATAACTTACCTCCTTTCGTTAATATTCGTTATGAATTGTAAAATCCCTCTTTTTAAGATGTATTATTTTTTATTCACATTTAATAAGCAACTTGAGTATACCATTATTAATTAAGGGTCGCAAATGGATAAGTAGCTTTTCCATGACAGTTGTGCTATTGTGTCTTGCTGACAGGAGGCGAGACACATGGATGATATACTGAAAATACTGTACGCCAACTTCTATACGCCACCGAAGCTGGCAGAGCTGAAGCGAGAGATTGAGGATAACCACCAGCTTCTCATTGAGCGGCTGGAGAAGCCGGAGCGGAAGCTTATTTTGCGGATTATCGATGCGAAGGATAGTGTAGCGGGTGCTCTTTCTCTGGACAGCTTTATCTGCGGTCTCAAGTTAGCGTGGCGACTGGCAAACGAACTGAATAACTACAAGGACGAGTGTTCTGCGATGGCCAAAAGGCCGGAGTCAGATGCTCGTCTTTCATTGCATAAGGAAAACGAAAATTAAATGACTGTTGTGAGAGTGGCGACGTAATTGCCTCCACTTGGGGCGCTGTGCGCCCCTGTGTGGCCGTCAAGCGCACTCGCACGTGGAGTTTACCCTTGACCCGATTTGCCCGGTGTGAGGGCAACAAATCCCCATCTTCCGGCAAGGGATATCTTCAGGCTCCGAGATGTGAAACCCACGCCGCTTTCTCTCTTTATACCCTCTCGACACAACAGTGGTTACCTGATACAATCATCTCAGGCGAAAGCCTAATATCTGCAGCTTTCCGGTGAGGTTCACACCATGTGTGACCTCAGGCATTCATGGGGCGCGTAAGGCAATTTTATGACCGTTTACGACGGATTTATCCATGAGCGTCCACAGCATTTGGCGCTGTGCCGGCAGTGCGGGTGTGCGCCTTTTTGCGTAAAGCGGAAAGGGCGTTTTATGAACGATGTAGTCGTTTCCTATGAGGGGAAGCAAGTATCAGTGCCAAAGGAGGTCGCAGACTTCCTGGAGCAGGATCGGAAGCAGGCGCAGGCCGAGGACAGGCGGGACAGAAGGCATCTGAGTAAAAGTGATTTTGAAACGGTGCTGTCCTACCATGTTGCGGCTCGACGTGAGACTGAAGATTCCGCACTCAGGAACCTCCAGCTTGAAAATCTGCGGAAGGCCGTTGCGGCGCTTGACACTCAGGAACAGCGGCTTATTTCTCTCAGGTATAACAGCGAGCTGTCGATGGAGGAAATCGGCCAAATCCTCGGCGTCTCCAAAATGGCCATATCAAAGCGACTGAAAAAGCTTCACACAAGGCTGGGGAGCTCTGTCAAATGACAGGGCTCCCTGGCTTTTTATATTTTTGGTTTACAAACCTTTCGAAACTGTCCTATAAGGTGAGGGGTCAACAATTTAACTTAAGCTTATGGCTGATTGGCCGCAGCCATCTCACCTCAACCGCATTTCAGAAAGGATTGCTTTATGACACAAAAACGCTTTGACTGCATTGACGGTGAAACTTTAATAAGTACACCGCTCCCACCGATACGTTTTATCATCAACGGACTGCTACCCCAAGGACTGCACATCCTTGCCGGAGCGCCAAAGGTGGGCAAATCCTGGCTGGCGCTGTGGCTGTGTCTTTGCGTGGCGAAGGGAGAGCAACTATGGGAGTTGCCTGTTACAAAAGGTGATGTGCTCTACCTATGCCTGGAGGACAGCTACTCCCGCATTCAAACCCGGCTACTGGACATCACAGATGATGCGCCGGACAATCTCTTCTTCTCCACCATGTCGGAAAAGCTTCGCAGTGGCCTTGAGCGGCAGATTGAACATTTCATTGCGGAACAACCGGGCACCTCACTCATCGTCATCGACACGCTCCAGCGCATCCGCAATGCCACAAACGATGTGAATCCTTACGCCAGCGACTACCGCGACCTTGGCATCCTGAAGGAGCTTGCAGATAAGCACAGCATCGCAATTTTGCTCATCCACCATCTTCGAAAGATGAACGATGACGATCCCATGAACATGATTTCCGGCACCACGGGTATCAGCGGTGCCACCGACTCCAACTTTGTGCTCCGCAAGGACAAGCGTGGTGGCAGCACCGCGACGCTCTACTGCACCGGGCGGGACATCGAGTACCGGGAATTGACACTGGAGTTTGATGGCGACAGTCATATCTGGAGACTGGTCTCAGACAGCGTCACAACAAAGCCGAAACCGAAGGATGAACTCGCTATTTTTCTTTCTGAATTTCTCAGCGAGAGAAAATCCTTCTGTGGAACGGCAACGGAGTTGGCAGAGAAACTAGAAGAGCAAGCCGGTGAAGAATTCATTCCCTCCACTCTGACCGAGCGTCTAATTCGTTGCCAGGGTGAACTCGCAGCATGTGGCATCACTTTTGAAACCCACCGTACCCGTGATCGTCGGGAACTGCGTCTGACCCATATCGGTGACGGCAGTGACGGGAATGACGGCAAAAACGATACAGGCCCAGTGTCAAATTTGCTGTCACAGCCGTCACAGCTGTCACGGAAGGAGGAAGCGTGAAGGCTTAGAAGACGGAATTCGCACCTTGGTGCGAGACAAGTTTCGCCTTTGTGGTACGGACAGGGCGATTGCCCCGTCCGCCACAAGGCAGAAGCGGGCTAAGCCCGCACCCCTATCAAATTATAAAGGAGTCTATGCGATGAATCAAAATTATAAAATCGATCATACAATGCTGCTGGAACTGACCCTGTGCAGAGCTGAGGATGAAACGCTGGACTATATTCTTGAAGGTATGGCCTCATATTTTCAGAACAACATGCCCTGCGAGGAGGAGGTAAAAAGATATTTGTCCTGTCCCGAACAGCAAAGCTCGCTCACCGCTTCTCAGCGGATAATCGCCATGGACAAGCTGCTGGAATATGCGGAAATTTGCTTTCGAACCACATGCGATATGCTCCGTTACAAGCTCATGCGGGATGCCGGGATGGTAAACACCGTGGATGAATTTTTGCAGCTGCTTCGTCCTGAGGGGAGGGACTGAGCGTGGCAAGGGATGAGTTTATCCGCGCGCGGGTGGCGGGCTGGGAGAAACGATACATCACGGACAAAGCGAAGAAGGCGCACATGAGCGAGAGTGAGTTCGTCCGCAGAGCGGCGATGAACAAGGAGGTCGCCTATATCGAGGGTCTCGACGGGCTCATCACAGAGCTGCGCCATCAGGGGAATAACCTCAATCAGCTGACCATACTGGCCCGGCAGGGGCGCATTGATTTTTTGGACTACAAACCCTTCATGGAGGTGTATCGGGAAGTATGGCAAGCGTTAAATTTATTGGCGTCTCGCGTGGTTTGAAGGGCATCCTCGAATATGTCACCAAGCGGGAAAAGACAATCGATCGTCTGATCACCGGAATTAACTGTGTGGCCGAAACCGCCCAGGATGAGTTCGAGGCCGTGAAAAAGCAGTTCAGAAAAACTGATGGCCGTAGCTACTACCACATCGTCCAGGCGTTCTCACCCGATGATCCATTGGATTTTGAAACAGCGCATCAGATTGGCGTGGAGTTCGCCATGCAATTCACCGGATTCCAATGCGTGGTAGCCACCCATATGAACACCGCCCACAAGCACAATCACATCATTATGAATTCGGTAAATTATGAAAGCGGACGTAAGTTTCATCAGTCGGCGCGCGAGATGCGGCAAGTCAAAGAGTTTTCCAATACGCTCTGCCGGCGACATGGGCTGTCCGTCACGGAGGCAAGGGCAAATCCCTTTGAGATACCGGAATGGAAAAGGAAGCTGCGGCGTGCCATCAAAAAAGCGATGGAGCTCAGCTATGACCGCCTGGATTTCATTCGCTGTATGGAGTTATGGGGTTACAAGGTCAAATGGGAGGAAGGCCACAAGTATATCACCTACACCACGCCGGAGAACATGGTATGCCGTGATCGAAAGCTGTTTGACCAGACGCTGCTGCGGGAGAACATGGAGCTGTACTTCGAGATGGGCGGCAGGGAGTATCTGGACAGTCGCAGGCAGTGGCGGGAGCTTGGAGAGTCGGAGCCTACCATCGACGACGCCCTCTGCGGCCTTGCCTCCATTCTCTCAGCGTTAAATACAGGCGACAACGACAGGTTTCATCTGGAGACGGTACATCACAGTGAGAGGGAAATCGAGCGCATACTCCGGCGCGGCGGAAAGATCGACCGCACGGTGCAGTATGCTGTGGACGATGAGGACATGGAATACGAGCAGAATCATGGATTTTCCATGACAATGTAAGGAGGCAATGATGTTTCTATTCAAAGGCGATTTTCGGGTTAACAGTACAATTATCCGTGGTGTGCAGTATGTAACCTTCAGTTTTTATGATGGGGATAAGGATTTGTTTCAGAAAATGGGCGACCTCATCTCCGAATCCTTTCAGACGGCTGATCCCGATGAAATTCCGAATGAATCTTTGTTGGATAATGGTATAGCTATTGAGGAGGATTGAGGGTATGGTGTGTTGCTAAAAGGAGGCTAAAATATGGCAAACGAAACAGCTGCAATCTACTGTCGGCTCAGTCAGGACGATGGCAGCGTGGGTGAATCGGGAAGTATACAGACGCAAAAAGCACTGCTCACACAATACTGCAATGAAAACCACATCACCATAGGCGCATATTATTGTGATGATGGCTGGTCAGGCACAAACTTTGACAGACCGGATTTCAAGCGGATGCTGGACGATATCGAGGCGGGGAGCGTCAATACAGTCATTGTCAAAGACCTGTCCCGCTTCGGGCGAGAGTACGCTCAGATGGGGCTTTACATTGAGCATTACTTCGAGGAAAAGGGTGTGCGCTTCATCTCGGTAGCCGAGAACATAGACACAAAAAACGGCATGGACAACCTCGTCTTGCCCTTCACTAACGTCATCAATTCCTTTTACACAAGGCAATCCTCCAGCAAAACCAAGGCGGCGCATCGGGCAAGAGCAAAGGCGGGAATGTACTTAGGTGGTCATGCGCCCTTCGGTTACATCAAGAACCCGGCTGACCGCCATAAGCTGATCGTCGATCCGCCTGCCGCCGATGTGGTGCGGGAGATTTTCAAGATGTTTGCAGAGGGTATCGGCTATGTACGCATGACAAAAATCCTGAGGGAGAAGGGCATCTTAAATCCCCAAGCATATTTTAATCAAAACAATCCCGACTACTATAAAAACAGCGATTACTGGAGAAAACCCTTCGACTGGCACGCAACTTCCATCCGTACCATCCTGAAAAACCAAGTCTATCTCGGGCAGACGGTGTTTGGTAAGACAAAGACCAAGGGCTTCTTTGATAAGAAACGAATTCCTGCCCCTGAGGACGAGTGGATCATTGTACCGGGCACTCACGAAGCGATTATTTCACAGGAACTGTGGGACACGGTACATCAGATGATGAAGGCCAAACGCAGAGAAAATGCCAGTGGGGAGGTGCAGCCCTTTGCCGGTCTGGTCAAGTGTGCCGACTGCGGCTCATCGCTGAATGTCAGCTATGACAAAAAGAAAGAACGCTACACCGGTTTTTCCTGCTGGGTGTATAAAAATTATGGCAAGGAGCGCTGCACCTCCCACGCCATCGGCTGGCAGACGCTCAACCGCCTGGTGCTGGAGGATATTCGGCGCAACGCGGCGGCCTCAAAGCTGGCTACGCAAAAGTATATGGATATGCTCATCGCCGCTAAGACAGACAAGAAAAAACGGGAAACCGAACGCTGTAAGCGAGAACTCAAGGCAACGGACAAGCGTATTGGGGAGCTGTCTAAAATCCTCACCAAGCTCTATGAGGATACGGCACTGGAGCGCATCAGCGAGGAGCGGTATCAGGCGATGGCGCCCGGTTACGAGCGGGAGCAGGAGCTGCTAAAGGTTCAGCGTGAAAAGCTGACGGCAGAAATCGACCGTAGTGAGCAGGTGTACGAGAACATTGAAAGGTTCTTGCCGATCATTTGGAAATATACTGACATCACCGAGTTGAACGCCCATATCCTCAACGAGCTGATCGAAAGAATCGTGGTGTACGAGAAAACGGTCAATCCCGACGGCAGCAAGAGCCAGCGAGTGGACATTCACTACAAGTTCATCGGCTACATCGATACCAACGCATGGGCCAATGATCGCATCTGGATTCCGGTGGGGCCAGAGAGCGACCAAGAGCAGAAAGAAGCACAGACGGCGTAAAAAGCGGTCGCCGGGGAGCATATCCCCGGCGACATATTTCTTTTGGTCTACCCTAATATCCAGTTGAGCAGTGCCTTGTCATCCATACTACCGTCGGCCAAGGCAAGGCCGACACGAATGACTTCTTCATCCGTATACTCCCGGCCTGCGCCGTTGATCTCTAAAAATAGCAGCATCGCCATCATGCCGGTGCGCTTGTTGCCATCCACAAAAGGGTGATTATTGACCAGCGAGTAGCCAAGCCTTGCGGCCTTCGCCTCAATGGTTTTGTATAACGGCATATCGTCAAAAGTCTGGAACGGCGCGTTGACAGCCGACTCCAACAGCCCTTCGTCACGGATACCATCCAAGCCGCCGGTCTCCGCAATCAGCAGACTGTGGATTTGTTTGATGTGCTGGACAGACAGCCGCTTCACTTGGCAAGCTCCTCGAAGGCATGGCGGTTCTTGGCAAGGATACGCCTGGCGACAAGATCTACCTCCTCATCTCCGGCCAGCTCCTCTTTTTGAAACTGGCTGAATTCCATAAGGATATAGCGCGGTACGTTGTTTTTCATAATGACAGCTGCGCCATTTTCATCCACAAGCCGCGCGACCCGTGAAAAGTTCTGATTGGCCTCAGTGATGGATACGAGGTTATTCGTGTTGATCTGCATGACCGACACCTCCTTCTGCTTATAGTATACACAGCAATTAGGACAAATACAACCTATAAAATGAAATTGTACCCCGTGGCGCTATGAAATTTTTTGCGGAACGATGTCGTCATACCTGCATGTACATGGTATACTGTAAGCAGAGGTGGGGTGAACGTATGATTTTTCGAAGGAAACAAAAAAAGAATTATATAAAGATATATAAAAGCTCTGAGACTGGTGAGCGCTTTGCCCTTATGGCTATCAATGGGGCAATGAAAGAAAATCTTATTTCAAGATTCATGGAAACGTATATGATTCAGGGTGATCATATAAACCATGGTGGAAAAGCTTCGGATTTATACATTCCTACCTTGCTTGCGGGGGGAACCGGTGCACTTAGCATGACCGCAGCATCATCGGGTACACTTTTCATGGCAACTGCAAATCCTGCAACTTTAATGGCTCTGGGAAATGGAGTGGGTAGTGCTGTTATGGGCGCAACCGGAATTATAGGTCAAGCCCCATTTATCCCGGTAGCGGGCGCCTTGATGCCTGTTGCTGCTCCTTTGCTTGCCTTTCAGGCTTTGTCGACCGTTACGGTTATTCAGCAATTTAAGTCTGTAAATGAAAAGCTCGACAACCTGTCGAAAGCTATAAGTCGTGTTATTCAAAGGAATGAGGCCACGTTTATCGGAGAACTTTTTTCGGCTGAATCACGTTTGGAAATCC
Source organism: Clostridiales bacterium (assembly GCA_012520195.1). Lineage (GTDB taxonomy): Bacteria > Bacillota > Clostridia > Oscillospirales > JAAYOS01 > JAAYOS01. Next base: position 657 of record JAAYOS010000036.1, on the reverse strand, counting down.
TTGAACACGAGTTAGCAGTTACCAATAGGTTCACGCAGGAGATGATGTTCCGACTTGGCCTAATCGAGAACAACATAAATCCAATTTTTGAAAGATACCGATATTTGCATAGTGCACAAATATGGGATAAAACTTTGCAGAGAGAAGATGTCGCATTCAATCAAACCGATGCGCTTATGGCAGCGATGCTGTCCATGCTTGATTTGCGAATTGATGTTTTGCGTCTGCGACTGACGATCCAAGAGAACCCCGGCTACTTGAAAGACTTGGCCAATAGAGTAGTTGAAAAAATTGACCAATATCAAACTCTTTGGGACGATATCGCAAACGGACCTTTAAAGGTTGAGGAAGTATGCACATCTATTGATACAGCCGTTGATACCATGAATTGGTGGCAAAGGAGTATGCCTGCATGGCTTCTTGGAAGTAGGGATTCAAGAATAAAAATGCAGCGTCAAATTGCGGAGTTGGGTAGCCAGAGTTTAATTTCAAAGAACAAAGATCTGCTTGATACCACAAGAGCCGCACAGGAGACCGGGGCCTTATTGTCTGAGGAAATAGAGCATTTACTTTCTAATGCATTGGATCCATTTTCTTTAATTTATTGGGAGGACGAGATGGGCAAGCACTCATATTACACGAGTGATGTCGTTATAA
>JAAYOS010000035.1 GCA_012520195.1 Clostridiales bacterium | reverse complement strand
GAACCTGCAACTTGCTTCCCTACAGCGTCTCTAACTGCGTGTAGTTGGGACAGAGAGCTTTTGGGGAAGATAGGGGGAGCGATTGCAGAAGAAGCTAGAGCATACGGTGTGGGCGTGGTACTAGGACCCGGCGTTAATATTAAGCGCGACCCCCTATGCGGACGCAACTTCGAGTACTTTTCAGAAGACCCGGTTCTAGCAGGGCAACTTTCGGCCGCTTTCATACGCTCTGCTCAGACAACCGGTGTGGGAACAAGCCTAAAGCATTTTGCACTCAACAATCAGGAGTACAAACGCTTTAACGGTGATAGTCAAGTGGATGATAGAACCATGCGGGAGATTTACCTCGCTCCATTCGAAACTGCTGTCAAGGAAGGTAAGCCAGCAACTGTTATGTCTGCCTATAACAAGATCAACGGAACTCACTGCTCCGACAGCAAGCTCCTCTTAACCGATATTCTCCGGGAAGAATGGGGTTTTGAGGGCCTAGTGGTGACTGACTGGGGCGGGATGAATAATCGTATCGCTGCGATGAGAGCTGGTTGTGATCTAAGTATGCCAGGAGGCAGCGACTATATGGAAAAAGAACTGGAACGAGCGGTTCTAGATGGGGAACTTTTAGAGTCAGATATCGACAATTGCGTACTTCGAGTGTTGAAGTTGATGTCGGAATCAAAGCCGATTTCTGAGCCTACTGGAAGTTTTGATGTTGAATCCCACCATAGCCTTGCAAAACAGGCAGCTATGGAAAGTGTAGTGCTTCTAAAAAACGCGGACGACATTCTTCCCCTTGACACAAACGCCAATATTGCTCTGTTGGGCTGTATGGCAGAGATACCACGTTATCAGGGTGCTGGCTCCAGCCACATCAATCCGACTAAACTCACCTCTATCCGTGATTCGTTACCCGGTACGCTATATGTACCAGGCTATAATCCGGACGGATCTACCACTGAAACCATGCTAACTGAGGCTGCAAATATTGCTAAGGCAGTAGAGGTTGCGGTTGTGGTAGTTGGTCTGCCAGACTCCTATGAGAGCGAAGGTTTTGATCGAGATACAATGAAAATGCCGGAAGGACACCTTAAACTAATTGATACTGTTTCCGTAGCAAATCCCAACACAGTAATCGTCCTGTGTAGTGGGAGCGTAGTGGAGTGTCCATGGGCAGACAGGGTAAAGGCAATCCTCTATATGGGCCTCTCCGGACAGGCTGGAGGTGAAGCCATAGTTGACTTGCTATTTGGTAAATCAAATCCCTGCGGCAAGCTGGCAGAATCCTGGCCTGCGGTCTATGAGGACTGTGTAACTGCCGACAACTACCGAAATCTAAAAAATCCTCAATACCGAGAGGGCATCTATGTAGGGTACCGATATTATGACAAAGCCAAAGTAGAAGTGCGATGGCCATTCGGATTTGGCCTAAGCTATACACACTTTTCCTATTCTAATCTAGTTATAGACGGCAATCTTGTGACTGCGGAAATAACTAACACAGGTCAAGCCGCCGGCTCAGAGATCGTCCAGCTCTACATTGCCCCGCCCCAGGATGGCTTGTACCGCCCTGTGAAGGAGTTAAAGGGCTTTCAGAAGCTTTTCTTGCAGCCGGGTGAGAGTAGAACTGTATCCTTTGAACTATGCGACCGCTGTTTTGCAGTTTGGAACGAAGGCTGGAAGATTCCTTCTGGAGATTATGAAATTCAGATCGGTACAAACAGTAGGAATATACTTCTGTCGGCTACAGTTCATAAAGAAGGTGAAGAGGTTGCAATTCCGCATTGGCAGTCGGGAAGCTGGTACGAAGCTCCCTTTGGCACCCCCTCCCAGACTCAATGGGAGATAATGTACGGCAGAGTTGTTTTGGACACGAAGCCGGCAAAGGGGAATTTCACCATGGATAGTACCATACTGGAAATGAGGGATCACTCTTTTGTAATGAGGTGCATGCAGTACTTTGCGGAGAAAACCATCGCCAAGTCATTTGGCGGTAAACGTGATTACTCAAATCCCAATTTCAAAATGTTGGTCGCTTCCAGCGTTGATTCCCCACTGAGGAGTATGCATATCAACAGTGGTATGAAGGGCGGTATATTCAGCGGCCTTTTAGATATGGCAAACGGACATTTCTTAAGGGGTCTTGTCAAGATGATAAAGGGATAGAAAAATCCCGAAGGAGCTGTATTTCTACATTTCCTTCGGGATGTATCTTTGCATTGTTCGATTTTAAGCTTACTTAAGCTCGATTGTTGCACCAAGGTCCTCAAATTTCTTCTTGAGCTCTTCAGCTTCTTCTTTGCTGACGCCTTCCTTGAGGGGCTTGGGAGCTTCGTCGACGAGTGCTTTAGCTTCCTTAAGACCTAGTGAGGTGACCTCACGGACAGCCTTAATGACGTCGATCTTCTTCTGGCCGTGGGCAGCAAGGATTACGTCAAACTCGGTCTGCTCTTCTTCAGCAGGAGCGGCTGCAACAGGAGCAGCTGCAACAGCTACGGGAGCCGCTGCGGATACACCAAACTCTTCTTCAAGTGCCTTAACGAGCTCGCTCAGCTCGAGTACGGTTAGTGCTTTTACATCTTCAATCAGCTTTGTAATTTTTTCACTCATTACAGTAGACCTCCAAAATAGTCATAGTTTTAGTAAATTCGTTTTGATAATCAATTGATCGGGTTTCTCGCTGTGGACCACAAGTACAGAGTACTCAAGTTGGTTAAGCAGCGTCTGATCCTTTTTGCTCACAGATTGCGTTCAGTGCAACAACCAGACCTCTAAGGTTACCGTTAAGCACATTCACAAATCCGGAGATCGGCGCGTTTAAGCCGGCTAACACGGTGGCAACAAGAACTTCCTTTGACGGGAGAGCTGCTATTGCCTCAACTTGCTTTGCGTCTACAAGCCTGCCTTCGACAAGTCCGACCTTAACTTCGAACTTGTTCTGGATCTTCTTAGCGTAATCGGTGACAATCCTTGCGGGTGCTGCGACGTCGGTCTCACTTAGGGCAATTGCTGTTGTACCGGCAAGGTACGGCTCAAGCCCTTCGATTCCGGCCTCTTGTGCTGCAAGTCTTATCATGGTGTTCTTGTACACGGTGTATTCAACACCTGCATTACGCATGTCTGCACGAAGCTTTGTGTCATCTGCTACGTTGATTCCCTTGTAGTCAACGAACACCCCTGATTGCGCATTCCTTAGCTTTTCAGCTAGCGCTTGTACGATGGCCTTTTTCTGTTCCAATACTTTGGCGTTTGGCACAGTTTCACCTCCATGGATTAATATCCCACGTTCCTAAAAGTAACGTGCCTGCGTGTTCGAAGACACACAGGCACGGAATAAGTCAATGAGAGAACTGAAATGTTCTACATGTCATACATGTTGTAATACCCGTTAATACTTTCGTGCAATAACAGTACATGTAATAACAGTAAACCGTTCTATCTTTGCTCTTCCTCGGCTGGACGGCATTGCCTTTTAGATCCCGAAGGAATCCTGCTGTCTTTGGAACGCTAGAACAATATATCAATTTATGTCACGCTTGTCAAGCGTATTTTCGAAAATTCAAGCAATAATCTGGGTAGTCGGTCCCAGTTTAGGCAAACAGACCAGTGTTGATTTTTACACCAGGTCCCATTGTAGATGCCACTACGCAGGAACGGACGTACTTGCCCTTTGCTGCAGCAGGTTTCGCCTTAATTATTGCATCCATCAGTGCGTTGAAGTTCTCAGAGAGCTTCTCAACTCCAAAGGAGACCTTGCCAATGGGGCAGTGGATTATGTTAGTTCTGTCAAGGCGGTACTCGATCTTACCAGCTTTCAGCTCTGCTATAGCCTTTGCTACGTCATTAGTAACAGTTCCGGCCTTCGGGTTGGGCATTAGGCCCTTGGGTCCGAGTATACGGCCGATTCTTCCTACGACTCCCATCATGTTGGGGGTAGCAACAACTACGTCATAATCAAAGAAGTTTTCCTTCTGTATACGCTCAACCATATCCTCAGCGCCTACGAAGTCCGCTCCGGCATCGATAGCTTCCTGAGCCTTATCGTCCTTAGCTATGACAAGTACGCGGACATTCTTACCGGTTCCGTGAGGCAGAACGATTGCGCCACGAACCTGCTGGTCTGCATGACGGCTGTCAACACCGAGCCTTACGTGCAGTTCTACAGTCTCATCAAACTTTGCCTTTGCGGTTTTTGTTACGAGATCAAGTGCTTCGGCTGTATCGTAATGCGCAGTCTTGTCAAATGACGCTACGCTCTCTCTATACTTTTTTCCTCTTGCCATTATTTACACCCTCCTTTACTTTCCAACAAGAACGCCCATGCTGCGAGCTGTACCTTCGATCATACGCATAGCGGCCTCAACCGATGAGGCGTTAAGATCGACCATTTTTGTCTCAGCAATTTTACGGACGTCTTCCTTTGAAATGGTTGCAACCTTATCCTTGTTGGGAACTGAGGATGCCTTATCGAGATTGCATGCCTTCTTAATAAGAACGGCTGCCGGGGGTGTTTTTGTTATGAAGCTAAAGGAGCGGTCTGCATAGACTGTGATAACCACAGGAATTATGAGCCCGACATCATTTTTTGTGCGCTCGTTAAACTCTTTTGTAAAAGCAACAATGTTGACACCGTGCTGTCCAAGTGCAGGACCAACAGGTGGTGCGGGTGTTGCCTTGCCCGCAGGAATCTGAAGCTTAATATATCCTATTACTTTCTGAGCCATGAAACATGGCACCTCCTCGATAAAATGTGGTGGGGCGTGCGGTGCCGTCCTTCGGCTGCACGCTTTGCGGAAGATTCTCCTCCCACGAGAGAACATTCGGCGAACTACATGTTCGCAGAATATAAAGAACTAAACAATTGTTTCAACTTGGTCAAGTGCCAGCTCAACTGGGGTCTCACGTCCAAACATCGACACGATGACTCTCACCCTGTTCTTTTCGGGTGCGAGATCCTCAACAGTACCGATAAACCCTTCGAGCGGACCGCCCATAATCTTAACACTGTCACCAACGCCATAAGATAACTCTATCTCGTGCTTCTCGACGCCCAGTGACAAAACTTCCTCATCGGTCAACGGAATCGGTCTGGATCCGGGTCCAACAAAGCCGGTGACACCTCGAGTGTTTCGAACAACATGCCAGCTCTCATCCGTCATAATCATCTTGACTAGTACATATCCCGGAAATATCTTTCTCTCAACCTCTTTTGCCTTTGAATCTTTTATCTCTGTGACAATTTCGGTAGGAACATTTACGTCAAGTATAAGATCATGGAGCTTTCTGTTTTCAACAATCGTAGTAATTGTTGCAGCAACCTTGCTTTCATATCCTGAATACGTGTGTACTACGTACCATCTTGCTTCGTCTGGCATTGTCTACTCCTTACCCTTCACAGCTATCTCGAACAGTTACTGCTATTTCGTGAGACCAATTAGAAAGGATATTCCCGAAGTAGCGGCTAATCCGAACAGGGATACTACCAGCCCCACTACCAACACAGTCAAGATTACAATCCAAGTGTTGTTTACAACCTGTTTTGGTGTAGGCCACACGACCTTTTTAAGCTCGGCTCTCATCTCGCGGAACCATTTCGCGATTCTTTTTGTAAATCGAACAAAGAAGTTCTGCTTCTTACCTTTCTTGTTAACTTTAGCCATGACTTCCCCCTACTTCGATTCTTTATGAACCGTATGCTTTCGGCAGAACCTGCAGTACTTGTTCATCTCAAGTCTATCCGGATTGTTTTTCTTGTTCTTCATTGTGTTGTAATTTCTTTGCTTGCATTCTGTGCAGGATAGCGTAATTTTTACTCGCATTTGCGGCACCTCCTCATGTAATGGAAATTTTGCCTCCCTTGTTACAGGTAGGGTTCATATCCTGTTTTTTGCGACAAAAAAAGAACCCCTGTTAAAAGGTAGGACTACTATATCACATTCCATTCAACAGGTCAACGATTATTTCAACGATTATTTTTATTTTATTGATTAATCAAGTTTTCTGCACCTCGACCATCAAATAAATCATCAAAAATGCATTAATGTGCGATAATTCCCTTGTCAAATGGCAAATTCCCACACATCTCTTGGACTTTTACGCAGGAATATGCGTTCTGCAGCGAATAAGCTCTAGAAAACCACACACTATTTAAGACTTCCAACCTAGTTTGAGACTTCCAACCTAGTTTGAGACTTCCAACCTACTTTGAGACTTCCAACCTAGTTTGAGACTTCCAACCTACTTAAGCCTTACTGCCTAGTTAAGCCTTACATCTTATTTTGTCCCTACAACTTATTTGGGCCTTACAACTTACTTGAAGCCCTACATCTTATTTAAGCCTTACTACCTAGTTATATTCAATAAGATATCTAGTTATATGCAATAAGATATAATGTGAAAATGTGATGTGAAAATATGCGGTCAGTCGCATACCCTGCAAAGAGGGAGACACATATTATGCGAAAAATGCGCAGAAATCGAAGTAATGTGTGAACGGTGACGAGGAAATCGCCTCTTTTATGCTGTATACGTTATAGAATATTCTGTGTACGATATATCACCCTGAGAGAATCCACACACAACTCGATATTCTGCGCAAAAAACGTGATTCTTCGTGCAGAGGTACACATCGCTCAAGAATTTGCGCAAATCAGCGCCCGTGCACTCAGTATAGCAGAGAAGCTCTCGTGGCTTATTTCTCGGGCAGTAATGGCACCTCTCAACCAGCACAAGCAAGCATGCACGGCCTTTTCCTCAACCTGGTTCAACACAATCCATTTCCCAGTGACCGATCTCTCTACGTCATTCGCTTTTTGTGGGCGGTCATTTATGCGCTTGTTGTCTACATCACGTATCTTGCGGGTTCTAGCTCTTCTAGCTCTTCTAGCTCTTCGAATGTTTACCTTTTATGCGGGGTTCCGATTCAATAGACTTGGTTCGTGAAACTTCTCCGTCTCTGTATGTAGTAGAAGCTAACACTATAGTAGTAGAAACTAATATTATAACAAAGAAACTCTCGTGTGCCTATTTATTTCTCTTCTTGCGTTTCATTTAATATTACAACTTATATTACAACTTATATTACAACTTATTACAACTTATTACAACTCGCCTGTTTTATTGAATGCTGGGGCTGCATATTAGACTCTGCAACCCCAGCCCAGCATTTAATGTATTATCTTCTAAAGTAGCGGTCAACAGCACTTTGTATAACTTCAAGCACCTGTTCCAAACCCATTTCATATACCCCTTCCACATATTCGTCGAACTGGCTGAGTGGCAACTCTCCTGTTATAAACTTTACAGCATGTTCAGTAGTATATGTCTGGATATCATTGTATTTTGAAGTATAGACATCTGCCTCATCAGGAAGGAACACATAAGCCGAAGGTATCGGTTTGAATCTAGCGTCAAAATCCTGGTCGCTCCATCTGTAGTGTGACTCAAGCTGTACCGGTGTCTCGGTATCTACCTCACGGTTGTATAGTCCGAAAATGCATCCATGCCATGCATATTTCTGCAACATCTCAGAGCTTCCGTATTCAGGGTTTCTCACCATAAAGTTTGTTAAGATTGGGCGATTATCCTCATTACGGTAGTATGTCTTTTCCCAATCATCTGGACCTGTGCCCTCAAAAGGTCCATAGTTGATTAGAAGAGCACCCTCTGCAGAGAAGAAGTAGTCCCACCAACGTGCAAGAAGTGGTTTGTCATGGCACTGTGTTGTGATTGCGAAAGCCATGTACGCATTTGCAGTAATATTCTCAATGTTATATGCAGCGGGCATAGGTTTCTTCCCCGGCTCAAGAGTTACGTTTTTAATGCCTACAATATTATAGTCGGGATCTGGATTCAATCCGGTAACATACTGCGTATCGCCGGCAAAAATTGCGAAGGTAACACCAATCGGAACTTTATCAGTCCAGAGCCAGCCCTGGCTGTCAAGCTCACTGCTTGCCGTCATGAAATCTCTATAAATCAAGTTCTTGTTGTACCAATCGTTCAAAACTTCAAGATATCTCTTGAACTCCGGCTGAACCAGGCTATAATCGACTTTGTTGTTTGTTGTGTCGATTCGCCAGCTACTCGTAATGTTAAAGCCATTCATAAATGAGAAACCGTGCAATCCGTTTGGCGAAAGTGGAAACGGACCATTCGTAAAACCACATTCATCTTTGAAAAAGTGTAACATTTCTTCCAAGTCATCTATAGTATCGGGCAGTCCGCCGGTCCAGTTATTCTTTTCGAGGATATCTTGACGCACGGCTAGCCCGTAGTTGACCATCTGCCTCTTACCGTCTTCAAGATACTGGAAGAAATGAATGAGGCCAATCCTTCCGGTGTCTGTGTACACGTCACGGCGCAGGTTTTCAGAGGAATTTAGCATAGCACTATAGTGTGGCATCCACTCAAGGTAATCAGCCATATTGATGAAAATTTCGTCATCCATAGCTTTGTCAAATCCACCAGGATAGTACTCAGGGTTTTTCATCATGTCAGGAAGATCGCCGCTGTTCACGACAACCATAAACTGCTCCCGTTCACTGCCCTTTGCCGGGTGACGCATGGTTACCTCTATATTGGTTCGATTCTCAAGCTCCTTCCACATCTCTCCTTCGTGGAGAAAGACCATATTAGCTCCTGGGTTGGGGGCTTCGATCCAGAAATCAAAGGTTACCTTTTCAGTAGTCAGCGGTAATTTACTTGGCGGAACCTCGTAATCAAATGCTAGTGTACCAAGCACATCAGCATTTCGATAGTTTGGTACGTCCTCAAGGAGATCATGAGGGTCGAGTTCATCTACTTCGGGGATTTCCTCTTCGACGACTTCAGAATCTGAATCTGGAGTTGCGGTAGGCTTTGGATCCTCCTTCTCGTCTGTCTCTTTACTGCACCCTGCTACCATTGCAAATATCAAGATGACCACAAGAAATAAAGCGATTAGTTTTCTCTTCTTCATAATATTGTTTTCCTCCCAAATTCATAATGTTGAGTACACTAAAATTGCTCGGGATACTCCTCCATTCCTGCCACATGCACTTAGCTACCGATATGAAGGGCAAGTGCAAGTACACCTGCAGATCCCGCTGATGTCCATTCTACAGCTGATTTGGGGTCGCGGCGTTCTGTTTTGAATAGGTCTTTGTCCGAATCCATTCCCCATTTGATATCGAACTCGTCTTCGACTCTAATTGGCTTGCCAGTGCCGGGGTCAAACTTAAAGGGAGGAATTGAATCTGCGGCTCCCATTTCGTCAGCAAGTCGGCAAGCACGCCTGGCAAGTTCATCTGATAGCTCCTTCTTCCCTGCATCTCTTAAGCCTGAGGCAAGAATCAGCTGGATCGCGGGTAGCACTCCTCCGCGAAGTGCGGTTCCGTCAAGAAGGAATTCCCTACTCTTCAGTCTTTCTGACACCACACCGCCATCGGTAAGAAATTGCTCTTCATCGGCAATGTCTCTAGCGAGTGCGTCAATAATATCCTTTGGCAAGCGCTTACCCAACATAATTGGTAACAGCCGAAGAACAGAGTTTACCTTAAAGCGTCTTCCGGTCTTTGCATTGTAGTATACAAATTGATTGTCTTCCCAAAACTCTCCAACAAGCACATCGAGAAGCCGGCTAGATTCCGCATTCCATTTCTCTGCTTCCTCTTGCTTACCTATCTTTTCTGCAAGTTTTGCACATACCTCTGTCTGTAGAACAAGCCACGAAACTAAATCGGGAGCCTTCAACGGCACACCCCAAGTAAATACTGTAGCATCAAGCCAACCACACTCTTCGGGATGGTAGTACTGTGGAACTCCGCTGCCATCGCGACACCTGGCTCGCAACCACCAGTCAGTGTACCTCGATAGCGCTCTATATAATTCCTCAAGTTTAGCAGAGTCGAGCATGATTCCACTATTTAGGATATGGCTTATCGCAAACCCCTGCATTGGTGCACCAGCTGTTATGTAATCCTCGCCCATATCACTTATATTGTTCGGGATCTGACCCAGCTCGTCCTGATAGGCAAACTGACTCATTAGGGCCTCATAGGCACTATCAGGATCACCCATCAATGCAACAGAAATAATCGCTTGTTCCCAGCCTACTGCTCTAACTAGGTTAACTTTGCTTGATAGATAAGCTGGTGCAACCATTCTGCTCTCAGGTGATACGCGAGATGTCCATAGAGCCCAAGCTGCTCTTCTTACAAGAGCTGAAAACTCCTCCGGATAACTTCCTAAAGATGAAAGGAAATCTTCAAAATCTGCAGCGGATCTCTCAGCGCATTGGTCGAATGGCGGATAATCTTCATCCCTGACACCGTTTGAGTAATACTCATGAACTGCTATCTCGAACTCTTGTGCTTCGACTGACGGGATTATATCGATTGTGAAATCATCTGTGCGAGCGGTAGTATTTCTCCAGAACGAATCCTGCCGTAGAACGCCCTTTAACGGCACGAACAACAGTTTACCGAGTATCTCATAGACTACCTCTACACTCCCATCTTCCCTCGGAGATGCGTTTTCGTATATTTTCAGGTCACGGATGTAGAATCTCAGTGAAACACTACCCTTCCCCCTAATCCGAAGGAGCTTTGGTCCTGAGAAGCAAAACTCTATAGTTCCCTTGATAGTACTAATTGTGAGCTTCCCAGGTTGGACATCGTAATCCCATGACACAATATCTTTATTATCAATAACGGGGGCGAAACGAATTAGTCTTTTGCGCTCAACCCTTGGTGTAGGAGATCTGCTGAAAGTCAGATATAACTCTCTAGTTTCCTCATCTTCAAATATAGCTAACCTCGAATCCCTTCCGCTGAAGGGAAGTGAACATAAATCGAATCTCTCTTTAGTGCCGAACATGATAAACCCCTTCTCTCTGCAAGTATTTACTAAGATATCTCTTCAAGGAATGTAGCCAAGTCGAGCCACATTGCAGCAGCAAGCGCACTTAGCCCCATCAATCCTCCCCTTGAAGGAGGCTCTGATGGAGCATCCGCTGGCGCAGTTCCTGGCCCTTGTTCACGCGAAGCAGGGGGACCTCCTCTACCATCAGGAAAACCTGCATTCGGTGATGGGGGCGGCGCGGGTGGAACAGGTTCCCTGAACATGAAGCTTGGCATGCGTTCTGCACCCAAATCACAGAATCCAGCAATCATTTTCCGTGCAAGTTCCTTCTCACCTGCATAATAGAGACCAGGGAGTATTTTTACTTGTGCAAAACCCGCAATCATCCCGGGTAGAGCCTGACCGTTTTCATACTGTTTCGGTCTAGAACGAAGCCCATATGGAGTATAGTACAGCTCGGGATTTGCCAAGTCCTTTGCCATAGCCTTTACAATGTGTTCTGGTAAACGGGCACCAAGCATCATAGGTGTATAGACCTCAAGCTCATCAGATTCTATAATCTCGTGAGTGGTTGAAAGCCGTGCAATGAATTTCTTGCCGTTCCAGAATTCATTCACCAGCACATTTATCAGACGTTCTGATTCACCTTGCCACTTCGCTGACTCAGATTCCATGCCCATACGTGATGCAAGCTTTCCCAGTCCCTCCGCTAGTAGAGCCAAATAGGATATGAGATCGGGGGCCTCAGTAGGTACCCCTTTTGCCATTAAGTCCGTAAAGTCATTTCCAGATTCGCACCCATGATTATACTGTGGCACACCGTCATTATCAGTATCCCGTAATGTCATCCACCATTCGTACCACTTTGAGAGACCTTTATACATATGCTTACAATGTTCAACCGTTATAGAGTCACCAATGCGCTCAAGCATGTATAGTAGGCCGTAACCGTGGAATGGGGGCTTTGTCGCCATAATGTTGTTGAACTTGTCATCATAGAGATCCGCAATCTCACCAAACTCATCCTGGTATGCAAAAAGATTCATCAAAGTCTGTACCGCCATATCCACGTCGTTATGCATTATCATGGCATGATAAACCTGGTGCCATGAGAAGCAGCTAGATTCGGTAGGCTTGTTGAAAAGGATGGCAGGTTCTGTAATCAAACCGCGTGGTCCTATTTGACAAATCCATATCGCATAAACAGATAGCCTTTTTATGTACTCATACTTACTTGGTACCGGTGGATACATTGAATACCAATTCTCATAGTCATCGAGCGATTCCTTGGCACATTCTTCGAATGGTCTATATGATTCATATCTCTCAGCCCCATGCTCAGCGTGGTGAATTGCCAATTCGAAGTACCCTGACTCATCCGGCTCTATATCCAACAGAACATCGGAAGATTTACGACTCTCCCAAATCCACTCGGCTTCAAAATCTATCTTGCCCTTAATTGGCACAAACAGATATTCTCCGTGCATGAAATAGTTAATTTGATATGTACCATCCAGCCGGTCGACTGCTCCTTCCGCTGTAGTCATTTTTGTAAAGAATCGTACAGTCAACCCTTGCCCGCGAATGCGAATGACATCAGCGCCGTCGAAGCACACCTCAAAACTACCGTATGATGTCTGAACACGCATTCTACCAGGGTCTGCATCCACTCGATATGGAATAGATTCCTGGTTGAAAATAGGACGGAATGCGAGCATCCGATCACGCTTTGCCTCCGGGTCGGTCCCATAGGTTCTCACCTGACGGATCAAAGCAAGTTGCTTTCGATCAGCCCCCGACTCTGTAGGAGCGAGCCTCTCATCCACCGAAAGGTAAGACAGTCTTCTGCTAAAAGGAACTCTGTTAATATCAAACATGAACTTATGTCTTTGCTCAAACTGTCTCTTTAGCTTTTTCCTCAAATTGCTTCCCTCCAATTCTTACGAGACAATTGCAATATCAGAGATGTGGCTTTCTCAGAATTGCATTGACATTTAATATACTATTATCACATTCTTTCTAATAGATACCATAATTATGACTGTATGTAAAGTAGTCGCTTTGTCTGCCCCTTGTTTCATATATATAGTTAATATTTATTAGATATTAATATTAGTTTATGTGCCTAGTTTACACCGGTAACTATTCTTGTTATAATCCACCATAAGCAAGTTACAACCATTGATACTTTTTGGAGGTGCATTATGAAGATTGCAGTTATTGGGGCATCAGGAAAGGCTGGACGGCTGATAGCAGAAGAGGCTTACATACGCGGCCATGAGGTCACTGCTGTTGTACGAAACCCCGATAAGGTTGACACAGACAAATACGGGCTGATAGTAAAGGACCTGTTTGATCTTCAAGTGGAAGACCTTGAGGACTTCGACATAGTCGTTAGTGCATATGGAGCGCCTATTGGGAAGGAAGACGAATATGTAACCAGTATGCAAAAGTTCATTTCGATAATGGAAAGCCTTCCTGAAGTGAGGTTTTTTGTGGTGGGCGGTGCAGGGAGTCTTTACACCGATGACACAAAAACGAAACTAGCGTATACGCTGATACCTGAACAGTTCGCTGCAGTACCTATTGCTATGCTAAAAGCATTTGAGGAGTTAAAGAAGAGCAAGGTCAATTGGACATTCCAAAGCCCAGCCTTCACGTTTGATGCTAACGGGCCCCGTACAGGAAAGTATACACTTGGCACTGACTTCTTGATCAATAACCGGCAAGGCAAGAGCTATATTAGTTATGCTGATTTTGCAGTGGCGATGGTGGACGAAATGGAGCGCGGAAAGTTTATTGGCAAGAGATTTACTGCGGTATCTGATTCAGAATAGAATCCTGTATCCCAACTAATTAAGAAGTCGCCTGCTCGTTTGAAGAGCAGGCGACTTCTTAGTCAAACAAACTAATACATAGTTTCACAGAGCTAAAGCTGATCCTCAATGACTTTAGTCAGTGGGAGTGGGAGTGTCAATATCTTTACATATCTACTTAGTCAATATTCTCAATATACCCGCCCAAAATTAACCGGTCAGCAATCGAGCCATAGAATAAAAAGCGTGCAAGATCAATGACGATCGTGACAATGCCATCGGTGGTATTAGCACTCACAATATATAATGAATCATCAACCGAAATGTAATCCACATCACGCTTGTCTTCCCCACATATAATTGATTCTTCTTCAAGTTGAAAATCCAACTCAAGCCCCGGCCTAAAGCATGCCCTACACTTCCATCCTTCAAGATCCGTTGTATATCCTACATTTCCAGTCTTACTAAAAAACGTACCGCTACCATCAATAAGTACTGCTGCTCCAGAAGAAATATCTAATACCAGGCATCCGCCTCCAAATCCCAACAGGTACACATCCTCTTTACACTTTACACAGCTGTAATCAAACGACTCTCCACAGAATTCAAGAGTTTCTTCATTAACCACAAGCTCACAGAGCCCCCTGTCAATAAAGTCAACAGAGAACCTCTTTCCAACTAGCTCAAAACAAGGGGGGGCGGAGTAAGGTCTTTTATCAATCTCCCCTGCTACTAAACTCACAAACTTGTCATTATACATACTCATTCACCTCGTTTAACTTGCCTCTACCCTGTTACACACCCTATTAAGATGCTGCTTGTATATAGATACCGCGCGTATTTCGATACCACTCATATTTAGAAACCGCTCATATATAGATGCTGCTCGTATGCAAATTGCTAATATGCACAGACAAAGACATAAACTAACAAACTATCTTCGTCTGTGCATAGTTGCGCTAGTACTTCAAATTTGTAAGGGTTTTCTTATCTAATGAACTCAGTGCTCTCTCTCGCCAGCAAATCTGAAGCATCATAATACATGCCGTATGCACCGTATGTATAGTTTTCAGGCTCTCCCTCGCCATTATATCCAAATGATCTGCCGACATCATACATTCGGTTTAGATTCATCAGGAAAAGCAAGTTGTTACCCTGTCCGCGCTCACGGTTCATCATCGTCTCGGTCATGTTGAACACATAGATACCATCTTTAATCTTGATGTAATCGGCCGGCTCCTCATAGAGACGCTTTGTATTAAAAGCCTCCCTATTGCTAAAGGCTTCCGGGTTTGCTGCCCTTCTACGCTCCGCCTCCCATTTGGTTGTAGTAAGGCGATAGTAACGTTCGCTGGAGTAAACATGAACGACCTCTAGTGTTCCGTAGTTCCAGCAAATTGCCTTGCCAATCATATCAGTCGTATACCCATGTCGTATAGTTGGAATGCTCCCGTCTTCTCTACGAATGGCCCCAAATATGATCTTGGGTTCCGGCTGTTTTGGATACTTAGGATTTACCCCGATAGTTATGTACTCTGAAGTTACAAGACTCTGCTCTAAATCAAGGATTATGCTGAGTCCGGTCCGCGGCACCTCGCCAACCATTTCAAAGTTGACAAAGTATGTATCGTCCTCTGCTTTTAGACAGTCATACTCGTAGTTTTTCTTTTCACCATCTAGAAGCCCGTATGAGAGCTGATTTCTGTCGATAAAACTAACCTCATAGTCATAACCGTTATCCATAACTAGTTCAAAGCTCATGCCTACAAGTTCGAAGCAGAGTGGGGGCCGATACTGTGACATGCCCTCATACTGTTTTGCTTTTGGTAGCTCTTTCTTAATGTTTTCCATATATTACTCCCCTCACACAATATACGCTCTTACCTAATATGATAGGTGCTTGTCTTTTCAAGAGTATCCTTTGCGTCAAAATATTCTCCAAAAGCTCCAAATGTATAGTTCTCATCGTTACCGTCATTATTTGTTCCAAAAGAACGACCTACATCGTGCATCTCATTTAGATTCATCAGAAATAGTAGATTGTTCCCATGACCTCTCTGTCGACAAAGAATCGACTCAAGTAAGTTTACGACATACACTCCGTCCTTGACTTTTATATAGTCAGCGTAGTCCTCATAGACATGCGAAGACCGACTTCCCTCCTCCGGAGGACGCATATCGGGATTAGAGGAGAGTATGACCTTTATAGCTTTTGGAGTAAATGTAACACGGTAATACCGCTCACTTGAATAGACATGCACTATCCTAAATGTCCCGTAATTCCAGTCTACAGCCCTTCCACAAAGCTCGTTTGTGAAGCCATGGCGAATTGTTGGCACCGACCCGTCTTCTCGACGTATCGCACCAAACACGATTTTAGTTGATGGCATCTTTGGAAACTTAGGATCACAACCAAGGTTTGCTATTACACAGGTTACTAGGCTCTGCTCTAGGTCAAGAATAATCGTACGCCCTGTACGCGGAGATGTTCTCGACTCCTCAAAGTTTACAAAGTATGTTACTGCTTCCGGTTTGAGGCAATCATATTTGAACTCACCCTTCTCCCCATCAATACGGCCAAAGGTCAGCACTTCCTTATCCGGAAACTCTAACTCATACTCATACCCGTCATCTAGCACTAGTTGAAATCTCTTGCCAACAAGCTCATAGCAAAGCGGAGGGCGGTATCGTGATAGACCTTCAAATGTATCCGGTTTAGGTAACTCCCTTTTTGGTGGTACTTCCATTGTGTCCATTTCATTCCTCCTGACAAGATTCTGGATTAAAGCGTAACCTGCGTCATTCAGAGATGCGGTCGTAGTAGCGGTCGAGCGACGCCTGTTTGATAGCAATCATTTCATCAACACGGATCGATTTTGCTGTTTCAACGAAATTGTCCCATTCAGAGATATCCTTCTGACCTTTTATGATGGCTGTGAATGTCTCAACCTTAAGTGTGTTAACATCGTTATAGATACTACTGTACAGAGCAGTCTCTTCAGCCGTCAGCGTGGCGGTGGCTGGATATAGCCATTCTCCGTCATCTTGAGCCCATACCGGACCCGACTCAAAATACGTAATGCGCTGAGCTGCATCTGTCTTGTGACAATCTCGGCCCATATAAATGTCACGAATGAAAGGCATGCGAATACAAGTAAAGCCACGCTGAACATTAAAGAAATCGGTGTCAAAGTAATCCTCGCACCATTCTTTACACAGCGTAGCTTCATTGTTCTCATCGAAGTAGAATGTAACATCCTCGATGCCGTAGTTCATTATGTAATAAGCGTCTTCTGTATAGCAGAAATCAAACCACCTGCCGATTAGCTCATGGTCCTTAGCATTACAAGTTACAACTGTATCGACTTCAACATAGTTCTGGAAAACACCAAAATGAGTATGCTGTCCTTTTTCCAGTGTCATACAGGGAACAGGCAGCAGGTAGTAATCTGGATTAATAGGGATACCATAGTTTTCTTCATATGTACCGATATTGTCGCATCCGATCGTATAGCCGACCTCATCGTTTAGAGCCATAACCTCACCATTACCAAAAAGCGGATTATTTGTGTCAAAGTCGCGGTCGATAAGGCCTTCTTTATACCACTGTGCGCACATAGCTAGATAGTCTCGATACTCCTCAAGTATAGGACCGTAATAGGCAATCCCATCCTTTTGAAAAAACGTACCGATCGCACCGAAGCCGGGCGAGAAGAGCCAGTTCATGAAGTCGCCACCCATGCTCATACCGTCAAGGTTCATTGGAGCAGGAAGTCCGAGCTCATCTCTAAAAGCGACAAGAACATCATACAGTTCATCATATGTCTCGGGCACATCTAAGCCTAACGTGTCTAGGAAGTCTTTTCGAATCCCCATACCGTTCCACGGATACTGCCGCCTATGATTCAGCGTATAGATAGCTCCCATATAACCCTCATCAGTGGTAATTTCCCGCAAGATGTCAAACTCATCAACTTTGGCTAAATAGTTTGGCATATAGTTGTTAACGATGTCATCAACGGGAATTGCTATCCCCTCGCTGATGGCATCAGGAATGCCCTTGCCATAGTACGATGAAAATGCAGAAATTACCTCGGGGTAATCCCCTGAGGAAATGAGAAGGTTGAGGTGTTCTCTTTCGCTACCAAACGTTGGTGTAATGAAATCTACATGGACATTAGTTCTTTCTTCAATTGCCTGATATGCAATCGAGTCGTTCCAACTAGTCCAAATCTGGGCCGGCTGGTCATATACCCAAACTGCCCATGCCGAGAAACTTGCTGTTTCCTCTAGCGGAAAAAAAGTTCTGGCCTCATCTTCTGTAGAAGCTGGCTCGCTAATAGTAGGGCTTTTAACTGTTGTCACCGGATCATCGGTTTGTGCGCTACCCTCGGTAGTGCAACCGAAAAAACATAGGCATGCAAGTATCACTGAAAGCGATAAACAGACTAAGCGTTTCATAATTTTCCCCTTTTCTATCAGGTGACTGGTACATATCCGGCTAAATCTCAGACCTTTGTTTATTTCTATAGCCTGAATAACCTTAAATACATACGAAAGCCTATTCGTCTATTTATCGGAAAGTATGGTGTTTTTTATTAGAGGGTTTCTGTTCTCTCTGGGCCCATCATACCGCAAAACTCAACAGTACCCTCTGTAAGCTCTAGTACTCCGAGTTTGAGCCCGCTTTTATCGTTATATATACTGGAAAGAAACGGATTGTCTGCGAATAATCTCTCTACAATCTCCTCGGGCGCTTCCTTTGCAACAGCACGAAGCCGTATCCACTTGTTGTCAGCCATAGCGCAGATAACAACTTTCGGATTCTTCATAATCTGGG
>JAAYOS010000034.1 GCA_012520195.1 Clostridiales bacterium | reverse complement strand
AAAGTATATCTAAAGCTCAACGACCTGATTGACGAATATGCACCAAACTATGCTGCAAAACGAACCGTAACACCTGATGTAGCCCGTCAGACAATTACTGACGCAGGGAATATCTGGTCGATATACACCCTAAACGATCCTGCAGAATATCCCTGGAATGGACTTGCGTTGAGGGGAGACATCCTCGCAAAAAGAGGTGTAGACCTTCCGGTTACCCTGAATGATTGGGAGACTGCATTTGACGCATTTATTGATGAGGGAGTAAAGTACCCATTAGTGTTTGATATGTCGGGTGTTTCACTTAACAGTGAGTTCCTGTCAGCATACCAAATCGGTAAAGAGTTTTTCCAAAAAGATGGAGAAGTAAAGTATGGCTATATCGAGCCAGAGTTCAAGGAATACCTAACATTGATGAATGATTGGTATAACAAAGGCTACCTCGATAAGGAGTTTGTCGCTCGCGGAGTCAATTTCGCGATTTTTGCTGGTGATGCTTTCACTATGGTAATGAATGGTGAAGCTGCTGCAGGTCTATTCCCATGGGGTTACACCGCAAATGCTAAGGTGGTTGATGGCTCAACTGAAATAGAAGGATTTGAGTTGACCCCGGTTTCAGCTCCTGTTAAGAAAGCAGGAGATATTATTCGGTTTAGATTTAATTCCCCTGAAGCAAAAACGCCAAATGCTATCTCTGCTGATTGTGAAAACCTTGAGATTGTTGTAAAGCTTATGGACTACTTCTATACTGATGAGGGTGCTCTCCTGATGAACTATGGTAAGGAAGGCGTCAGCTACACAATGGTAGATGGTAGACCTGTCTACACCGACATTATACTCAATAACCCAAGTGGATTTAGCTTTGACTCCGTACTATACAACTATACTTGGTTTGATGGCGTAGGCATGGGAGACTTCAAACGCCTATGGCAGGGCTTTGAGGGAACTCCGGCTGAGGCCGCACTTGATGCATATGATGTTTGGAACAAGGACACTAATGAGTATATGCTTCCAGTCTTGACTCTGACAGCAGAAGAAGGGCAAGAGTATAGCACGACTTACAGTGATATTGAAACCTATGCTTTTGAGACTATTCCACAATTTATCATGGGAACCAGATCTCTAAGTGAATTTGATAGCTTTGTAGATCAGATTAAGTCTATGGGTATAGAGCGCTGTATCGATATCCAGCAGGCTGCCTATGACCGTTACTTGGCGAGATAAAAACTGATTAAATTGAACTGCCCCTTATCAAGTAGATAGGGGCAGTTTTTTCGACAAATGAAAACTGGTGTAAGCCTTCAGCAAGTAATGAAGAGGAAGGAGGCAGCTTAAGCGGTAAGGTGCTGCTTTGTTCCGGCGTTTTATGGAAGCGGTAGAACCCAGAGAAGAGTAACAAAACCACGCCACAATGTCGAAAATTCTTATGGATTGTAGACAGTATTATGTGATAGACTATAATTAATTAGTCCAATTAAGGAGGAAATTGTATGCAAGGGAAAACGGTTATCATAACAGGTGGCGGCAGTGGGTTTGGAAGAGAAGTGGCAATAAAACTGGCTGAAAAAGGTGTCAACAACACATAATTAAATACAGCATCGTAAATAACATTGTACAACCAAGCTGGAGACGTTGGTTGTGCAATTTTT